>DATGYC010000226.1:0-2211 GCA_035298385.1 Symbiobacteriaceae bacterium | reverse complement strand
GGGCGATTCGGTGACTAAGACCTTTGTCTGGGCCTTCGAACAGGGAGATGCGTCGATGCGGTCGATCCTGGGTGGCAAGGGCGCCAACCTGGCCGAGATGACGCGGATTGGCCTGCCGGTGCCGCCGGGCTTTACGATCTCGACCGAGGTCTGCGGGCTCTATGCGACGGCAAAGCAGGTTCCAGTCGAAGTGATGGCCCAGGTGGAGGAGGCGCTGGCTACCCTAGAGGGGAAGGTCGGCAAGCAGTTCGGTGACAGTGCGAACCCGCTGCTCGTCTCGGTGCGCTCGGGCGCCCCCGTCTCCATGCCGGGGATGATGGATACCATCCTGAACCTCGGCCTGAATGATGAGACCGTCCTGGCCCACGCCCGCAATACCAACAATGACCGTTTTGCCTGGGACTGCTACCGCCGCTTCATCGCCATGTTTGCCAACGTGGTGCTGGGCGTCTCGCTGCACCACTTTGAGCAGCACCTGACGGCCCGCAAGGAGGCCTGGGGTGTGAAGCAGGACCCGGAGCTTAATCCCGCCCAGCTAAAGCAGCTGGTGACGGAGTATAAGGAGATCATCGAGCGGCACGGTCAGGCCTTCCCGCAGGCGCCCCGTGAGCAGCTCGCCCTCGCCATTGCCGCGGTCTTCGACTCGTGGCAGAACCCGCGCGCCCACGTCTATCGGCGCCTGAACAAGATCGCTGATTCACTCGGCACCGCCGTCAACGTCCAGTCGATGGCCTTCGGCAACATGGGCGACGACTCGGCGACCGGCGTCGTCTTTACGCGTAATCCGAACTCCGGCCACAAGGAGTTCTACGGCGAGTATCTCCCCAATGCCCAGGGTGAGGACGTCGTGGCCGGCATTCGGACCCCGTTGCAGATCGCCCAGCTCGCCGAGACGATGCCGGGCGCCTATCAGCAACTCTTCGAGACCTGCGAGCTGCTCGAGAAGCACTATGGCGACATGCAGGATATCGAGTTTACGATCGAGCGTGGTCGCCTCTACATGCTCCAGTGCCGGGCCGGCAAGCGGACCCCGGCCGCGGCGATCCAGATCGCCGTCGACCTGGTCAAGGAGGGGAAGATCAGCCGGGAGCAGGCGCTCCTGCGGATCGAGCCCGGCATGATCGATAAGCTCCTGCACCGGGGCATCGACTCGACTGCGAAGCTCGACCTGCTGGCGACCGGCCTGGCCGCCTCACCGGGCGCCGCCTCCGGCATCGCCGTCTTCGATCCCGACCGGGCCCAGAAGTTGGCCGCTGAGTCCAAGCCGGTCCTGCTCGTCCGGCCCGAGACCTCCCCGGATGATATCCACGGCATCGTCGTCGCCCAGGGCATCCTGACCGCTCGTGGCGGCATGACCTCCCACGCAGCGATCGTCTCCCGCGGCATGGGCAAGCCCTGCGTCGTCGGCTGCGAGTCGATCAAGATCGACCTGGATGCACGTACCTTCACCATCGATGGCCGGACGGTCCATGAGGGCGAGATCATCTCGGTCGATGGCGGCACGGGCCGGGTCATCAACGGCGCCGTTCCCCTGGTCGATCCCGTCCTCTCCCCGGCCTTCCAGGAGCTGCTCGGCTGGGCTGACGAGCTTCGGACGCTAAAGGTGCGGGCGAACGCCGACAACCCGCAGGACGCGGCTAAGGCCCGTGAGTTCGGCGCCGAGGGGATCGGCCTCTGCCGCACGGAGCACATGTTTGGCCAAGGTGGCCACCATCCCGAGCGGATGGCCGTCGCTCAGGCGATGATCCTGGCCGAGGAGTACGAGGACCGGCTGGAGGCCCTGGAGGAGCTCCGGGCGATGCAACGGGCCGACTTCTACGCCATGTTCAAGGCGATGGTCCCCTTCCCGGTCACGATCCGCCTCCTCGACCCGCCCCTGCACGAGTTCCTCCCGGATGAGGAGGAGCTGGCGATCGAGGTCGCCGTCGGGCGGGCCAAGGGCGATGAGGGGCGTGAGCTCTTCGAGAAGGAGCTTTTGCTCCGAAAGGTGCGGTCGCTCTCCGAGGTCAACCCGATGCTCGGCTTCCGCGGCTGCCGCCTGGGGATGATCTTCCCGGAGATCTATGAGATGCAGGTCCGGGCGATCTGCGAGGCAGCCGTCCAGTTGAAGCGTGAGGGGATCGAGGTCTCGCCGGAGATCATGCACCCGCTCGTTGGCCACGTCAACGAGTACCGGGCGCTGAAGGCGATGACCGATCGGGTCGCCCAGGC
>DATGYC010000225.1:0-15442 GCA_035298385.1 Symbiobacteriaceae bacterium | reverse complement strand
GCCGTACGCTGCTCGGGCGTGATCTGCCCGCCAGCGACCCATGCCTGTGACTCGACCTTCAAGTGCGCTGACCATGAACTCGGAAGGGTCCGCCGCTCTGCCACTGCGCCTCACCTCTCCGGAATCAATTCTGGATGATATTATGATTCCCTCTCAATCCGTTAGACGAAAGAGCCCCGCCTCGCGGTGCACCCGAGGCGGGGAGTTCATGTTAGCGGACGGTTACACTCAAGCAGATTCGCTCCACCCGACAGATGCGGCGACGGGGGATGGTTACGTACCCATCCGTCGTGCCCATCACGATGCAAACCGGCGAGCACTCGACCATCACACCCTCGGTGATGGTGCGCCGGCCCATCGAGATGACCCGGACGAGGTCGCCGCACAGGTCGCACAGATCGTGGCAGCAAGGCCTGCAGCAGCAAGGGCTACAGCGGCACGGATCGCACTCGGCCCGGCAGAGTTCGCAACCACAATCGCGTCGATCGGTCTTGTGGCAACCCGATCGACAGCGGTCGCACGCACAGGCCATATAGAGATCCCCCCACCACTATTTATACGTGGGTGGGGTCAAGCCGGTCCCTCCTCCAGGAAGGCGACGATCCGGGCCAGGAGCGCTAGATACGCCTTTCGCCCGAACTGCCAGCCGCCATCGAAGGCCGCCACCTTCCGGGTGCAGGCCGTCTCGCCCACCTGCCGGTAGAGGACCAGCCGGGCGACTCTTCCGCCTCCCTTGTAGAGTGTTCTTGGATTGAGGCCGTAGGAGACCGGTCCTCTTGCCAGCCGGGCCTCCCAACGGTACGCCCCCGCCTCCCCCCTCAGCAGTCCGTCACGTGAACCTATATCTGTCAGGCGAACCGTTGCCAGCGGAATCACCTCCATACGCGCTCTCTAAGAAGCGTATGTTCGACCCCGCGACAAAATGACTACCAGTCAGAACTCGGTCGAAACGCTTTCCGTGACCAATCCTACTAGTGTAGAATATTTCAGTATGCATGTGTTCTCAGATTGGAGTGGATGGCGATGCGCCGGTCGGGATGGCGGTACCTGCCCCCCTTGTTGCTGCACCTCTTGGGCTCCCTCTTCACTGACCTGCCGTGGCTGAACCACCTCCTGCCCTTCGGTCTGGGGCGGTCGATCCACTGGACCGCAGTCTACTTCCACCCGTTCTATTACGCCGAGTTGGCTCTCTGGATCCTGATCGCTGCCGTCGGGGTGGTGCGGTACGGCCGCAAGGCCTGGCTGGACGGGCTGATTCTGGTCGGGGCGATCCTGGTCCTCGGCGGATGCGTGCTAGGCGCCACCGGCGCACTAAGCATCATCCTCTGGCTGCTGGCGCTCGGCGAGGTGATCGTTGGGGCCGTGCGACGGGCGCCCCGGGCCTTGGCGCCCGCCGCCGCCCTCCTCATTGTGGGTGCGGCTATCTTCGCCATCCTGGACTTCCCCCTCGAGGAGCACGTCAACCTCCCCGGTACCCTGGTGGAGATGGACAAGGTCGTCCAGATGGAGGGCGGCCACCCGACCGGCAAGATCCTCGGCCTGACCGTTGAGAGTCGGCCGGCCTCGCTCATCCATCAGTGGATCGGCGATCCGCTCTGGACCTTCCTCAGCCCAACGGATGCAGAGGCAAAGGATGCGCGCGTCACCCCAGTCTTCCTGCAAGAGGCGCACGAGGCCGGCCTGGCGATCGGGCTGAAGTATGCGGGCCTGGGTGGCGACGCCACGCAGGATATCGGCTTCCTCGTCTACAGCGTCACGCCGGGCGCCCCCGCCGACGGGAAGATCAAGCCGGGCGACCACGTGACGAAGATCGGCGGGCGCTCTTTCAAGAACTGGCTGGAGGCCGTTGAGGTGATCCGCTCGCACAAGCCAGGGGAGAGCGTTATGTTCACCCTCATGCGGGAGGGGAAGGAACTGGCGGTCGAACTCCTACTAGGCGCCAATCCCACCGACAAGAACCTCCCCTATGTGGGGCTTGAGGGTAAGGATGCCTGGCGCTACAAGGCGCCGGTACCACACACGACGACCGACCTCGTCGCAGGCAACTCCTACGGCTCTGTCTTCGCCCTGACCGTGATGGACCAGTTGACCCCGGGCGGCATCACCAACGGCAACCTGGTGGCCGGGACGGGGACGATCGATGGGAACGGCAAGATCGGTGAGGTCGGCGGCGTGCCGCTGAAGGCCTATCTGGCCAGCCTCAGCGGGGCGGACGTGCTCTTCGTACCGGCCAGCCAACTGGCCGAGGCTACGAAGGGCGCCCCGGATACGCTGAAGATCGTGCCGGTGACGCAGTTCCAGGAGATCCTCGACTGGCTGAAGGCCCACCCGAAGCCGTAACCCCGTAACGAAAAGAGCGCCAGCCCGACCGACGGGCTGGCGCTCTTCGCTTAGAATCGCAGCGTGTTGAGGAACTCCCGGGACTTCAGCTTGCGGTCCAGTCGAGCCGAGATGTACGACCCGATCGCCAGGTCCAGCTCCCTCGCCAGCTCCGGCCCAATCTTGATCACGTGGACCCGCCGGATATCGCCCTCCAGGAGATGACGCATCGTCTCCAGGGCGCCCCGGGAGAGCCGCAGCACCTGCTCCCCCTCCGCCGGGCACTCCCCACAAAGCACCCCGCCCGCCCCCGGCGCAAAGCGCACCCAGGGTCCCGCCGCAATCTCCTTCCCGCAGGCGATGCAACGGCTGAACTCCGGCCGGAAGCCCAGGATCGAGAGGAGCTTTAGCTCGTAGGCGCGCAGGACCGGCTCCGGCTGGTACTCCGGTGCGTTTAGCAGGTGGAGCGTGGTCAGCAAGAGCAGGTAGGCCTGCTCGACGCGCATCCGCTCCTTGACCATCTCATCCATCAGCTCGCAGACATAGGTGGCGTAGGCCATGCGGACCAGGTCCTCCCGCAGGTGGCGGAAGGACTCGACGATATCGATCTGACTCAGGGTGTCCAACTGGCGACCCTTGTAGAGGGCGACGTTCGCCTGGGTGAAGAGCTGGCCGGCGGCGGCGTAGCGGCTACGCGGGCGCCGGGCGCCCCGAGCGACGGCCTGGACCTTCCCCTCCTCCCGGGTCAGGAAGACGAGGATCTTATCCGCCTCGTCAAAGTCCCGGGACCTAATCACGATGGCTTCGGCATTGTAGACAGCCAATCCCGTCCCCTCCCATCTGAAGGGTAGAAGGTTCGGCGGGAGGGCGCCCCTTCTCCTGCTACGACCACTCCGGAGAGCTCGTCTGCAGCCCTGGCAGGGTGGGCGGCACGCCCGGAAGCGTCGGGTCGAGCGGGCGAGACCACTCGTGCAGATACGGCCGCTCATCGGAGAGGAAGAGGTTCTGATCCGGATGCGATCCCTTGATGATCAGATCCCGGATGATCTGGGCCAAGATCACCGAGTAGACCGTCCCGTTCCCGCCGTACCCCAGCACAAAGAGGGTATGCGGGAACTCCTCGTACCGACCGATCATCGGTAGCCCGTCATGCATGTCGCCAAAGGAGGCCGACCAGGCGTACTCGGCCCGCAGCTCCGTGATCTGCGGGAAGAGCTTCTGGACCGCCAGCAGGAGCTGCTCGGTCTTGCGCGGGAGCATGCTGTCCCGCTTGGTGGCATCCGTGGTCGGCTCGTCCAGCCCACCCATGATGATCCGGCCATCCGCTGAGGTCCGCATGTAGAGGTAGGGCCGGGCCGTCTCCCAGATCAGCGCTCGGTCCGGCCAGCCCACCAGTGATTCGACCGGATTAGTCACGATCGCATAGGTCGAGAGGAGGACGGCGTTCTTCTCCCGCTTGAACGCCTGCGCCTCATAGCCCGCCGCGTAGACGACGTGCTTGGCGACGATCCGGTGCCCCTCCTTGGTCCAGAGGTGGACCTCGTTGGCCAGGTGCTTCCGCCCGACGATCTCGGTCTCCTCATAGATCTGGGCGCCCCGGCTCTGCGCGTGATCGATCAGGGCGTGGGAGAGCCGGTAGGGGTTCGCCTCCGCATCACCCACCGACCAGATGCCCCCGGACTTCGTGAAGGGGAAGTGGCGCCGAATCGCCTCCGCGTCCCAGTAGCTGGCGGGGAAACCGTGGGCAGCCAGGGCCTGGTACTCCGCCATCAGGCCGGGCAGGTCCTTCGCCTCGGTCGCGTAGTAGAGGGAGGGCCGGGCGTAGACCTGCGGGTCGATCCGGAGCTCTTGAACGAGCTGGAGCAGGTGCTGGACGGCGTGCAGGCAGAGTTCATAGAAGCGGAGGCCCGCATCGCCGAAGGAGTGGATGCAACTCGTCAGGGTCTTGTCATTGGCGTACTGGACCATCCCGGTATTGGCGGCGCTGGAGCCCATGCCGACTTCGCGGCGCTCGACGACGGCGACGTCCAGGCCCTTGCCAGCCAGATGATAGGCGACGTTGGAGCCACTCTCGCCGGCGCCCAGGATTAGCACATCACAGGTCAGGTCCCGGTCCAGCTTCGGGTAACGGGGCGGGTTGGGCAGGGTCGTGGGCCAGTAGAGCGAGCCACTCTTTAGGTTCACGGCGGGTCACCTCAGGCTTAGCCTTCCCCGTGCGCGCGGAAAGCCCCCGTTTCAGGTTTAGGAGCCTTGCTTAAGGAAAAAGCCCCCCGGTCGGGGGGCTTTTCTTAGATGAACATGGCCATGTCGGAGGACTCCGCCGAGGCGAGCATCGAGGCGACGCCGCCGACCTCAACCCCGTCGATCAGCTCCGCGGGCTTGATGCCCATCAGATCGAGGGTCATCTGGCAGGCGACCAGACGCACGCCGTTTCGCTTGGCCTGCTCGATCAACTCCTCCAGCGAGGCGACGTTCTTGGACTGCATCAGGTGCCGGATCAGCTTGGCGCCCATGCCGCCCATGTTCATGCGCGAGAGACCAAGGGCGGTCGAGCCACGGGGCATCATCCAGCCGAAGAGCTTGCCCATCAGGTCCTTGACCGGGACCGGGCCGGTCGGCTTGCGCAAGATATTCAGACCCCAGAAGGTGAAGAAGAGGGTCACGGGGCGCCCCATCGCCGCCGCTCCGTTGGCGATGATAAAGGTGGCGATCGCCTTATCGAGATCACCGGAGAAGACGACCATCGTCTTGCCCTGCTCCGCCTTGTCGGCGGCAGTTGGGGCCGCCTTCTGGCCCTTGCGGATCTTGACCAGGATCTGGCCGTCCTTCCGCTCACGGCTCAGAAGCTGGTGGCCGGTCCGGTCACACCAGGCAGCAACGTCGCCCCAGAAGCCGGCATCGGTCGCGGTCACCTCGAGGACCTCGCCCTCCTGCATCGGCTTGATGGCGTTGTAGACCTCCATGATCGGGCCGGGGCACTGCAGGCCACAGGCATCGACAGTGACGGTGCGAGCGGGCACCTCAGGCAGATCCTCCCCGCTCTTGCCGCCCGGGTTCCGGGTGGCCGTAGGGCGATCGTCCTGGTTGCGACCGGTCATGCCGCCGCCTGCGCCACCATCGATCGAGGCGCCCTTTCGGGCCGCCAGGTCGTCCCGCATCGCCTTCAGGATGCGGAAGCCGCCCTTGATGTTCGCCACGTTGTAGCCCATCTGCTTCAGCATCCGGACCGCCGTATGAGCCCGCTGACCCACGGCGCAGTAGACCAGGATCTCCCTCTCCTTCGGCAGCTCCGCCGCCCGCTCCCGCAGTTCGCCCAGCGGGATGTGAGTGGCGCCCTCCATGTGATCCGCCTCCCACTCGGCGATCTCACGAACGTCGAGCAGAACCGTGCTGGCCAGATCCCGGTCGAAGACCGCCCGCCAGTCAGCGAAGCGAGACTCCCCGCGCAGCTTGTTGCCGGCGACATAGCCCAGGATGTTGACCGGATCCTTTGCCGAGGAGAAGGGCGGGGCGTAGGCCAGTTCCAGCTCGGCCAGCTGATCGACCGTCGCACCGAAGCGCAGGGCGGTCGCCAGCACATCGATCCGCTTGTCGATGCCCTTGCCGCCCACGCCCTGGGCGCCCAGAAGCTTGCCCGCCGGTGTGAAGAGCAACTTCAGGGTGAGCTGCTGGGCGCCCGGATAGTAGGTAGCGTTCGAGTTGCCCGTCGTCACGACGGAGAGGTAGGGAATCCCCTCCCGCTTCAGAGCCGCCTCGTTCTTGCCGGTCGCCGCCACCGTCAGGTCGAAGACCTTGGCGATCGAGGAGCCCTGCACGCCGGTGTAGGTGATCTCGAGACCCGCAATCCGGTCAGCGACTAGGCGGCCCTGCCGGTTGGCCGGGCCCGCCAGCGGGATCCAGGTCAGGCTCTCCGAGCCGAAGCCCGGCACCTCAGCCACGTCGCCGATCACCGAGATGTCCGGATCGGAGGAGAGCAACTGGGCGCTCACCTTCACGCCGCCACGGGCGCCCAACTCCAGCCCGGCCTCCTTGGCCAGCTTCGACTCGGGGCGCACACCGATCGCCAGAATCACCAGATCGGTCCGGATCACGTCGCCGGACTTCAGCTGGACCAGCGTCTCCGTGCCGTCCTGGCTGAAGGCGGCGACCGTCTCGCCCAGGCGAAGCTTCAGGCCATGCTCCCGCATGTGGTTGTGGACGATCGCTGCCATCTCCCGGTCGACCGGAGTCATCACCTGATCAGCCGCCTCGACGAGGGTGACGTCGAAGCCACGCTCGATCAGGTTCTCGGCCATCTCCACACCGATAAAGCCGCCGCCCACGACGACCGCCCGACCGTTCGGGGTCTGGTCCGCCTTGGCGATGATCCGGTCCATGTCCGGGATGTTGCGCAGGGAGAGGATCGCGTCCGACTCGATGCCCGGGATCGGCGGGCGGAGGGGCGAGGCGCCCGTCGAGACGATCAGGTGGTCATAGGACTCACGGTAGACCTCACCGTTCGGTCCCTTCACCTCGACCGCCTTAGCCGTCCGATCGATCCGGAGCACCTCGCTCTGGACCCGCACGTCGATGTTAAAGCGGGCCTTCATCATTGCAGGGCTGGAGAGGAGGAGCTTGCGGCGCTCCTTGATCGAGCCACCAACGTGATAGGGCAGGCCACAGTTAGCAAACGAGATGTGCTCGCCCCGCTCGAACACCACAATCTCCATCGACTCGTCAAGACGGCGGAGTCGGGCTGCGGCCGTCGCACCGCCAGCGACGCCACCGATAATTACTACCTTCTTGTTCGCCAACGTAACCATCTCCTATCTTTACTTAGTGGAACGAGGACCGGACCAACGGCTCATGCCGCCGGTCATGTTCAGCAGATTCGTAAAGCCCCAGCCCTGCAGGCGCTGGTAAGCCGTCTGAGAGCGCATGCCGGAGGCGCAGACCAGGATGATCGAGGCATCCGTCTTCAGGTCGGCCGGGGCGCCCTTCAAGGTGGAGAGGGGCAGGTTGCGGGCGCCCGGGATATGGCCGCCGGCAAACTCATGGGCCTCACGCACATCCAGGATCAACGGGCGCTCGCCCTTGGCAAGCCGGGCCTGCAGGTCCGCCGGGGCGATCTGGACCACGCCGTGCTTCGGCAGGAAGCGCCAGACCACGATGGCGGCGAGTAGAGCCAAGAGAATCCACTGCATCAGTCATTCCTCCTCATATTGGGGCACGGCGATCTGATTACACGGTTTAAGAGAATCCTTTAGTCCGGTCCAAACAGTAAGATCACCATCGGGGGTGATCAGCGCAGAACGTATCGTACCGCGTTCAAGGCCGGGTGTCAACGGTTTAATTGAACTCTAAAATCACGGATGACAGGCCTGTCCTGCGCTGATAGAATACATGTAGAGTGAGGAGGGGATAGACGTGGCACTCGATCTGCAGGTTCTAGAGCGCCAAGCCGAGATCTGTAAGGCGCTTGGTCATCCGAAGCGGCTACAGATCATCTACCTATTAGAACGCGGCGAGACGACCGCTGGCGACCTGGCTGCGGCCCTGAACACGACCCCAGCGAACGTCTCGCAACACCTAAATGCGATGAGACAGGCTGGGCTGGTCGGGAGCCGCCGGGAGGCCAGCAACGTCATCTACTGGCTGACCACCCCCGCCATCATAGACGCCTGCGCCATGGTGAAGCAGATCTTGACCGAGCAGGTCCAGCGTGAGCAGGATCTCCTCGGCCGGACGCTCAAGAGATAAGGAGGACCTGACAGGTGATGTCAGGTCCTCTTTCCTTATGCAAATAGGTTCTTCGCATGAGGCAGCGCCGCCAACCGCTCGTCCAGGCTCCAGTCGGCCGGGAACTGCTTCATCTCAATGGCGAACTGCCCGTGCGAGAAGTGCTTGGAGATGAAGATCCGCTCCTTGAACCGGGCGCCCCCGTCCCGCAGGGCGGCGTAGAAGTGCGGCGTGATGCAGCTAGCTGGGTAGCGCTCCTTCCCTGCCAGCGTACGGGGCCAGCCTGGCTCTTTCGCATCGCAGCCGCCAAAGCCGACGATCCAGAGCTTCGCCTCCGTCTGAGCCAGCAGATCGAGGATCACCTGGGCCAGAGCCTCCTCCGTCGCGCGGACTACCTCGGCCGGGAGCGCCTTCAGGTCGACCGTCTTGGGCGTGTGGAGGATCGACTTGTTCAGGACGATCACCTGCTCATCCCAGTTGAGACCCGCCTGCGCGATCGCCTTGCGCGCCTCCTTGCCGGAGCGCCCCGTCGGGGCGAGGAAGCGGCCGAACTTGGCCTCCTCCACCCCCGGGTTGTCCGAGCAGATGATCCAGCGGAGCCGGGCCAGGCGAGCGGGATCCTCTACATACGGATCAAGCTCCCGGTTCCAGATGAAGGGGAGGCCCGGATACTGGGTGGGCCAGACCTCCTGGGTCAGGTGCTTCAGGCGGGCGAGCGGCTCCATGGTGAGCTAGTACTTCCCGGCGCCGGCATCCCCGCCGGTGACGATGGCGATCGAGGCCGAGACGCCAAGGCGGGTCGCACCCGCCTCGATCATCGCCTGGGCGGTCTTGAGGTCCCGGATGCCGCCGGAGGCCTTGACGCCCATCTCCGGGCCCACCGTCTTGCGCATCAGGGCGATATCGGCCGCGGTGGCTCCACCGGTCGAGAAGCCGGTCGACGTCTTGACGAAGTCGGCGCCCGCCTCCTTGGCGATCCGGCAGGCGGTCACCTTCTCCTCATCGGTCAGCAGGGCGGTCTCGATGATCACCTTGGTCAGGACGCCCGCTGCCGCCTGAACGACCGCCTGGATATCCTTACGCACCAGATCCAGGTCGCCCGACTTGAGGGCGCCAATGTTGATCACCATGTCGACCTCCGTCGCACCGTCCTGGATCGCCTGGGCGGTCTCAAAGCCCTTGACGGCATGCGAGTTGGCGCCGAGCGGAAAGCCGATGACGGTGCAGACCTTGGTCTCGGTCCCCTTCAGCAGTTCAGCGGCGTAGCTAACCCAGGTCGGGTTGACGCAGACCGACATGAAATGGTACTCCTTGGCCTCTGCGCAGAGCTTCTCGATCTGGGCCTTGGTCGCCTCCGGCTTCAGGAGGGTGTGATCAATATAGCGATTCAGTTCCGTGCTCATTCGGATGGGTCCTCCTCTCCCGCTCGTTGCCGAGGCGGGTTTCATTGCTAGTCGTAGTCTACCTAGCTTTCGGCCCTCTTACTTTGACATGCGATACGCTTACTCCTGCAGAGGGGCGCGCGGAACGGGCGCCCCACCGAGGGGCGCCCGCTTCTGCTACAGCGCTTAGGTCCAGCTGATCGGGCCAACGCCCGGGGCCGGCAGGGTGTTGTTCTTGGACTGCACCGCGTTGACCTGTAGCATCAGGTCGGCCGTCTGAGCCTGGCAGGTGTTGCCCGCCGCCAGCGGCAGGTTCCAGTTGACGACGAAGGAGACGGTCGTGCCACCCGTCACCGGCACGGTGCCGACGACCTGGTTAGCCGTGTTGTTAAAGAAGGTCTGGGCGCCACGGGTGATCGTTGCCTGCAGAGAGTTCACGCCGTCGCAGGAGGTCAGGGGACCGGTAAACGTGGTGTTTAGACCGAGCCAGGCGTCCAGGCTACCGGTGTAGGTCACGTTGCAGGTGAAGGTACCGGAGTCGCCAGGGGCGATGTTGTTGAAGGTATTGCCGCAGCCCGCCAGGCTGCCGATGGTGACGGTGCCGGAGGAGAAGGTGTTGTTGGCGTTGGTGGTCGAGGCCGTGAAGAGTGCGAAGGAGGCGCCGGTCACGAGGAGCGAGGCGGCACCGATGGAAGCCAGGCTCAGCGCGATCTTCTTCATCGACATGATTGGAATCCCCCTTAACGTATTCGGACTCACTTTTCCGGGGCGCCCGGGGTCGTAGCCGGGTTCGGGGACTCAGCCGGGGCCGGATCCTTAACGGAGTCCTCGGTCTCCTCCATGGCCCGCCAGACCCTCTTCAGCTCACCGCCGATGAAGAGCAGTCCGGGCAGGACCACAAAGAGGAGGATCCCGAAGGGTTTGCGCATGAAGTCGGAGACGTAACCGAAGAAGGGGATCCGCCACTGGTAGATGCCCACCACCCGATCGACCGGGACCGGAGTCAGGTCCTGGCTCTCGTTGTTGTCGCCCTTAGTCACGTAGGCGACAGGTTTCTCATTCATCTTGATCAGACCAATGACACGGTGGGTGATCAGCATGGCGCTACCTTCCTTGGCAAAGAAGGTGATCACGTCGCCCTCCTTGGCTACCTGGCCCGGCTGAACCGGCCGGACCGCGATCGCGTCGCCGGTCCGGATGCTCGGCTCCATGGAGCCTGAGAGCACGGTCAAGAGCTTATAGCCTCCAACGGTCGGTAGGGCGTCCTTGGAGCGGCGGGCGGAGATCGCCAGCGTGGCCGATGCAAGGATCAGCAGCAGAAGGACTGCTGTCACCAAAATGTTGAGGACCTTGAGCATCTTCTGGAACACCAGAACCCCTCCCGTCCTAGGTAGTGCTAGCCGGAGCGGGAACTGGGACCGTGCTGTCGGACATTGGGGGAGCCGCTTCTACGAGCGGAGCGGGGGCCACTGCGGGTAGGGCGCCCGGGTCACTGGTCACCGCTTCCGCAGACGGGGAGGCACCCGCTTCACCGATCGCCGCTTCCGCAGACGGAGTGGCAACCGCTTCACCGATCGCCGCTTCCGCCTCCGGCGGGGCTACGGCTCCAAGAGTATCTGGCGTCAAGCCGCCGCAACCGTCTGTCAACACAGCCCCTGGCTGTGGGATCGGCACCTCACTGGCAGACGAGCCCTCCGCTTCGGACAGGGCAGTCTCACCCTCTGCCAAGGGGGTCGAACCACCACCGCAGACCATCGCAGCCACGGATACGGGAATCGCAAAATGAACGTATTGGTTAAACCCATAAAGGTGAAGAATCCCAGTAACGGTACCCGACCCCGCCGGCACAGGCCCGTCTAGCCGAATCGTCCCCATCTGCCCCGGCGCCAAAATTCCCGGCTCCACAGAGGCGGTCAGCCCGGCTATCCCCTCCATGCTGACACTGACCGGCAGCATCCGCCCTGAGAGGTTCACAACCGTAGTGACGTCCTGATGTACACCAGCCAACTCGGGTTGGGGCGCCAGGGAGAGGCTCGTCGCCCCCACCGCCATCAAGTCCGCCGCTTGGAGCGAGGTAAAGAGCGGTTGCTCCAACGCTCGCCGCTCCAGGGCCAAAGCATGGGTCGACCCGAAGAGACTCCCCACGCACGTTGCGCTTAGTGCCACCAGCAGGAGCAGCGCCCTTAGGGAGGAACCAGCATGCCTTCTCTGCACCCTCACCACCCCCAGCCCGCAGAACGACTGATCGAGACTAACTCTACCAATTCCTGTAAAAACCACCAATAGACGCTCCTGCTTTCCGCTCTAGGCAAAGCGGGGCTTCGATTTGTGGGAGGAATTTACGCACACTGTGTAGTAGTTGGTAAAAGATACAGCAAACCCGGCCAGAGCGGCCGGGTGAGGCTCAGATTCGACCCGAATGGGGGGTGAGGCATTGATCGATCGAAACCGCATTATTACAGCCGGGGCCTACATCATGGTGAACGGTCACTTCCCCTTCGTACTGGGGACCGCCATGAAGCGCAAGCAGTTGGTGGTCATTCGCGTTGGTGGCCACCGAGAGGGCGTCGAAACCCCCTGGGAGTGTGCCGTGCGAGAGGCCTGGGAAGAGGCCTGGCTACGCATTACTCCGATGGACGTGCCCGTCACCTACTCCACGCGCGGGGCGTGGGACGAACTCGAGGAGATCGACTGGCCCCAAGATGGGCAACCGCGGCCTGTCCTGATTCGTGAACGACCCTCCACTGGCGAATTCTCCTTCATGTACTTCGCGCGGGCGACCGGTCTGCCCATGCCATCGGCAGAGGTCAAGGGGCTCCTGCTCCTCAAGCCAAGTGATGTTGTGCGGATCTGCAACAACCAGATCACGCTCCAGCAGTACATGGATGGTGGTGGCCGGGCGATGCTGCGGCGGAACTACAACCACCAGTTCGTCCTGGAGCCCGGTTTCCAGCTCCGGCAGCTGGCCCGCATCCTCGAACTCCATCCACAACTGTTGGCCACGGCCCAGGCAGGCGCCTGAGCCGCACCCTTGCGGGGAGGACCATCATGACTGTGACCGCCAAGCGGCCTCCCGGACCCAAGGGAGGCCTTTTCGCTGGGCTATTGGGCGAGATCACCAGGGACCGACCAGGCTTCTTCACCCAGATGAGCGGCTGCACATGCGATAAAAAGTAGAGCGCCACGGCAAGCGTTGCCGTGGCGTTTCGCTATTGGTGGGCTGCCAGCAGAATCTTGACCGCTGGCACCAGATCGACGGCCGCGTTCTGCGGGCCATACATGCGGACGGCTGTCCAGGCGCCATCCATCAAGAGCAAGAGCTGATTGGCCAGCGCCTCCGGCTCCTTTAACCCGGCCTCGGACGCCAGGGATCGAATTCGCTGTAGAACCATATCCTTATGCTTGATGGCTACCTGGTGTACCGCGTGGTCGAGCACGGGAAACTCCAGGGCGGCGCTCTGGAAGGAACACCCCAGGCATTGTGGACTGGTTGCGACCTTTTGAACGGCCTGAAACATCGCCAGGATCTTCGCCTGCGGTCCCGCCACGTCCGCTAACATCGAGTCCATCCAGTGCCAGAATCCCAGGTTCGCCCGCTCAAGGTAGGCGACTATTAGCTCCTCCTTGGAGGAGAAGTGGCGGTAAAGGGTCATCTTAGCAACGCCTGACTCCGCGATAATCAGGTCGATCCCGACCGCCAGAAAACCATCGCGAGCGAAGAGCTGACCCGCGGTATCCAGAATCCGCTCACGAGCCGACTTCGGCGCTGTCTCTTTCCGTTCCATTTTCGTTCACCCCTGCTTGACATGATACAGACCTGTCTCTATACTGTCAAATAACGAGACAGACCTGTCTCTCTACATGAGGAGGCATTCGCACATGCAGGTAGGTATTCTTGGCTCCGGCATGGTTGGTCAGACGTTCGGTGCGAAGCTGGTAGCGCTCGGTCATGAGGTGATGGTCGGCACCCGTAATCCGGCGAAGCTGAGCGAGTGGCTCGGCACGGTCCCGCAGGCCAAGGTCGGCTCCTTTGCCGAGACGGCCGCCTTTGGCGAGATCATCTTCAACTGCACCAGCGGTACCGGTTCGCTCGAGGCGCTGGAGCTGGCGGGCGCCCAGAACCTCAATGGCAAGATCCTGATCGACATCGCCAACCCGCTCGACTTCTCCCAGGGGATGCCCCCCTCGCTCTTCACCCCGTCGACCGACTCGCTCGGCGAGCGGACCCAGAAGGCCTTCCCGGCGGTCAAGGTCGTCAAGACCCTGAACACCATGAACTGCTACCTGATGGTCGACCCCGGCCAGTTGGCTGACGGCGATCATGAGGTCTTCGTCTCCGGCAACGACGCCGAGGCGAAGGCGCAGGTGACCGAGATCCTCAAGACCTGGTTCGGCTGGAAGCGCGTGATCGACCTGGGCGACATCTCGACCGCTCGCGGCACCGAGATGCTCCTGCCGATCTGGCTGCGGCTCTGGGGCGCCCTGGGCACCCCCATGTTCAACTTCAAGATCGTCCGGTAAGGAAGATAGATTAGGCCCCCCTCAGCGACAAGCCGGAGGGGGGCACTTTATAGGAGGAGCAGAATGGCTACCACCCTCACTGGTAAGGTCTCGCTCGTAACCGGCGCTACTTCGGGAATCGGCAAGGCTACCGCAGAAGGGCTCGCCCGCCTGGGCGCCACCGTGGTCCTGGTCGCACGCGATCGGACGAAGGGCGAGGCCACCAAGGCCGAGATCATCGCCAAGACCGGCAACACCAACGTTGACCTGCTCCTGGCCGACCTCTCCTCTCAGGCCTCCATCCGCCAACTGGCTGCGGCGTTCAAGGCCCGCTACGATCGACTAGACATCTTGATCAACAACGCCGGCGGCGTCTTCCCGAAGCGGTCGCTGACGGTGGACGGTCATGAGTATACCTTTGCGTTTAATCACCTAGCCTACTTCCTGTTGACGGATCTGCTGCTGGACCTGCTCAAGGCCAGCACCCCTCCGGGGGGGAACCTCCTGCGGGGCCCAAATGGCAATGTCCTCGGAGGTTCCCCCCCGGCCCGCATCATCAACGTCACCTCGATGTTCGGGGCGGGGGCGACGATCAACCTGGATGACCTGCACCTGCAGAGCGGCTACACCGGGATCAAGGCCTACAGCCAGTCCAAGCTCTGCAACATGCTCTTTACCTATGAGCTGGCCCGCCGCCTTGAGGGCACCGGTGTCACCGTCAACTGCGTACATCCGGGTGTGGTCCGGACCAACTTCGGCAACACCTCCGCCTTCTTCCGGATCATGGGGCTCATCGCCCGGCCCTTCATGCTGACGCCGGAGCGGTCGGCTGAGCGTCTCCTCTACCTGGCCGCCTCGCCCGCGGTGGAGGGCGTCACGGGCCGGTACTTCGGCAAGCAGGTGGAGATGCGCTCCCCCCGCCAGACCTACGATGAGGGCGTCGCTCAGAAGCTCTGGGCGATCAGTGCCCAGCTAACCGGCCTCTAGGAGGATTCCGTCCAGTGAACGTTTTGATTGTCCTGGCCCATCCTGAACCGAAATCCTTCAGCCATGCAATGAAGGACGTAGCCGTGAAGACCTTTCAAGAGCAAGGTCATGCCGTCCAGGTCTCTGACCTCTATGCCATGCAGTTCAACCCGCTGCTGGACCGGCACGACTTCGGCCTTGAGGCCAACCCGGACTACTTCAAGCCGCAGTTTGAGCAGATGCAGGCCGCAGCCAACCAAAGCTTCGCGGCCGATGTAGCGGCGGAGCAGGAGAAGCTCCGCTGGGCGGACCTGGTCATCTTCCAGTTTCCGCTCTGGTGGGCCTCGATCCCGGCCATCCTGAAGGGCTGGATCGACCGTGTCTTCGCCATGGGCTTCGCCTACGGGGGCGGCAAATGGTACGATAACGGCGTCTTCCGCGGCAAGCGGGCCATGCTGGCCTTCACGACCGGTGGCCCCGCCCAGATGTTCACCCCCACCGGCCGCAGCGGCGATCTCAACACACTCTTCTTCTCGGTCCAGCACGGCTCACTCTTC
>DATGYC010000224.1:0-13769 GCA_035298385.1 Symbiobacteriaceae bacterium | reverse complement strand
GCGCCGGCGGACTTGGCGGCGCTGCCGCGCGGGAATCAACCGGGGCTACACTTCACGCAGGATGGGCGCCCGCCGAGCTTTGGGCCGCAGGCGAACGTGATCACGATCGCCGTGCCGGTCGGTGCCTTTGAGCCCAACCCGGAGGGAACGTGGCAGGTGAACGCCGTCCTGAGCCCGACCGTGAACCAGACCTTCCATCCCCTGGCCGCACTGGGACCGAATGAGCTACAGGACCCGAACCAGGCGATGCCATCAGGGACGATGACGGCGGTGCTGACCGACCTCTTCCTCCGACCGGCCACCCTCCTGCCGCACTTGCGGGTGCGGGAGCAGCACGCCGAGCGCTTGCGGGCGATCTGCCAGAGCTGGGCGCTGCAACCGGCCCAGCACTTGGATGGTGCAGCCTTCACACGGGTCGCGGTCACCCTGGAGGGGCCAGTCCGCTCGACGCCGAGTCGGATGCCGACGCAGGAGGCGCTGATCCTGTGGGGGAATAATCGAGCCCAACTGGCCTAAGCGCGTGATGAGCCCCCGCTGCTGCGGGGGCTCATCGACTCTTAGTGGGTGACGGCCGCTTTGAGCCGCTCGGCGAAGAGGCGGGTGAAGGCAGATTGATCGAGCTGGCCCGTAGAGAGTTGCTGGAAGGCGGCCTGCAGGTCGGGACTGGCGAGGGCGTCCGCTGCGGCCTGGACGGTCTCGAGGCGGTCTGGCCCGCGCACGAGTTGGTCGAAGAGATCGCCGAAGGCCTCGCGAACCGCCGGAGTCTGAAGGAGTTGCCACCCCAGATGGAGCCAGAAGGGGCCGGGGCGAGCCGTAGGGGCCTCGGTGGTGGCGGGGAGGCCAGCAGCGATGACTTGGGGGGTGGGGTCACCGAAGGGGTAGGGCATCTGGGGTGGCCCGCCGGCGTAGCCCGACGGCTGGGCGCCGCCGGGGAAGGTCATCTGGGGTGGCCCGCCTGGAAAGCCCATCGGGGGCGCCCCGCCGGTAAAGGCCATTGGTGGGGCGCTGCCGGGGAATGGACCAGGGGGGCCACCACCGGCGGCATAGGGCATCGGGGGAACACCGTTCGGGTATGGACCAGGGGGGCCTCCACCGGCGGCATAGGGCATCGGGGGAACACCGTTCGGGGGCGCCCCGCCTGCCCCTTGCTGGCCCACCCAGCCGATTCCCGGGAAGTAGCCCTGCGGCCCCGTCACGGACTGCCCCGGCCCGCTCGGTCCCTGCGGCGCCCCACCCAGTGCGACCGGCCCCGTTGCAAACGGATTGGGAAAGCCCTGCGGCAGGGGAAAGGAGGGGAAGGGCGGCAACGAGTGCGGCCCTCCCGCCGCCCCTGGTAGGGAGACCCCGGCAACGGGGGCCATCTGAACGCCCGCCACACCCGCAGGAGAGCCTGGCCCTGCTGGGCTCCCGGCGATCGTCGCCGGGCCCGGCACAACCTGGATTGACGGGGGCACGAATCCCGTGGGCGGGGCGGTGGGATACTGGGTCAGGTTTGGCACAACACCGTTCGGCTGGCCGGGCGTTGCGACTGGTGGGACCCCTGGAAAACCCTGCACGCGCCGTCGCCTCCCTCTCTCGCACCGGTCTGCTCGGCGCACCTGCCGAGTATACGAAGTCTATGTCTGCGATGGGCCATTCTGAACCGGTCAGCCCGCGGGTCGGAATTTGCCCCAGTTTGTGGTAGCTGGCGCAGGGAAAAAGCACGGGTCTGTTGTAATCTAGGGCATGGAGAAGAGGGGGGAGCTACGTGAAGCGGATTGGCCTCTTGGTCAACCTTAGTAAGCCGCACGCGATCGACCGCGGTCAGCGCTTGATCGCCTGGTTGGAGGCCAGTGGGCACCGGCTGCAGCTTCAGCCGCTCGAGGCCGAGCGGTTGGGGCGCCCGGACCTCGCCCTCTCTGATGGCACCCAACTGGGGGATGCTGAACTGCTGATCGTCCTGGGCGGTGACGGGACGCTGTTGGGCGCTGCTAAGCTCGTGGCTGCGCAGGGGACGCCGATTCTGGGGATCAATACCGGCCACTTAGGCTTCCTGACGGAGATCGAGGATAGCGAGGAGCTTGATCACCTGCAGCCCATCCTCGAGGGGCAGTTCCAGCTCGAGCGCCGGATGATGATGGAGGCCTCCGTCGAGCGTGGCGGGGCGATCGTGCACCGGCAACTGGGCCTGAATGAGGCGGTCCTCTCCCGGGGCGCCCTGCCCCAGGTCCTGCACCTGGCGATCGATGTGGGGGGCCACAGTGTGGCCCAGTACCCAGCGGATGGGCTGATCATCGCCACCCCGACCGGATCGACGGCCTACTCGCTCTCGGCCGGCGGGCCGATTCTGGCGCCAGAGCTTGAACTGCTGCTCCTGACGCCGATCTGTTCGCATACCTTGGGCGCCCGCTCGCTCGTCGTGGGCGGTCACGAGGTGGTGGCGGTCACCACGCAGACCCGTGGTGAGGCCCTGCTGACGGTCGACGGGGTGAACCCGTTCACGTTGGCGCCCGGGGACCGAGTCCTCGTCCAGCGGTCTGGTCAGACCGCAAACCTGGTCCGGCGTGGTACCTACCGGTTCTCCGAGCTGGTGCGCCAGAAGTTCGGGCACCGCGTCTAGGGTATGTAGCCCTGCGATTTGTCCGAAGTTTGTCAGGAATATCCGGCCTCTACCCGTTGACATGCATCGGTGCATATGCGAATATATGCATGAATATGCACCGATCTTGCAGATGAACGTCGGGGAGAGGGGAATCGCATGAAGGCGCGTCGCCACGCGAAGATCCTGGAACTGATCCGCACCAACATCATCGAAACACAGGAAGAACTGGTGGAGTCGCTCTCCCGTCACGGGATTCCGGTCACCCAAGCGACCATCTCGCGCGATATCAAGGAGCTGCAACTGACCAAGATACCTGTAGGGGATGGCGGCTATCGCTACGCCCTGCCCGACGAGCAACCAGCGGGCAGCCTGGACAAGCGGCGTCGCCTCTTTCGCGACTCGGTGCTTGGGGTTGACCGCAGCGAGAGCTTGGTCGTCATCAAGACCCTGCCGGGGACGGCGCCTGGCGTCGGCTCTGCCATTGATCACTTCAACTGGCCCGAGGTGATCGGCTCGGTCGCGGGTGATGATACCGTTCTGGTGATCGTCAAGCCAGCCACAGCAGCGGGCGAAGTGATCGATCGTTTGAAGGACCTGATGTCGTAAGCGGACCCGTCTTCGCACAAACCGATTCGGCAGGGAGGATCATCCTTGCTTCTCGAGCTAGCAATTGAGCAGTTTGCGCTGATCGATCAAGTCCGCCTCGCCTTCAGCGGCGGTCTGAACGTGCTGACCGGCGAGACCGGTGCGGGCAAGTCGATCATTCTGGATGCGGTGCAGGCCGTCCTGGGCGGACGCACGGGAGCAGATGTGGTCCGGGCAGGTGAGGAGAAGGCGGTCGTCGAGGCACTCTTCGATCTCTCACATACCCCGGAGATCCGTCGGGCTCTGGCTGAGATGGGGATTCCGCTTGATGACGAGATGCTCTTGGTCGTTCGCCGTGAGATCGCCCGCTCGGGCCGGGGTACGGTCCGGGTGAACGGGCGAACCGCGACGACCACGATGCTACGGGAGCTGACCGATGGCCTGGTCGACATCCATGGCCAGCATGAGCATCAGTCACTCCTGCAGGTGGAGAAGCATGTGGAGCTCCTGGATCAGTACGGCGGCTCCCTCCTCCAGCAGGAGGGAAAGTCGGTCGATCTCTTGGATCGCTTCGCGGGCGGCCCGATTCTGGGCGTCCGGGAGGAGCTGAGCGGGGTGGTCCGCGAGCTCGCCGCGATCCGGGAGGATCTGGCGGATCTGGTTGGCGATGAGCGGGATCGGGCTCGCCGGGAGGATCTCCTGCGCTTTCAGGTGGAGGAGCTGGCGGCGGCCAAGCTCCGCCCTGGTGAGGAGATCGAACTGGAGGGTGAGCTGACGATCCTCGCCAACGCCGACCGACTGAAGCGGACGGCGGCGAGCGCCTTCGCCGCGCTCTACGAGGGCACGGGCCGGCAGCTGGCGATCTATGATCACCTCTCGCGGATCAAGGGTGAGGTGGAGGACCTGGTCCGGCTCGATCCCTCGCTCAATGAGTCGCTGGAACTGATCGCCTCGGCGATCGTCCAGGTCCAGGAGGCGGGGCGGGCGCTGGGCTACTATGCCGACCGAATCGATGATGATCCCTCCCGCCTGCACTGGGTGGAGGAGCGGCTTGACCAGCTAAACCAGTTGAAGCGGAAGTACGGCGAGTCGGTGGCCGAGATGATCGCCTACCACGAGAAGGTGGAGGGCGAACTCGAGCGGCTGGCACACTCGGGCGAGCTGATCGCTGAGCTGCAGGGGCGCGAGGAGGTACTTGGTCAGCGGGCGGCTGTGCTCGCTACCCAACTGACCGAGTATCGCAGCCGGGCGGCGAAGGAGCTCTCCCGTCGGGTAGAGGCGGAGCTTGCCGACCTAGGGATGCCCCGGGCGCAGTTCGTCGTCTCGGTGGAGGCGCCGGCCCAGGCCACGTGGCGTCAGATCGGCCCGCGCGGCTGGGATCGAGTCGAGTTCCTCTTCTCGCCCAACCCGGGTGAGCCGCCCAAGCAGCTGGCGAAGGTCGTCTCCGGTGGTGAGATGAGCCGGATCATGCTGGCGCTGAAGGTGATCTTGGCCCGCGTCGACGGGATTCCATCCCTCGTCTTCGATGAGGTCGATACGGGGATCTCGGGTCGGGCGGCCCAGGCTGTTGGCGAGAAGCTGGCCCGGATTGCGGCAGACCGTCAGGTCCTCTGCGTCACGCACCTGCCCCAGGTGGCGGCGCTGGCGGACCAGCAACTCCTGATTGAGAAGCAGACGGAGGGCGGACGGACCTTCACTCGGGTCTTCCCACTCGATGAGGCGGGGCGGGCGGAGGAGTTGGCCCGGATGATCGGGGGAGCGGAGCTCTCGCCGGTCACCCTAGCGGCTGCTCAGGAGATGCTGCGGAGCGCGGGCGCCCTGAAGGCAGGCCTGCGGACGGCGTAAGGAATAGAGAGGTGGCCCCGGCGCTCGTGCAGCGCTGGGGCCACTTTTAGTTTGTTACCCGCCGATCTGGCGCCCGGTTGCCACGCTGTACGAGGCGCCCTGTGCGGGCAGGATTCGCTTGACCTCCGGCACCAGGAAGAGTTCGGGATGCTTGGAGTGGATCGGCATGAAGAACTTCGGCTCGATCTCCTGCACGATCCTGACCAGATCCTCCGGGGTTGCATGGCCCGAGCAGCCGGCCCAGCGGAGCGGTATGTCGAACCGCTCGAGCCAGCGCTGCAGGACGGCCCAGTTCGGATCGAACGGCCCGAGGGGCTCGCCGTTGGAATGGATGAAGACGGAATCAGCCCCGGGCGAAAGATCGACCAGGTCAGGGAGCATCGCAAGCTCCATCTGCAGGAGGACCTCCCGCTGGCTGGCCCGGACGCGTTGGGTGTTCCAGAGCGAGCCCGCTTGGACGGCGGACTGCACCAGCCAGGGGGGCGCCCCGTCCTGATCAAGGAGCGCCTCCTCATCCGGGCGGAGGTAGAGACCGACCTGTGTTAGGTCTCCGCCCATGGCGGCCCAGAGGGCGGCGGTGGCGGGGCGAAGCAGGGGCAGGCGCCCCATGCCGGTGACTGCGTGCACGATCCCGGCCAGTCGCTCGGTATTGCGGGGGTAGAGGGCGATCATGGCCAGGTCCCGGTGCTCATGCAGGATCTCAGCGACACGTTCGGGGACGTCAGCCTCGCCCCGCTGGCGGGGCGGCGGGTCACCGGTGGCGCGGCGGCTGGAAGGGCGCCCGCGCGGCGCCTCTTCCCGCTCGTCCGGCGGGAAGAAGCGGGTCCCCTCGATCAGCAGGATCTTCGGCTGCAGCGCTTTGGCCTCCGTGATGAACTGCTCCACCCAGTCGGTGTGCAGTCCATGGTAGCGCAGGTCGCCGGTGTAGACGACCACGCCTTCCGGCGTCTCGATCAGCAGGCCACAGGCGCCGGGGATGTCATGGTCGATATTTAGGGCGCGGAAGCGAAGCGGGCCATGCTCGATCACCTCGCCCGGCGGGAGCGGGCAGGCGCCCGCGGGTAGCACGGGCTCGGCGCCCGTCTCGACCAGGGCCTTGAGCATCCGCAGGCTCTCCGGGTGGAGATAGGTCGGGACCGCTGGGTCCAGCCACGGCAACGCTGCGATGTGGTCCTTGTGCAGGTGCGAAAGCCAGAGGAGGGTCTGACCGTCAGGGGGAGCTAGTCCGGCCGCCGCTGCCCAGTCTGCGGGGTAGATGCCGTCTAGGTGAGGGAGGTCGTGTGTGGCGAGCAGGTCGCGTAGGCCAGCCGCAGCGGCTCTGGGCCGGACGGCGTCACTCCAGAAGGTCCCACCGGGTTCGTAGACGAGCCCCCAGTCAAAGAGGAGACGGAAGCCCCCTGACTCGACTGTAATCTTAGTCCCGCCAATCTGCCCGACGCCATCCCAAATCTTTAGCCGTGTTGCAGTCACATCTTCACCTCGTTTGGCGCCGGGCAAACAGGAAGGCCGCACACCCCGTGCGGCCTTCCGGATCCGACGCGAGCTTAGTTCTTCTTGAGCAGTTCGTTTGCTGTGGCCGCGGCCTCGTCCAAGGCGGTCTTGGCGTCCGCCTTACCGAGCATCACCTTCTCAACCGCTTTGGTGATCTCCGGCTGGATGGTGGACCACTGGGTGATCGTTGGTTGAATCGTGGCGTTCTCCATCACGTTGCCGCCCAGAACCCCCCAGACCGGGTTCGCCTTGACGAACTCCTGCCACTTCGGGTCAGCTAGGGCCGACTTGCGGATCGGAGCATAACCGGTCTTCCCCATCGCCCAGGTCAAGGTGGCCTCCTTGCCCGTCATCCAGAGTAGGAACTCCGTGGCAGCCTTCTGCTGCGCGGACGGGGTGCCGCTCATGATCACCAGGTTGGCGCCCGCAAGGGGAACCGAGGCGTTGGCCGGCCCAGCGTAGAGCGGGGCGGCATCCCAGGGATCGCCATTCTTGGGCTTGATGAAGGCGAGGGAGGCCGAGGTCGTGATCGCGATCGCCACCCGGCCGTCGTTGAAGACGTTGGAGAGGTAATCCTTGCTGTCCTTGGGCGTGTAGATCGAGCCTTCCTTCACCAGTTTCTCCATCCACTCGAGCGACGTTACGCCCTCGGGGGAGTTGAAGGTGACCGACTTACCATCATCCGCCAGCCACTTGCCGCCGGTCTGCATGAAGTTGGTCCCGAACTGGTAGACGTTGGCTTCAAATCCGCCGCCGTACCGCTTGTCAGTGGTGTTGGTCGCGGTCTTCGCCGCTGCAGCGAACTCGTCCCAGGTGGTGGGGGCCTTGTCGATCAGCTTCTTGTTGTAGATCTGGATGATGAGGGAACGGTTAAAGGGCAGGCCGTAGAGCTTGTCGCCTACCGTCGTCAGCTTCAGCAGGGCCTCCGGGAAGTCCGAACGCTCTGCGGCAGGAAGCTCCAACGGCAGGAGGGCGCTGTTCCCGGCCATCTTGCCGAAGATGCTGTCGGTCACCTGGGCGACGGTGGGCGGCTGCTTGGCGCCCATGGCGCTGACGAGGCCCTTCTCAAGGTCACCGTAGCTACCCTTGAAGGTCGCCTCCACCTTGATGGTGGGGTGCGCCTTTTCGAACTGGGTGATCAGGCCAGCCAGGACCTTGCCGTGTTCCGAGGCAGGGTCCATCCCGTGCCAGAAGGTGATCGTCGTTACCTGATCAGTCGTTGTCTTGCCGCCGCAACCCGCCAGGACGGTCAGGGCGGTCGCTAGGAGAAGGGCTAGGCCCTTCCGACGGATCTGCATACCTCTCGTCTCCTCTCTCGTCTCTGGGTTCTGGGAACTGTGTCAACCCGCGCGAGCGGGGCTCCACCAGGGTGGGCTAGCCCTTTAGGCCGCTCTTGGCCACGGACTCCAGAAAATGCTTCTGGGCGGCGAGGAAGACGGCGACGACGGGGATGAGCGTGACGGTAGCGGCAGCCATCATCAATTGGTACTGGGTGCCCGACTCCTGCAGGAAGGAGTTAAGTCCGATCTGGACCGTTCGCATCTCCGGGCGGTTGGTGACGACGAGGGGCCAAAGAAAGGAGTTCCAACTAGCGACGAACTTCAGCAGCATCACCGTGGCGATCGCTGGGCGGGAGAGGGGGATGACGCAGGTGACGAGAAAGCGAAGGTGGCCTGCGCCATCCAGGTAGGCCGCCTCTTGAAGTTCAGTTGGGATCTGCAGAAAGTGTTGGCGCAGGAGGAAGATGCCGAAGACGGAGACAGCCCAAGGGATGACTAGCGCTAGGTAGGTATCGATCCAGCCTAGGTTGGCGATTGTAATAAAGTTTGGAATAAGGAGGACCTCGCCGGGAATCATCATGGTAGAGAGCAAGACCGTAAAGAGCAATTCCTTGCCCCAGAACTGGATGCGGCTAAAGGCGTAGGCTGCCATTGTCGCGAGGGCGACCTCAGCGATGACGGTCAGGGCCGTGATGACGAAGGAGTTCACGAAGAAGCGACCCCAAAGGGGCTGTGCGTCCCAGGCGAGGTGGAAGTTCTGCCACTGCAAGGTGGCTGGCCACCAGACGGGCTCTGACGCGGCCGCCTCCAGGGGGCTCTTCAGGGCGGTACTGATCATCCAGAAGAAGGGGAGGATCATCACGGCGGAGCCGAGCAGGAGAGCTACGTGGACGAGCAGGTTGGTGATCCGCTTGCGGATCCGGGCGGCGCCCTGAACGGGTCTGGTCTTTGACGCTGACTGCAGACGGTCGGGCGCCGGTCGCAGGGTGGTAGCCATGGTGCACCTCCTCGCCTAGTCGTAGTGGACGCGCTGGCGAGCGTACCAGAACTGGATGCCGGAGATTGCCATCACTAAGAGGAAGAGGAGCAGGGCGCCCGCCGATGCATAGCCCATCTTGTACTCGCCCCACGCCTTTTCGTAGACGTAGAAGACCAGGGTGATCCCCTCTCGTAACGGACCGGGAGTCCCACCGTACAGGACGAAGACCTCCGAGAAGACCTTAAAGGCGCCAATGATGGAGGTAATGGAGACGAAGAAGGTGGTAGGGGTGAGCAAGGGCCACGTGACGTAGCGAAAGACCTGAACGGGGTTCGCTCCGTCGATTCGTGCCGCGTTGCCCAGCTCCTTATCAAGCCCCTGCAGACCGGCGAGAAAGATCATGGCCGTATAGCCGAGCGATTTCCAGACCGACATCAGGATGATTGTGGGCATCGTCCAGAAGGGGTCTCTGAGCCACATGACGGGATCTAGCCCGATCATGGGGAGGATCTGATTGAAGAGGCCGTACTCTTCGTGGTAGAGCCACCGCCAGACCGCTGCGATCGCGACGACCGTCGTGATGTGGGGCAGGAAGAAGGCGATGCGGTAGAGACCGATGCCCGTTAGTTTCCGATTCAGAAGCGCCGCAATGCTTAGCGCGAGGGCGATCTCAATCGGGACGGTGCCGATTACGTAGATGAACGTGTTCCGGACGGCCTTCCAGAAGACCGGGTCCTGCAGGATCTCTTTATAGTTTTGTAGGCCTATGAAGTGCTGCTGGGGCCGCACAAAGTTCCAGTCGAAGAGGGAGAGTTGAACGGAGCGGAGGAGCGGGTAGAGATGAAAGAGGGCGATGACCAAGAGAGCGGGCGCCAAGAGGGCGTAGGCCCAGGCGGTCTCGCGCCAGAACTTGCGGCTCCGTGCCAGCCGGGGGCGCCCCCGTGGCTGCGCTCGCAGATTAATCAAGCCGTCGTCCCCCTTACGAACTGTGCTCTAAATCAGGAAATTGGCTCTTTTATTGGGAAATCCTTCTTGTTCTAGAAACTTTCCGAAAACTAATCCTCTGGCACACCACGGATCGTTATGTTGCGCATAACGGCGGCGGCGGGCGGAGACCTTACGTGTACACGCCGGTGACGGGCACCCGTCTGCCGGGTCTGGGCCCCAGTAACCTGGAGGGAGGGGACGATGCCGATGAAGGACGTAGTCCGACTCCGACAGCTCCTGGGCCTCCTCCTCGTCACCTTGCTCCTGGCCTTTGCCAGCACCCCTGGCTTTCGCCAAACGGTCAATCTGCCGACGGAGCTTCGCTGGACGGAGGGTGAGGTGCCGGCGGCCGTCACCAACCTGCCCCTGCGTCCCGTGGCTCGACCACAGGGTGCGCGGGCGCCCTGGACTGCCGCCCTACCGGGCCAGGTGGGGCGGTATACGCTTGATTTGCGCCTCTTTGGGCTGATTCCGCTCCGCCGGATGGCGGTGGAGGTCGTCCCGACGGTCAAGGTGATCCCCGGTGGGCATTCGATCGGCGTGATGCTGCGCAGCAAGGGGGTCCTGGTCGTCGGACATATGACCGTCCGCACCGCTGATGGTGAGTTACAACCAGGGCGGACAGCCGGTCTCGAACTGGGGGATGCGATTCTGACCATCGCTGGCCAAGAGGTGCGCAGCGAGGTCCATGCGAAGGAGTTGCTGGAGACGCTTGGAAAGGGTGGCGGACCGGTCACTCTGGAGGTAAAGCGGCGCGGGCGCATTCTGACGAAGGAACTGCGCCTCGCCCGTGAGGAAGGAAGCCAAAAGTGGCGGGCCGGCTTGCAACTCCGGGACAACGCGGCGGGGGTGGGCACGCTCACCTTCTATGAACCGGTCTCCGGGAAGTACGGAGCGCTGGGACACGTGATTGCGGATGCGGAGACGGCGCAACCGATCGAGGTGCGGGACGGTCATATCGTCCGGACCTCCATCACGGCGATTCACAAGGGGCGCCGGGCCATGCCAGGGGAGAAGGTGGGCGGGCCGGAGGAGCCGGACAACTGGCTGGGCTCGATCGACAAGAACTCCCGCTTTGGCATCTTCGGCTCCATGAATCGGCCGCTGCGCAACCCGTTCTACCGGGAGGCGATCCCGGTTGCGATGTCGAGCCAGGTGAAGGAAGGGCCAGCGGAGATCCTGACGGTCTTGCAGGGTGAGCGGCTCGAGCGGTTTGGCGTGGAGATCCAGCGGGTGATGTCGACCCCGACGGCGGATGGCAAGAACATGATCGTCAAGGTGACGGACCAGCGGTTACTCTCGGTCACCGGCGGGATTGTGCAGGGGATGTCCGGGTCGCCGATTCTCCAGGACGGCCGGATCGTGGGGGCGGTCACGCATGTCTTTGTCAACGATCCGACCCGTGGGTACGGCGTCTCCATCGAGTGGATGCTGCAGGAGGCTGGGGTCTATGCGAAACAAGGGGCGGGACTGTCGACGGGCGGTCCGGCCCCTTTCGCTGTCTACCACAGGGCCGTCCCCTCTCAGGAGATGCAGGTAGTCCGCCGCCCATGCACGATTCCGATCACCTGCGGGGCGCCCGGTGTAGCCGCCGCATAGCATGGCAATAGGCGTCGCGTTCCTCGCGCCTGAGGGAGTGGTCCCGATGACGAGTCGGCGCCTTTGGTTGCTGGTCTCTTTGCTCATGCTAAGTGCGCTACTGCTGACGGGCTGTGACCTTCCCTGGCCGTTCCATCGAATGGGCAGCGGTGGTCAGCCGTCCAGCCGGCAGGAGGTCTATGTCGCCTCGCTGATTACTCGAGACCTGGTCCAACAGGCTGACACAGTCTTGGCCGTGGAGCCACAAGCATCCACCTTCTATGAGGGCGAGGTCTTCCTGGTCGTACTGAACAAGTGGAGTGGTCTGGGTGTGGGGGATCACACGGAGACCGCCATCGCCCTGACGTCGGCCGGCGAGGAGCTGGCCCGGGAAGAGGCACAGTTTTCACTAACCGCAGAGGACCTGACCGCCACCGTGATGGAGCCGTTTGCGTTTGCCTCGCTGGTTCCGGGGCGGTACTGGATCGTGATCGAACTGGATGGCGTGGAGCAGGTGCGCTATCAGTTTCAGGTGATCGCTGCCGAAGGGTAGCGGCGGCAGGAGTATGATCGCGCCCCGAAGAATCCTCTCTCCTTGCAGAATGTTGCACAGGAGATGAGCAGGATGTTGCAGGTGGCGATTCTGGGCGCCGGGCAGGGAGGTAGCTCCCTCCTGCGCGCCCTCGTAGGGATGGGGAGCCGCATCCGCGTCGTCGGTGTGGCGGACAAGAACCCCGCGGCGCCTGGCCTGACCTTGGCCAAGTCCCTCGGTCTGCCGACGTGGACCGACTTCCGTCTGCTGGTCAGCCGACCCGACGTGGATGTGATCGTTCAGGCGACGGGCGATCCGGCGGTCGACGAGACCTGCCGGGAACTGATGCGGCCCGAGGCAGTGATGATCGAGGGTCTGGCGATGAACCTGATCCTCTCGTTCGTCGATCAGACGACCGTACTGCTTCGGCGCTTGGAGGAGAAGGAGCGCGAGCGGGACGTCATGCTCGACTCGACCCATGATGGGATGCTGGCCGTCAACGCGCACGGGGTGGTCACCCTCTGCAACCAGGCGGCGGAGGAGTTGATGGAGATCTCTCGCCATGAGATCCTTGGCTTCCCCGCCGCCGAGGTGATCCCGGGCACCCGCCTGCATGAGGTCTTGCGGACCGGGCGGGCCGAACTGAACCAGCAGCAGATGATGGGCCGCACGGCCGTTGTGACCAACCGGGTGCCGGTCCGTGACCGGGATGGCAGCATCCTCGGCGCCGTCGCCGTCTTCCGTGACCGGACAGAGGCGCTCAGCCTGACGGAGCAGCTCGGTGGCGTGCGGGAGATGCAGGTCCTCATGGAAGCGATCTTCAATGCCACCCAGGATGCGATCTCAGTCGTCGATGCGAACGGCATCGGCTGGATGGTCAACCCGGCCTATACAGCGGTAACCGGACTGACCGCTGAGGAGGTCGTCGGTAAGCCGGCCACCGTCGACATCGAACCGACGCAGGAGTCGATGCACCTACAGGTCCTCCGCACGGGGCGCCCGGTGAGGGGGGCGATGATGAAGGTCGGCCCGCGCAAGCGCGACGTGATCGTCAACGTCGCCCCGATCCTGGTCGATGGCCGAGTCCGGGGCTCAGTCGGCGTCGTCCATGACGTCTCTGAGATCGCCCGGCTCTCGGACGAGTTGGAGCAGCAGAAGAAGCTGGTTCGGCGCCTTACCTCTAAGTACACATTTGATGAGATCGTCCGGATCAGCCCGGTGATGCGGGGCGCCGTCGAGCAGGCCGAGCGGGCTGCGGAGACTCCAGCGACGGTCCTCCTCCGGGGCGAGAGCGGCACCGGTAAGGAGCTCTTTGCCCATGCGATCCACAACGCATCGGGGCGCCGCAACGGCGCGTTCATCCGGGTGAACTGCGCAGCGATCACCGATACCCTGCTGGAGTCCGAGCTCTTCGGCTACGCCGAGGGGGCGTTTACGGGCGCCCGCAAGGGCGGCAAGCGTGGCCTCTTTGAGGAGGCCGACGGTGGCACACTCTTCCTGGACGAGATTGGCGAGGTCAGCCTGGGCGTGCAGGCGAAGCTACTGCGCGTCCTGCAGGAGAAGGAGATCCGGCGAGTAGGCGAGGCGAAGGCGGTCCCGGTCAACGTCCGGGTGATCGCGGCGACAAACGCCCAGCTCGAGGAGCGAATCCGCCTCGGCTCGTTCCGGGAGGATCTCTACTATCGCCTGAACGTGGTCCCGATCGTGATTCCCCCGCTGCGCCATCGGCGAGAGGATATCCCGCAGTTGTGCGAGCACATCATCGAGAAGCTGAACACCGAGTTCGGCCGGTCGGTCCGGGGTGTCAACGCGGAGGCGATGCAGCACCTGCTTCAGTATCCGTGGCCGGGGAATGTGCGCGAGTTGGAGAACATCCTAGGCCGGGCGATGATCGCCATGAGCCCAGTCTCG
>DATGYC010000223.1:0-9959 GCA_035298385.1 Symbiobacteriaceae bacterium | reverse complement strand
GCGCTGGGCTGTAGCCCCCCTCCTTGGGGCTAGAGCCCTTCGTGGCGTTTGGATACAGGGGGGCTCTACTGCATGGCCAAACACCTGGTTGACCTCCTTCAGGAGACCACGGAGTTCCAGTCTCTTGCTGAGGGGCTGCGCCGAGGCCTGTCGGAGCAGATGGTCTATGGGGTGTCGGCGTCACTCAAGTCGTTCCTGACCGCGGGCCTGCGGGTCGGGACGGGGCGCCCCTGCCTGGTGGTGACGGCCAGCCTGCAGGCGGCCGAGCGGTTTCGCGAGGATTTGACCACCTGGCTGCCAGACCAGGAGGCTGTCCTCTTCCCGCCCATGGAGTACTTCCCGTTTGAGGTGGTGGCCCACTCGCCAGAGGTGGTGGGCCAGCGTCTGGCTGTCCTGGAGCGGCTGGTGGCAGGGGAGGACCTGATTGTGGTCGCCCCGGCGGCGGCGCTCTACCGGACGTTAACGCCCTCGCATGTGTTCGGGGGCGCCCTGCTGACCCTCAAGACCGAGATGGCGATGGAGCGGGACGAACTACTCCTCCGGCTGGTCCGGCAGGGCTACGAGCGGGTGGAGATGGTCGAGTCGAAGGGCCAGGTCTCGGTCCGAGGCGAGATCGTCGATCTCTTCCCGCTGGCAGGGGATCATCCGGTCCGCGTCGCCTTCTGGGGCGACGTGATCGATGAGTTGCGCCTCTTTGACCCGACCACCCAGCGGACGCTGCAGAAGGTGAGCCAAGTGACCGTGGGCCCGGCCCGGGAGTTCATCCTGCCGCCGGGGGAGCTGGATGGAGCGATGGCCCGGATCCGGCAGGACCTGGCGGGGACGGTCAGGCGGCTGGCCAAGATGCAGGCGCGGGCAGCGGCTGAGGCCGACAGGGGCGAGGAGGACGAGGCTTCGGCGGAGCCTCTCACGGAGAAGGCGGCCCCTAAGAAGAAGGGCCGCAAGAAGGCGGAGCCCGAGCCCCGCCTCCTCTACGAGCCGGTGGACGCATCCCAGAAGCTGACCGAGCGGGTGGAGGGCCACCTGGCCAAGCTGGCCGAAGGGATCTACTTTGAGGGCCTCGAGCAGTACGCCAACTTCTTTTACGAGAAGTTGGAGACCCTGCTCGACTACTTCCCGGCGCCCCCGATCGTCTTCGTCGATGAGGCGGCCCGCATCCGGGAGGCGTCCGGTGAGCAGGAGACCCGCGACTCCGACCGCCAGGTCTCCATGATGGAGAAGGGGAACCTCCTGCCTGGTCAACTCGGGCTCTATCTGACGGCCCACGAGCTCTTCCACCAAGCGCACAAGCATACCGGGATCTACTTCAGTGCCTTGGGGCGCGGCTTCCCTGGCTTGCGCCCGCAGAACGAGGTCGGCGTGACCGCCACCGCCATGCAGGAGTTCCATGGCCAGTGGCCCCTCTTTCAGGAGGAACTGGCTCGGTGGAAGAAGCAGGGCTACCGGGTCGTCGTCTTGACCGCCACCGACGAGCGGCGGGAGCGCCTCCGCCAGACCTTGCTCGACGCTGACTACGAGTCGACGCTTGGGCAAGGGGCCCCCGGGGTACCGCTGAAGGGCGCCATCTGGCTGGGGACTGGTACGCTTGAGGGCGGCTTCCAGTGGCCGGGCCAGCGCCTTGTCGTGGTGACCGACGGCGAGATCTGGGGGCGCCCGAAGAAGAAGCGGCGCCCGGTCGGCGTCGTCCCGCAGGATAACCAGAACAACCGCGAGATCGCCAAGATCGCCTCCTACCAGGATCTGAAGGTGGGCGACTACGTCGTCCATGCGATCCACGGCATCGGCAAGTATATGGGCGTTCAGACCGAGACGGTCCTGGGCGCCACCCGGGACTACTTCGTCATCAAGTACGAGGGGACCGACCGGCTGAAGATCCCGACGGAGCAGCTGGACCAAGTCCAGAAGTACATCGGGGCGGAGGGGCATGAGCCTCGACTCAACAAGCTGGGCGGCTCCGAATGGTCGAAGGTGAAGAACCGGGTGAAGGAGTCGGTCCGCGAGATGGCCGCCGAGCTCCTGAAGCTGGCCGCCTTCCGCGAGACCCTGCCCGGCCATGCCTTCGGCCCGGATACCGTCTGGCAGAAGGAGTTCGAGGACGCCTTTATCTACGAAGAGACCCCGGATCAACTCAAGTCGATCCGGGAGATCAAGGTGGACATGGAGAAGGGGCGCCCGATGGATCGCCTCCTCTTGGGCGACGTGGGCTACGGCAAGACCGAGGTCGCCATCCGGGCGGCCTTCAAGGCGGCGATGGACCAGAAGCAGGTCGCCATCCTGGTGCCTACTACCATTCTTGCCCAGCAGCACTACACGACCGCCAAGAACCGGATGGAGGGCTTCCCGCTTAACATCGCGGTCCTGAACCGGTTCAAGACCGCTAAGGAGCAGCAGCAGATCCACGAGGGGCTGGCGAAGGGGACCGTCGACATCGTCATCGGCACCCACTCCATCCTGAGCGAGTCGGTCAAGTTCAAGGAGCTTGGCCTCCTGGTCGTCGACGAGGAGCAGCGCTTCGGCGTTCAGCATAAGGAGCGGATCAAGCAGCTAAAGGCGAACGTCGACGTCCTGACACTCTCTGCCACGCCGATTCCGCGCACGCTGCACATGGCGATGGTCGGCCTGCGTGAGATGTCCGTCATCACCTCGCCGCCGGAGGACCGCTACCCGGTCGAGACCTTCGTCGCCGAGTACGACGAGGAGTTGATCCGGGATGCCATCGGCCGGGAGATTGGGCGGGGTGGCCAGGTCTTCTTCGTCCACAACCGGGTCCAGTCGATTGACAAGGTGGCCGGAAAGATCCAGCAGCTCGTCCCAGAGGCCCGCATCTGCGTCGCCCACGGTCAGATGAAGGAGGATAAGCTGGAGCGGATCCTGCTCGAGTTCCTCGAGGGCGAGTATGACGTCCTGGTGGCGACGACGATCATCGAGAGCGGTGTCGACATCCCGACGGTGAATACGATCATCGTCGATGACGCAGACTACATGGGTCTTTCGCAGCTCTACCAGCTACGCGGGCGAGTGGGCCGATCGAATCGGCTCGCCTACGCCTACTTCCTCTACCGGCGGGATAAGGTCCTGACGGAGGTGGCCGAGAAGCGCCTGCGGGCGATCAAGGACTTCACCGAACTGGGCTCCGGCTTCAAGATCGCGATGCGCGACCTGGAGATCCGCGGCGCTGGCAATATCCTCGGCCCGGAGCAGCACGGCTTCATCGTGACGGTCGGCTTCGACCTCTACACCCAGCTGCTGGAGGAGGCGGTCCAGGAATTCCAGGGCGTCACGCCGCCGCCGAAGGAGATCCAGCCGGCGATCGAGCTTCAAGTGGACGCCTACCTGCCGGATGCCTACATCCCGGATGCCCGGCAGAAGATCGAGGCCTACAAGCGGGTCACGTCGATCCGTAAGGTGGCAGACGTGGAGGAGGTCGCCCTGGAGCTGACCGACCGGTTCGGCACGTTGCCGGAGCCGGTGAAGAACCTGCTCGATATCGCTGCGCTGAAGCTGGAGGCGGGCGCCCTGGGCCTGACGGCTGTCACGCAGCAGCGGGACCAGGTGACGCTGAAGTACCTCCCCGGCGCCGAGGCTCGGGTCCCGGTCGATCGCTACGTCTTCTTGGGCCGCAAGCCTGAGTTCAAGGGGCGAATCACGGTCCCGCGTGGCCCCAAGGTGACCAGCCTGCAGCTAGCCACGAAGGATCTGACCGGGCGCTCCCTCCTGCGTTTGCTGCGGGCCCTGGTCGCCCAGTTGAAGGAGTACGCGTCGCGGTAGTGCCCTCCGCCGATGGGCGACCTCCTGCGGGCTAAAATCGCATGGTCCTCGGAGGTCGCCCATCGTCCCCACATTGAGGAAAACGGCTTGGTCGATTGGTAATGTCGCATAGCGGCTGACAGCCCTGCCGTATACTATCACCAACCGAGCCGGACTCGCAGAGCGGGGGAGGGTTGTACTTGAAGGCCACAGGCATTGTCAGACGCATTGACGACCTGGGGCGAGTTGTCATCCCTAAGGAGATTCGCAGAACCCTGCGAATTCGGGAAGGCGATCCCCTGGAGATCTTCGTTGACCGTGATGGTGAAGTGATCCTCAAAAAGTACTCGCCAATTGGTGAACTAGGTGACTTCGCCAAGGAGTACGCCGACTCTCTGTACGAGGCGATCGGGCACACAGCCCTAATTGCCGACCGAGATGCCATTATTGCGGTCTCGGGTGCCCCGAAGAAGGAGTTCCTAAACAAGTCGAATGGCTCCCTCGTGGAGCGGGCGATGGAGGATCGGAAGACGATCCTGCTTGCCAAGGCGGCCGATGCGCGCACCCGGGGCACCCTGGTAGGCGACGACGATGACGATGAGCGGTTTACCGCCTACGTAATCGCCCCGATCGTCTCCGGCGGCGATCCAATCGGTGCGGTGGTCCTCTGCTCCCGAGAGCCAGAGACGACGATGACTGAGACCGAACAGAAACTGGCCGAGACGGCGGCGGGCTTCCTCGCCAAGCAGATGGAGCAGTAGGTACCTGGACCCAGCCATAAAGGTAGCGGCTTCCGCCGCTACCTTTCTCCTTGTTTCGGGCGTCCTATAGGGGTACGATGGAGTTGATTTTGATGCAGCGAGGCGGCGAGATGGACGAATGAGCATAAGGCGATCGGAAAGTTTTGTGCGTGGGGCGCTGATGCTGTCAGTGGCCGCACTGGTCTCCCGTCTGCTCGGGGCGTTCTATAAGCCAGCCATCGCCCGGATCTTTGCGCCTTTTGATGGGCACAACGGGGCAGTGGGTATTGGGCTGACGCAGGTGCCTCTGACGGTCTATCAGGTCGTACTCTCCTTTACCTCCGTAGGCCTGAACGTTGGTATCTCCCGTCTGGTAGCAGAACGGATGGCCGTCTCGGATGTACGGGGCGCCCGGCGGGTCTTCCGCTTCTCTTTGCTCTTGATGGCCGTGATTGGCTTTGTTGGTTCGGTGGCGCTCTGGTTCGGGGCGCCCGCCCTGGCAGCGCTGATCTCCGAGAGTGCCGCCGAGACGGTTCCGGGCTTCCGGGCCATGGCTCCGGCCATCTTCTTGACCTCGGTCCTGGCTGCCTATCGGGGACTCTTCCAGGGGCTTCAGTCCATGTCCCCGAACGCCATGTCCCAGATTGTCGAGCAGATTGTCCGGGTCGGAGCGGGGCTTCTCCTGACCGCCTGGATGGTGCAGCGCTCGGTCGCGCTCGGCGCGGCAGGCTTCAACTTTGGCGATGTGATCGGGGCGGGAATCGCCCTGCTCTACCTACTCTACTTGGCCAGGGGGAGACAGGCTTCCCTGTGGGAGTCTGAGTCCGCCTCGGCGCTCGAGGCGCCCCAGGTCCGGCCGGCCTGGGCCAATGAGACCCCCTGGGAGCTGACGAAGCGCATCTTCAGCGTGGCTGGCCCGATCACAATCGTCGGGGCGGTCGTGCCGCTGATGATGTTGGCCGACACGTTCTTTGTCTTCCGGGCGCTGGGCGCCCAGGGCCTCCCGAAGGACGAGATCCAGGCGGCCTACGGCTACTTGACCAACGTCTTCATGATCGTCAACCTGCCGGGTGTCTTCACCCAGGCGCTCTATACCTCGATCCTGCCCGCCATCACCACGGCGATTACCCTGCGGGAGTTCGGTGTGGCCAAGGAGCGGGCGGCGCAGGCCTACCGGATGACCTTCCTGCTCGCCCTCCCGGCGCAGGCTGGCCTCTGGGCGCTAGCAGCCGGCATCTACAGCCTGATCTATGGCGATCTGGTCGGCGCCCACCTGCTGCAGACGATCGCCTGGGCGACGGTGCCGATCATGCTCCAGCAGACGACCTCTGGGATCTTGCAGGGAATGGGCCAGATCGGCCTGCCGGTGCGGAACTTCATGATCGGCGCCGTGCTAAAGGTGATCCTGACCGCCGTCCTCACCCGTTACTACGGCGTAGAGGGCGCCGCCTGGGCCACCGTCGTCGGTTTCGCCGTAGCCGCCATCCTAAACCTGTACCACGTAGACCGCCACCTGGGCCGCACCTTCCGCCTGGGCAGCATGCTCCTCCGCCCCGGCTTGGCAGCAGTCCTGATGGCCGCTACGATTCTGGGCCTTAAGGTGTGGCTCCCGCAGCGGGCACTCTTCACCCTCCTCCTGGTCGCCGTAGGTGGCCTCGTCTACGGCCTGAGCCTCCTAGTAACCGGCGGCCTCCGCCGCAAGGACCTGGAGGCCCTCCCCAAGGTGGGCAGGCCCTTGGCTGGGTTGCTTGAACGCACCCGACTCCTCCGCTAAACTGTCGCGGCCATCGCTTGCGGCAGCGCTACCCAAACTGCTAGACTTCCACCCCCCAAAGCCGTAGGATAATAACGGTAAGGGGGGCTTTTCTTTTTGCAGGCCAAATCCGAGTCCTTTATGCGAGGGGCTTTTCTTATCACTGCCGCTGCCTTCGTCTCCCGCTTGCTCGGAGCGGTCTATCGCCCCGTAGCACAGCACTTCCTGGGAGACCAAGGCCTGGCGCTGGTTAGCCCGCCCGCCAATGCCTATCTGATCATCCTGGCAATCTCCTCCTCTGGACTGAACGTCGCGATCTCACGCATGGTCTCGGAGCGGCTCGCCCTGCAGGATTACCGGGGCGCCCGCCGCTTGATGCGGGTCGCGACCGGTCTCCTGATGGCCTCCGGCCTCCTCTTTGCGATCCTGTTTGCCCTCGCCTCGCCCTATCTCGCGGCGAAGCAGGGCGTCCCTGAGGCGACACCGGGCTTCCTGATTCTCTCGCCGGCTATCTTCCTGGTCTCACTGGTCGTCGCCTTCCGCGGCCTCTACCAGGGGATGCAGGCGATGCGCCCTGCGGCGCTCTCGCAGGTCGTGGACCAGGTGGGGCGTGTTGGTGGCGGCCTTCTGCTGGTTGCGCTCCTGACCCCATATGCCCTCAACATGGGCGCCGCTGGCTTCAACGCCGGTGCGACCGCTGGCGTCTTCCTATGCACGCTCTATGGTGCATGGGTCTACTGGCGCGACCGCCCGCTCGATCACTGGGCGAAGATGGACCCGGTACCTGACTCGCTCGAGTCTGTGCCGCTGCGGGAACTGCTCGTGCGCTTCCTCTCGATCGCCCTGCCGATCTCCCTGGTCGGGGCGGTACAACCCCTGATGGGCCAGATCGACTCCTGGTACACCATCCCCCGCCTTCTGGACATTGGGGTACCGATGGTGCAGGCCCGGGAGGCGCTCGCCCACCTCGTCAACGCCCAGACGCTGCGGGACCTGCCCTCGATCCTCTCCGTTGCGCTCTACACCAGTCTGGTGCCGGCCCTGGCCGAGTCGGCGGCGACCCGTCAGTTCGATCAGGCCCGTCGCCGCGTTGAGGCCTCCTTCCGGATCACCTTCCTGATCGGCCTGCCAGCGACGGTTGGGCTCGTGGTGGGCGCCCAGGCCGCCTACGGCGTCTTCTTCAGTGGGTCAGGCTATGAGGTCCTCGCCCCACTCGGCTGGTCGACGCTCTTCCTGATGGTCCAGCAGATCTCCTCGGGCATCCTGCAGGGGATGGGGTTGATCGGGGTCTCCGTGCGCAATCTACTGGTGGGCGTGGTCCTCAAGGCGGTCTTGACCTACTGGTGGCTGGGGATTCCCGCCCTCGGTGTTGACGGGGCGGCCTACGCTTGGACGGTCGCCTACTTGGTCATCGCCCTTCTCAATCTGCTGGCCTTGCGGCGTCAGCTCGATCTGCGCATCCGGGTTCGGCAGGATCTGCTCCCGCCGCTCCTGGCATCCGCCCTGATGGGGCTGGTGATCTGGCTGGTCCAGCCGGTGATCTTTGGGCAGATCCACTCGCACCGACTGGCGGGCCTCTTGGCGATCGCCGCGGGCGGTCTGGCCTACGGCCCCTTTATTCTGGCTGTGGGTGGCGTGCGTGAGGCGGACTTGCGACTCGTGCCGGGAATGCGCTCGGCCTGGATCGACCTTCTGAAGCGGCTACATCTCGTACGGGGGTAGGAGGGTGCAGGATGATCGATCTGGTCTGCCTGGGACAAGCTGGGGTAGCGACCTTGCCGGTAGCAGGGCTCGCCCTGTTGCAGTCGGAGCGCCCCGTGCTCCTCGCGGAGGGGTTTAGGGCCGGGGAGATGCTCCTGGCCCGGTTAGGGGTCACGGCTACGGGGCGGGTGGATGCGCCCGAGCAGGTGTTGGCGGTGGCGGACCCGGTCCTGCTGGCGCCCCGGCGCTCGGCGCTGGTAGCTGCCCTGCGGGACCGCGCACAGGTGGCGCTAGTCGAGCCCACAGGCACCTCCCTGCTCGAGGCCGCCCTGGCGGCTGTGAGTGATACGGTTCAGTCTGGGCGGGCGGGCTCCGGTGCGGATGGCGCTACGGCGGAGGCTGGTCTGCTCTTGCTCGAGCAGGTGACTGCCCCTCAGTCACTTACACCGATCCGGCCCCTCTTGCTCCTCATGCCTGGGCCGGATGACGTGGCGGCCCTGAACAGCGCCTACCCGCTCGATCATCCAGTCGCCCTTTTGCGCCCCGCTGCGGGCGCCCTAGAAGCAGAATGGACCCTTCTTTCTGATACAGAAGCCAAAGGTGGGATAGACTACCTTTCAGCGCTCTATGTGCCGCCCCTGGCGCCCAGCCTGGCGGGTGACCCGAAGCCAGCACACTGGCAGCCCAAGCGCTGGTCGATCGACCCGCTCGTGACCGTCATGGCCAAGCTGCGTGGGCCCAACGGGTGTCCCTGGGATCTGGAGCAGACCCATGCCTCCCTCCGGCGTTATATGCTGGAGGAGGCCTACGAGGCGATCGAGGCGATGGAGTCCGGCGACATGAAGCATCTCTGTGAAGAGCTCGGCGATGTCCTGCTGCAGGTCGTCTTTCATGCCCAGATTGCCAGCGAGTCCGGTCACTTCACAATCGATGAAATTGTTGAGGGTATAACGGCCAAGTTGGTGCGGCGCCATCCGCATGTATTTGGGGATGTGAGCGTCCGGGACGCCGCTGAGGTGAACCGGAACTGGGAGGCGATAAAGCAGCAGGAGAAGGGCGGCAAGGCGCCCGAGTCGATCCTGACAGGGGTCGGCAAGGGGCTTCCGGCCCTAACGAAGGCGAACGCTTTGCAGAAGCGGGCGGCCAAGGTCGGCTTTGACTGGCCGGACCTGGCGGGTCCCGTGGCAAAGGTCCACGAAGAGTTGGACGAGCTCCTTCAGGCCCCTCCTGCCGAGCGGGAGGGAGAGCTCGGTGACCTGCTCTTCGCGGTCGTCAACGTCGCCCGAGTGCTCGGGATCGAACCTGAGCTTGCTCTCCACCAGACCAATGCTAAGTTCATGCGTCGGTTTCAGCAGATGGAGGAGATGGCAGCCCACCAGGGGCTAACGTTGTCCGACATGACGTTGGAAGCGCTGGATCGGCTCTGGGATGAGGCGAAGAAGAGGGAATTGGGTTGAAAGTGGCATCAAAATTAGATTCCACCTGGGAAGGTACAGGAGGAATTCTTCTAAGCCTTGCAGAATACGGCTTACCGGGTTCATCTTCCATTTGAAACTCAATCCGAAAGGGGAGACCGATTCTTGAATAAGCAGGAACTGGTCGCGAGCGTAGCCGAGAAGGCCAAGCTCAGCAAGAAGGACGCCGAGCAGGCTGTGAACGCGGTGGTGGAGTCGATCAAGGGCGCCCTGTCCGCTAAGGACAAGGTTTCGCTCGTCGGCTTCGGTACCTTCGAGGTTCGCGCCCGTAACGCCCGTAAGGCGAAGAACCCGCGGACTGGCGAGGAGATCGAGATTCCGGCGGGCAACGTCCCGGCGTTCCGCCCGGGCAAGGAGCTCAAGGATAGCGTCGAGTAGTTAGGCGCTGAAAGGCCGGGCCCTTCGGGGTCCGGCCTTTTCTTTTGGCGAGGAGGGTTCAGGAATGCGCATTGATAAGTACTTAAAGGTGACACGCATCATCAAGCGCCGCACGCTGGCCAAGGAGGTCTGCGACGGCGAACGGGTGCAGATCAACGGGCGCCG
>DATGYC010000222.1:0-9360 GCA_035298385.1 Symbiobacteriaceae bacterium | reverse complement strand
GCCTACAGCTTGCTCTCCTTCTTCTCCTTCAGAAGACCGATCCCGGGGATGCGCCGTGGAGTCCGTCCCTTTAGCTGGACGTAGTACGGGGCCCAGATCCCCTGGCGAACGAGGTCCCGCGGGGTCGTCTCTGAGGGGTTCAGGTTCAGGACGCCGCCGGCGCGCAGTCCCCCCGTCACCAACTCCGAGCAGAAGAGGCGGGTCAGGTCCTCGCGTGCCTTCGTCGCCCCGCCATCGAGGAGGTCGATCGCGGCGGGAAGCATCTGGGTGACGTCGAACTCCTTGCCCTCTTGCTCGGCCAGGAACTGCTGAAGTGCCGGGAGATCCAGATACGTACGGGCCTCCTCGCTCATCGGGATCCACCAGACGTCGCCGTTGTAGCCTTCGACCCTGCTCTTGATGGGCGCCCGCCGCACGCCAACGCCGACGGCCTCCATCAGAACGGGGCCGTCGGGGCCGGTCTGCCAGGCCAGGGCGGTATGGGAGATCGGGGCGCGCCCGACCAGTTGAATCAGGCGGGAGTCGGCGTCGTAGCCGCCGAAGGCGAAGAGATCGCCGGGGCGTATCTCGTCCTTCACCTCATCAAAGGATGCGCGGAGCAGGTCCATGGGTTAGCCCCCCTTCCGACCACGGGTATGCCGGAAGAGCGCAAGATGCGCCTGGACACAGTTGTCCAGGCGCAGATCCTCTTCTACATGCCGAAGGTGGCGCCCAGGAGCTTGGCGGCCTGGGAGCGGGAGAGGAGGCGGCGGGGACCGAACGTCCCGTCGGGGAAGCCGCTGAGCCAGCCTTCGCCGACGAGGGCGGCGACGGGCTCCGTGGCCCAAGGCTCGACCTCTGACCAGTCCGTGAAGGTAGGCGTCTTGCCACTGCTCTGGCGAGCGAAGGCACGCGCGACCATCGCTGCCGCCTCCTGGCGGCTGATCGTCCGGTCAGGGTAGAAGTAGCGCTGCCCATCGATCAGATCACCCTTGACGATGCCGGCGGCGCCGAGGGACTGGATCCAACTCGTGGCCCAGTGGCCCTTGATATCGGCGAACTCGGCGCTGCCGCCCTGCAGGCCGAGGGTGGCGGCGAGGAGCTTGGCAAACTCGGCGCGGGTGACGTTGGCATCCGGGGCGAAGGAGCCGTCGGGGCGCCCCGAGACGATGCCAAGGTAGTAGGCGGCCTCCACCCAGCGCCGGGCCCAGTGGCTGGTCGGCATGTCCGGGAAGGTCCCCTGCCGGTCGATCAGGACAGGTCGCAGGGTGATACCGACGTTGCCACTCTCGGCGTTCGGGGCGAGCACCGTATAGAGGTAGAGCCCGTCGGCTAGGCTGGTGGTCGGGAGGGTGAGCGGTTCGAAGGCCGTGTCGCTGGGGGTAAAGGTACCAGCCTGGCCGTCTGGACCATTCCAGAGGAGGGCAGAGGCACCACTCACGGTTGGGTTGAGGATCACACCCTCGTTGGCGTTGGGGTAGGCCGGGCCACTGAGCGAGACCTGCGGGATGGCCGTGGTGGCCTGCAGGTCCGGTCCGGTGATCGTCAGCCCCTGCCAGACGGCGGGTGTGATCGTCAGGGTGTAGGTACCCGCTGGCAGGGGCTGCGTCACATGGAGGACGCCGTCGGCTCCAGCCTGAAGTTGAAGCGGCTCGATCGGGCTGTCCACTCCCTGCAGGAGGAGCGTACCGGGTTGGAGTCCGGGGGCTCTGGTTGCCTGAATCTGCAGGGCGCCCGCCTCCATGGTTAGTGTGATGACGGCAGCCCGGTAGCGAGAGGGCAGGCCGGGGAGGGTGATCGAGGTCGGCGTACTGGCCAGGGCCGGTGCCGGGGGAAGGGCGAGCAAGGCGGCTACGGCGCCCGCTAGGAGGGTCAGCTTTTTATTCATCGCGCATACCACCTCTATGAAAGTATGACGATGAATGATGTTGAGGAGTTCCGTTGAAGGGGGTAGAGGTCAATGAGTCGAACTAGTGGCGAAGGCTTGACCGAGGAGGGGATGGCGGTGCCGCGATGGCTGGTGCCGCTGGGCCTGCTGGGCGCCCTGGTGCTAGTCCTGATCATGCGGGGCGCCGGGCCGGATCGGCCGGCCGTTGCACCCGCCGTGACGCTCGAGGCGATACAGACGGATCTAGAGCAGCCGCTCTGGGCCGGCGTGGCGCCCGGTGAGCCGAACAAACTCTACATCGCCGAGAAGGGCGGCAAGGTCTACAGCGTAGTCAACGGCCAGCGCACGCTGCTCGTTGACCTGGGGCCGTACCTGACCGCGTCCGGAACCGAGCAGGGGCTCCTAGGTCTCGCCTTCCACCCCGACTGGACCAAGAACGGCCTGCTCTTCGTCCACTACTCTGGCAAGGAGAGCGGTGAGACGGTCATCGCCCGCCTGCAGCGGGAGAACGGGCGGTTCGATCCTGCGAAGCAGGCCATCGTCTTCCGGCTCGACCAGCCCTACGCCAACCACAATGGCGGTTCGATCGAGTTCGGGCCGGATGGCTACCTTTATATCGCCCTGGGCGATGGTGGTTCCGCGGGCGACCCCCAGAACCGGGCGCAGAATCGCGAAGATCTGCACGGCAAGATTCTCCGGCTTGAGGTGGGCGCCTTCGAGGGGTATCGGATCCCGGCGTCGAATCCCTTCATCAACCGGCCCGGCCGGGATGAGATCTGGGCCTACGGTCTGCGCAACCCCTGGCGGGTCGCCTTTGATCGGTCGACAGGCGATCTGTGGATCGGGGATGTGGGACAGAACCGGATCGAGGAGATCGACCGGATTCCGGCGGGCCAGGGTGGGTTGAACTTCGGCTGGCGGATCCTGGAGGGGAATGAGCGCTTCAGTCCGGGCAGGACCGAGGGGCTGGCTCCTCCCGTGGCGACCTACACCCACAAGGAGGGCGGCTGCGCCGTGACGGGCGGCGTCGTCTACCGCGGGCGCGCCATCCCCGCCTTGGTGGGCTCCTACCTCTTCGGCGACTACTGTTCGGGCAAGCTCTGGCGGTTGGCCCCGGGAAGTGGGCAGCCTGAACTGCTCCTGGATACCGAGATGAAGATCGCCTCCTTCGGCCTGGATGAGCAGGGGGAGGTCCTCGTGATCGATCTAAAGGGCTCGGTCAATCGACTGAGGCTGAAATAGGAGTGGTTAGATGGATCAGATGCGGGCCCTGCGGGTCGAGTACCTCGCCGGGGCCGTTGAGAGGCTGCCGGCGATGGAGGACTGGCTGGCCTCGGGTAACCTTGATGAGTTGAAGTCGGCGGCGCATAAGCTAGCCGGATCGGGTGGCTTCTATGGCTTTGATGCGATCTCGGAGGCTGGGCGGGCGCTGGAGTTATTGATCGATGGTAAGGCTACGCGCGCACAGGTAGCTGCCGGGTTCGCCGAGTTGGTAAGGGTTGTGCGTGCGGCGCAGGTTGAGTAAGTAGGTCCTTTTGGGGCACGACCAGACGTAATCAACGAAGGGAGACCGGCCAAACTGCCGATCTCCCTCTCTTTATGCCGTGACCCTGGGCAGCGCCACGGTGAAGGTCGCGCCTTGACCGGGCGCCGACTCGGCCCAGATCCGCCCGCCGTGCTGCTCCACAATGTTCCGGGCGATCGCAAGCCCCAGACCTGTGCCGCTCGCTCTGCGGCTCGCCTCACCGGGCGCCCGGGTGAAGCGCTCGAAGATCCGCTCCAGTTGGTCCGCCGCGATGCCGGGGCCGCTGTCGCTGACGATCACCTGCACCTCCGTCTCGGTCGCAACCGTCTGCAGGTGGACCCGGCCACCCTCCGGGGTGAACTTGTAGGCGTTCCCCAGCAGGTTGACCAAGACCTGGCGAAGCTGCTCGCCGTCCGCGGCAACCGGCGGTAGGTCGGCGGTCAGTTCGGTCGTGACCGTGATCTGGCGCCCGCTGGGCACCGTGCTCAACTCCGCAAGGACATCCCCCGCCAGGCGGTTTAGGTCGACCGGCGCCAGCCTCATCTGGACCTTCCCCGACTCCAGCTTGGAAAGGGAGAGGATCTCCGAGACCTGGCGGATCAGCCGGTCCGTGTTCTGCAGGGCGATCTGGACCAGCTCGGACTGCATGGGCGCCATCGCCCCCAGGACCCCACCAGCGAGGAGGCCCAGCGAGCCCTTCATCGCCGTCAGGGGCGTGCGCAACTCGTGCGAGACCGTGGCGATGAACTCTTCCTTCATCCGGTCCAGCTCGGTCTCACGCGTGATGTCGTTGAGGACGAGGATCTGGCCGAGTTCAGCCCCGTCAGCCGTGGTGACCGGCTCCCAGCTCGCCCGGTAGAAGCGCACCGGCTCGCTCTGGGTCGACAGGATGCGATCCGCCTCGCTGACGCTAAGCGGATCCGGCTCAACGAAGTGAGCGCCAAAGAGCTCGGTCAGCTCAGGCTGGCTGGCGCCGATCAGTTCGGCCTCGCTCCGTTCTAGGATGCGCAGTGCCGCGTGATTCGCCTTGGCACAACGCCCTGACTTGTCAAAGAGAAGGATCCCCATCGTGATCGCTTCCAGGATCGCCTCGAGGCGGGAGGACTGCTCTTGGAGCGCCTCGCGCAGCCGCCGGTCCTCCGTCAGGTCCCGCGCGATGCCGACGTAGGCCGCCACATCGCCGTTCGGCCAGAGGATGGCGCAGATCGAGATCGCCGAGATCCAGAGCTTGCCGTCGGGCCGCCGGTTGATCAGTTCCCCGCTCCAGCGTCCTGTCGTCCGGAGCTGCTCCCACATCTCGTTATAGACCGCCCGCGGGGTGATGCCGGAGGCGATGATATTCGTCTTCTTGCCCACCAGTTCGGCCTCAGTGTAGCCAGTCATGGCGCAGTAGGCTGGGTTGACCTCGCGGATCACCGTGTCTGGGCCACTGATCACGAGCCCATCGGCCGTGACCTCCCAGACTGCCCGCATAATTTCGACTTGATTCATCTAGCGCCCTCCAGAATACGAGCGATCTCGCCCGCTAGGCCCATCGGGTCGAAGGGCTTGACGATGTAGCCGACGGCGCCCTTGCTGATAGCGGCGATAATCTCAGCCTCACCGGCGCGGGCCGAGAGGAAGATCACCGGGATGGTAGAGGTCGCAGGGTTGGCCTTGAGGGCCTGCAGCACCGCCGTGCCCTCCATGTCCGGGAGCATGCGATCAAGCAGAATCAACTCGGGCTGCCAGTCCACCGCCAGGGTGATGCCATCCTGGCCCTCCGTGGCCGATTGGACCTCGGCGCCCGCTGTTAGTTGTAGGGTCAGCCCGAGCAGCCGTTGGATGTCGGGATCATCTTCGATCAAGAGGATGCGCTTGGGGATCATGACTGCTCCCTCCGGTCTTGGACCCATCTCTAGGGTCTTCACCTTACGTACTTCTACTGTGATCGTATGGATTCCTGCTGAATAGGTAGATGACCTTTGTCACAGCCTGGTCTCCGTGCTGTGCTGAGCCCTATGTGGACAACCTACGCACTCTCCGCTACAATAAGAGGGTTATTGCGTACGTAAACACCGCGCGGCCCCTAGGCCGCCGTCGCTCTTATTGGAGGCTGTAAACGCTATGATGAACGAGCGCCCGACAGAGCTTCTCCCCGGCGCCCAGGTGGCAGGCCGCGAGGTCAAGGTCGGATTCATCTCCCTAGGTTGCTCCAAGAACCTGGCTGACTCGGAGGTCATGATCGGCCTGCTGAAGGGGACCGGCTACCAGATCACCAACCAGCAGTCCGAGGCCGATGTCCTTGTCGTCAACACCTGCGGCTTCATCGCCGAGGCGAAGCAGGAGTCGATCGATGCGATCCTGGAGGCGGCGCAGGAGAAGGTGACCGGCAAGTGCCAGGCGCTCGTCGTCGCGGGCTGCATGGTCCCGCGCTACGGCGAGGAGCTCGCCCTGGAGATCCCGGAGATCGACGCCCTGATCGGTACCGCCGACTACCCGAAGGTCGGCGAGGTCGTCGCTGGCGTGCTGGCCGGCCAGAAGGTAAGCCAGATCTCGGATCCGGATGCGATTTTGGACTGGAACTATGACCGTGTCCTCGCCACCCCGGGCTACTCCGCCTACATCAAGATCGCCGAGGGCTGCAACTGCGCGTGCTCCTTCTGCTCGATCCCGTTGATGCGTGGCAAGCACCGCTCCCGCCCGATCGAGTCGATCGTCAATGAGGCCCAGCGCCTCGCCGAGGCGGGCGTCAAGGAGCTCGTCGTCATCTCCCAGGATACGACCTACTACGGCATGGACCTCTACGGCAAGACCCGCTTCGCCGATCTGCTCAAGGAGCTGGCGAAGATCGAGGGGATTCAGTGGGTCCGCATCCACTACTCCTACCCGACTCGGATCAATGATGCCCTGATCGAGGTCCTGGCGACCGAGCCGAAGGTCCTGCCCTACCTCGACATGCCCCTGCAGCACGGCTCGAACAAGATGCTGCGACTGATGAACCGCCCCGCCAATCGGGATGGTTACCTGAAGCTGATCAAGAAGCTGCGCGAGCGCGTACCGGGGATCTGCCTGCGTTCGACCTTCATCGCTGGGCATCCGGGCGAGACGGAGGAGGATTTCCAGGAGTTGCTCTCCTTCCTGGACGCCTGCGAGTTCGACCATGTCGGCGTCTTCGCTTACTCGGTCGAGGAGGATACCCCCTCGGGCCAGATGGAGCAGGTACCGGAGGAGATCCGCACTGAGCGCCGTGACCGGGCGATGGCCCTACAGGCCGAGATCGCCGCCCGTCGTAACAACCTGATGATCGGCGTGACGACCGAGGTCCTCGTCGAGGGCCGTTCACCGAAGCGCGGCTGGTTCGTCGGGCGTTGCTACCGCCAGTCCCCGGGCATCGATGGCGTGGTCCTCTTCCAGGCGCCGGCTGGTGTCGAGTACACCCCGGGCGAGATGGTTCAGGTCGAGATCACCGGCGTGCAGGGCTATGACCTAGTCGGCCGGGCCGAGGGCGCCCAGGCCGAGCCCGAGGACGACATGTTCCTGCCGATGATCACCGTGACCAGCAAGGCGCATCAATAACGCGTGAGATTTGTCACTGTCCTCCTTTCATCACCTGGGCTAAACTAGGTGATGAGAGGAGGGCGTTACTATGTCTAACCAGTTTACGCCTGAGCAGTCTATTGGTGAGATCGTTGCTGAGTTCCAGGGTGCTAGCAATCTCTTTAAGAAGTATGCCGTTGACTTCTGCTGCGGCGGTGGCCGCTCGCTGAACCAGGCCCTGGCGCAGAAGGGCATCGACGTCCAGGTCTTCCTGACCGAACTCGAGGCCGCCTACGCTGCCGAGCAGACCCGGACCGCCAAGCCCACCACCGACTGGCGCGTCGCCCCGATCCCGAAGCTGATCACCCGGATCGTGCGGGTCCACCATGACTACCTGCGCAGCGAGCTGCCGGCCCTGAGCGCCTTCACCACGAAGATCGCCAACGTGCACGGCTCGCGCCACGCCGAACTGGTCGAGCTGGCCAAGCTCTTCCATGAGCTGAAGGCGGAGATGGAGGAGCACATGGTCAAGGAGGAGGGCACCGACTTCCCGGCGATTCAGGCCTGGGCAGAGTCGGGCGATGAGGCGGACCGCGCCAAGGCCGTCGCCATCCTGGACGCCCTGGAGGCGGAGCATGATCACGCTGGTCGGCTCCTGGAGCGGATGCGTGAGATCACGGATGGCTACGCCCTGCCGGCGGATGCCTGCCGCACCTACACGCTCACCTTTGAGAAGCTGGCGGCGCTTGAGGACGACATGTTCAACCATGTCCACCTGGAGAACAACATCCTGTTCAACCGGGTGCGGAACGCACAGCGGTAAGCATCATCAGTCTGACCCGCAGGCCAATGGTCTGCGGGTCTTTCGTATGCCAAATCAAAAAATATTAATATATCGTGCAGGAAAACCATTCACGTAATAGAACATTGAAGGCGGTGACCGGCTCCGAGTCTATCGAACGAGGAGGATGACTCATGGAGAACGTGATTCTGTACTCGTCGGCTGGCTTGTCTGAGCTCATGGTGGCCGTTCCAGAACCGAAGGCTGGCCTGTTAGGCAGCTACAGCTGGCAGTGGAAGGAGACCCCTGGGATCCGCGTGGAGAACGCTGGCTCCTTCCCGGCCCCGAACCCGACTGCGTCCTTCGACCACGTCACACTCTACAAGCTCTCCCTGACCACCCAGGCGGCGGTCCAGGAGTTCAACATGGTCCAGCCGATCACGCCGATGGGACCGCTCGTGCAGGGCCGCGCCTCGATGATCGCCCACCCGGTCTCCACGACCTACTTCGTGCATGCCACCCTGCCGGTGGGCGGCGTTGACAAGACCCCGCTCTGCATCGCCGTGCCGGAGAACTCGGGCTCGACCGGGTACGCGTGGCGGATCCAGGACAAGAGCGGTTCCGGGCTCCAGATCGCGACCCAGACCTACTCCCCGCAGACCTCCATGGTCGGCACGCCGGGGACCCAGGTCTTCTTCTGCACCGCTACCGAGCCGGGCGCCAACACCTTCCGGCTGGAGTTGATCGGGCCCAGCGGCGGTGCGCCGGTCTCCCAGGTCGTCGTGGCCTTCACGGCGACCAAGTAACGAATCGTTTCAAGAACGAGCCCCTGGCGGCAAGGCCAGGGGCTCGTCCCATATCTTTCGGGCCGGGCCGTGCGTCCCACAGAGGAGACGTGCATGAAGGAGTGGCCTAGTTCATGAAGCGCTTCCTCTTCTACAGCCAGCGGACCGCCCAGTATAACGCCGAGGTGCTGCCCGCGCACTTCGAGTACCTCGCCAAGCTTCGGGCAGCGGGTAAGATCGAGCTCTCCGGCGGTTTTGCCGACCTCTCCGGCGGTGCGGTGATCATTCGGGCCGAGTCGCTTGAGGAGGCCCAGGCGATCGCGGCAAACGACCCCATCAGCAAGCAGGGCACGCACCTGCTCAAGGTCTACGAGTGGAAGGCCGAATAGGACGGCAGGGCGCCCTCATCGAGGGCGCCCTGCTCTCTTTCCCCGCCCTCTTGCATAAAGAGGTAGGAAAGTCCCCTGCGGGGCTACGGGAGGGATGCAGATGGAGCGGGCCTGGTCCTACTTGGTCGATCTCTGTGCCGGTGGGCCGCGCACGACGGGGACGAAGGGCGAGCGGGCGGCGGCGAACCGCATCGCCAGCTGGCTGAGCCGGATGGGCTGCCGGGTCGAGCGGCAGCTCTTCTGGGCGCCCAAGGCCACGCTCTACTGGGGGCCAGCCCTCGTGATGGGCACCGTCGCCGGCAGTCTGTTGCTCGCCCTGCGTTGGCCGTGGCTGGGGCTCCTCCTGGCCGCCTTCGCCCTGCTACCGCTCTTGGGTGAACTCCTCGGCTTCTGGCCGGACCTCGGGCAGATCCTGCCGCGGGCGCCCTCGCAGAATATCGTCGGTTACCTGCCCAGTCAGGGGCCGCTCCGCCAGCGGTTCGTGCTGGTCGCCC
>DATGYC010000221.1:0-10930 GCA_035298385.1 Symbiobacteriaceae bacterium | reverse complement strand
TTGACGTTCACCTTATCCATGTCGAACTCAAGCCGCTTGGAGACGGCCAGCGCCTGCGAGGCGAACGCCTCGTTCAGCTCGATCAGGTCGATATCCGCCAGGGAGACCCCCGCCGCCTTCAGCGCCTTCGGCACCGCCTCCACCGGCCCGATGCCCATCACGTCCGGATCGACGCCGCCCACGGCGAAGGAGCGGAAGATCGCCATCGGCTTCAGGCCGAGCGCCTCTGCCTTCTCACTCGACATCAGGACCACAGCAGCAGCGCCGTCGGTCGTCTGCGAGGAGTTGCCCGCGGTGACGTTTCCGGTCCGGGCGAAGGCCGGCTTCAGCCGCGCCAGCGCCTCGACCGAGGTCTCGCGGCGGACGCCTTCATCGGTATCGAAGATGAACTCCCGCGCGGTCGCCTTCTTGCCATCGAAGCCGGTCTCCCGGACCGTGATCGGCACGATCTCCTGCTTGAACCTGCCACCATCGATCGCCGCCGCCGCCCGCATGTGGGAACGGTAGGCGAACTCGTCGCACTGCTCACGGGTAACGTCGAAACGGGCACAGACGTTCTCGGCGGTGTGACCCATCGAGATGTAGATCTGCGGGTAGGTCTCGACCATCGCCGGATGCATCCGGGGGTTATGCCCCCCCATCGGGACTCGGCTCATCGACTCGACGCCACCGGCCACGACCACCTCGCCCCACCCTTGAGCGATATACGAAGCGCCGATGGCGATCGCGTTCAGGCCCGAGGAGCAGAAGCGGTTGATCGTAAAGCCCGGGACGGTGGCGGGAAGACCCGCCCGAATCGCTGCGATGCGACCCAGGTTCAGGCCCTGCTCACCCTCCGGGAAGGCGCAACCGAGGACGACGTCGTCGACCTGTGCCTTCTCTAGGCCGGGCGCCCGCTCGATCGCTGCCTTGATCACATGCGCAGCCATATCCTCGGGCCGGACGAACCGAAGCGAACCCTTGGGCGCCTTGCCCTGCGCCAGGCGGGCGGCGCTAACGATCACTACTTCACGCATAACGACGCACCTCCTAGTTTCGCAGCGGCTTGCCGGTCTTGAGGATGTACCCCATCCGGTCCTGTGACTTCTTCTGCATCGCCAGCTTGACAAAGGCAGCCCGCTCCACGTCGAGCAGATACTGCTCGGTGACATAGGTCCCGCGGGGCACGTCGTCGCCGGTCAGGACCGTCGCCAGCTGCTTGGCGATGAAGCCGTCGTACTCCGAGGCCCAGCCCGAGAGCTTCAGGTTGTAAACGCCAATCCCGAGGACCGCCGCGCCGTCCGGCCCAAGAACCGGGATGGACGGTGCCTTCGGCGCCTGATAGCCCTCTTCGTAGAGCTTCAAAGCCGCCCGCTTCGCCTCGTAGAGTTGGTGCTCCTTGTTGACCACGATCTTATCGGTCTTCCGGAGGTAGCCGAGTTCCTGCGCCTCGACCGCTGAGGTCGAGACCTTCGCCATGGCGATCGTCTCGAAGACCTTGTTGACGATCGGCTGCTGGTCAAGCCCGCTGCCAGCGGCCATCTGGGCCGCACCGCCCATACCACCACCCGAAGCGGGAATCGTCTCCAGCGCCCGGATCAGGAGCTCCTTGTTGCCACCGCCACCAGGGATCAGCCCAGCGCCGACCTCGACGAGGCCCATGTAGAGTTCGCCTGCAGCGACGATCTGGTCGCAATGGGCCGAGATCTCGTAGCCACCGCCCAGGGTCAGTCCGTAAGGGGCAGCCACGACCGGCTTCGGGGCGTACTTGAGCGCCATGCAGGCGTTCTGGAACTGGCGGGTGACCTCCTCGACCTCGTCATCCTCATCATCCTGGGCCTCCAGGAGGATCAGGGCGAGGTTGGCGCCTACGCAGAAGTTCTCGGCGGCGCTCGAGATGACCAAGCCCTTCCACTGCTCCTGCTTCAACAGGTCAGCCGCCTGCTTCATCATCATGATCATGTCGGTACCGATCGCCTGCTTCAGCGAATGGAAGTCGAGGAGCAGAACGCCATCGCCCATGTCGAGCAGGGTGGCACCCTTCTTCTCCTTGACGATCTTCCCTGCCGCCCGCAGCTGCTCAATCTCGATCACCCGCTCGGACTGGGCGATCTTGACGTAGCCCTGACCCGGGATCGTCTGGGAGACACCATCCGCCGTCCGCTTGTAGAAGCCACCGGCAGCAGCGGCCTCCTTCACCCAGGCCGGGACCGTGGCGCCCTCCGCCTCCATCTTGGCGACGGCCTTGGCGACCCCGATCGCATCCCAGGTCTCGAACGGGCCCATCGCCCAGCCGAAGCCCCACTTGAGGGCGTTGTCGATCGAGCGGACGTCATCCGCAATCTCGCCCAGCCTGCTCGCCGCGTAGAGGAGGGTCTCCTTGAAGACCTTCCAGACGAACTTGGCGCCCTCGTCATCGCCATAGGCGACGGCCCGCAGCTTGCCGACCAGGTCAGTGGCCTTGCGGGCCTCATCGATGCAGCTGAAGCGGGTCTTCTTGCGCGGACGATACTCCATCGTCTCCAGGTCGAGGGTCAGGATCTCGTCGCCGACCTTCTTGAAGAAGCCCTGCTTCGTCTTAGCGCCGAGCCAGCCGCGCTGGAGCATCTCGCGCACCTTGGCGGGCACCTCGAAGACCGCCGCCTCAGCGGGCGAGTCTGCCAGGGCGGCCCGGCAGTTGTCGGAGACATGGACGTATGTATCCAGGCCGACAACGTCCAGGGTCCGGAAGGTGGCCGACTTGGGGCGCCCGATGATCGGGCCGGTCAGTTGGTCGATCTCGTCAGCGCCGAGGCCCGACTCGAACATCGCCTGGAGCGTCACCTGCATGCCGTAGGTACCGATCCGGTTGGCGATGAAGTTCGGGGTGTCCTTGCAGAGGACGATCCCCTTGCCCAGGACGCGCTCGCCAAACTCCGCCATGAACTGGACGACCGCCGGATCGGTCTCCGGGGTCGGGATCAGCTCGAGCAGCTTCAGGTAGCGGGGCGGGTTGAAGAAGTGGGCGCCCAGGAACTGCGCCCGGAAGGCGACCGGGAGCCCCTCGCTAATCTTGGCGATCGGCAGGCCAGAGGTGTTGGTGGCGCAGATGGCGCCCGGCTTGACGACGGCGGCAACCTTGGACCAGAGGGACTGCTTGATATCGAGCCGCTCAACGACCGCCTCGATGATCAGGTCCACGTCAGCGAGCTTCGCCAGATCATCCTCAAAGTTGCCAGCGGTAAGCAGCGGGAGAACCGCCTGGGAGTAGACCGGGGACGGCTTCATCGTCTTCAGCTTATCAATCGCGCCCGCTGCAATCTTGTTTCGGAACTTCGGCGAGTCGGCGGTCAGCTTGGCCTTGACGTCGTCGGGGCCTAGTTCGCGCGGGACGATGTCAAGCAGGAGCACGGGGATGCCCACGTTGGCCAGATGCGCGGCGATCTGCGCACCCATGACACCGGAACCAAGGACCGCTGCCTTGCGGATCTGGTTCGCCATATCTTCGCCTCCTCTTTTTACAACCGCGGATTACGCGGATGACGCGGATGGGGACAAACTCCAATACATTAACGAGCCCGCAGGGGAATCGCCAAGTATCCGCGCAATCCGCGTCATCCGCGGTTAAATAATGGATCCTACTTACCCAACAGCGCCTTGAACTCGTTCGTCAGCAACGGCACAACCTCGAACAGGTCGCCGACGATCCCGTAGTCAGCCACCTTGAAGATCGGCGCTTCCGGATCCTTATTGATCGCCACAATCACCTTCGAAGCCGACATGCCAGCCAAGTGCTGAATCGCACCGGAGATGCCGCAGGCGATGTAGAGGTCCGGCGTGACCGTCTTGCCGGTCTGACCGACCTGCAGGGAGTAGTCGCAGTAGCCCGCATCCGCAGCGGCACGGGAGGCACCCACGGCGGCGCCCAGAACACCGGCCAGCTCCTGCAGCGGCTTGAAGCCGTCCGCCGACTTGACGCCACGTCCACCAGAGACGACGATCTTGGCCGAGGTCAGGTCGACCCCACCGGTCGCCGTGCGGACCACTTCCTTGATCACCGACTTCAGATCGACCGCCGGGGCGCCCATCATCTCGACAGCGCCGGAGCGACCAGCGTCAGCCGGGAGCGCCTCCAGGTTGTTCGGACGGATCGTGGCGACGATCAACCCCTCGGTGATGCGCTGCTTGGCGTAGGCCTTGCCCGCGTAGATCGGGCGGGTAAAGACCGGGGGGGAACCTCCGAGGACATTGCCGTTTTGGTCCCGCAGGAGGTTCCCCTCCGGAGGGGTACCGCCCTCCAGCGCCACCGCAATCGCATCCGAGACCATGCCAGCAGCGTTCCGCTGGGCGAAGCGCGGGGCCAGGTCACGGCCCGTGCCGGTGTGCGGAATCAGAACGGCCTGGGCGCCGGACGCCTGGAAAGCCCCCTGCAGGGCGCCCAACCAGCGCTCCGGAATGTACTGCTCCCCCGCTTCGGGGATGGCGATTACCTTATCAGCACCACGTGCGATCAGGTCAGCAGCGAAAGCCTCACCCTGCCCGAGCAGGACGGCGGTGACAGAACCGCCCTCAGCGATCAGCTTGCCAGCGGCGATAGACTCAAAGGAGACCGGGCGCAGGGCGCCGTTGCGAACCTCAGCCAGCGTCAGTACGTTGCGTGCCATCTTTGTTCCTGGCCTCCTTAGATGACCTTCGCCTCGCCGCGCAGGAGCTGAACCAGCTGTGCGGCGGCGTCGGCGGCGGTGCTCTTGATGATCGTATTACGACGGTTCTGCTCGGTCTGGTAGAGCTCCGTGACGGCGGTCTTGGCGGTGGGGGCGCCCAACTCAGCGGCGGCCACCCGGGCGATCGGCTTCCGCTTCGCCTTCATAATGCCAGGGACCGAGGGGTAACGGGGCTCGTTCAGTCCCTGCTGAGCCGTGATTAAGGCCGGGAGCGGCACCTCAATGACCTCCGAATCGCCCTCGGCGTCCCGGTGCGCAACGGCCTTGCCGCCGCCAAGCTCCAGCTTCAACGCAGCGGAGACATGCGGAATCCCCATCAGCTCAGCGAAGCGCAGGGCGGTCTGGCCCGCGCCGGAGTCGACCGAGACGTTGCCAGCCAGGACGAGATCCCAGCTCTTCTGCTTGGCCCAAGCCGCGAGCAGGGAGGCGATCACGAACTCATCCGCCCCGGCGGGCGCTTCGATCAGGACCGCCTCGTCGGCGCCCATCGCCAAAGCCCGACGGAGTGCCTCCTCCACCCGGTCCCCACCGACCGAGACGACGGTCACGGTACCGCCCGCCGCCTCCCGGATCTTCAGGCTCTCCTCAACGGCGTACTCATCGTAGGGGTTGATGACGAAGGTCGCATCATCCTCGACCACCTTGCCACCCTTTACCGTCACCTTGGCTTCCGTATCAAAGGTCTGCTTGAGAAGCACCAGAATCTCCATCTAGATAGGCCTCCTTCTAAACCTTGGCGCAGCATCCGCCGGCCAGTAGTTCAAACGTGGGCTCCGTTAACGCTTCCAGGTCAAACTTACAACCAGAGAGGACCCAAGCGGTCACGGTCTGGTCCATGGTGCCGAAGACCATGTTCCGGATCTGCTTCGGGAAGATGGGGCGGAAGATCCCCGCCGCCTGGCCCCGCTCGACGATCTCATCGATCACGGCGAACCAGGTCTTCATGATGGCGGCGATCTCCTGCTGTACAGCCGTCTCGGCCTGGCGCATCTCGATCTGTGTCACCATCGCCATCCCGGGCGATTGGGCCATCAGGCGAAAGTGGTTGGCGATGAAGAGACGGAGCTCCTCTAGCGGCGTCGCGCCCTCTGCACAGGTGGCCCGCGCCTCCGATACCAACCTCGCCAAACGATCCCGGAAGAGACAGATCAGGAGGTCCGGCTTGTTCTTGACATAGAGGTAGATCGTCCCCGTCGCAACCCCGGCCTCTTGCGCAATGCGTGCCATCTGGGCTGCATGGTAGCCCTGACGGGCAAAGACGACCTCTGCCGCGTCCAGGATAGCGGTCAGCTTATCCCCGGCGCCCCTCTGGGCCATCGCCTAGCTCACTCCTTGCATCGCCTTACGCTTCGCCGCCTCCTCCTCCACCAGAACCCGGCGGAGGACCTTGCCGACCAGCGTCATCGGCAGCGCCTCACGGAACTCATAGTGGCGGGGGATCTTGTAGGAGGCCAGGTTCGCCCGGCAGTGCTGATCGAGCTCTGCCTGAGTAGCCGCCACCCCTTTATCCCCGAACGGGGGTTCCTTCAAGACGATGAACGCCTTGACCGACTCCCCTCGATACTCATCCGGCACCCCGATCACCGCTGCCTGCTTCACCGCCGGATGCATGAAGAGGACGTCCTCCACCTCACGCGGGTAGATGTTCAAGCCGCCTGCGATGATCAGGTCCTTCTTCCGATCGGCGATATAGAAGAAACCATCCTCATCCATACGGGCCATGTCCCCGGTATACAACCAGCCATCGCGCAATGCGCCAGCCGTCGCCTCCGGGTTGTTCCAGTACCCCTTCATCACTTGCGGACCGCGGACCAACATCTCGCCGACCTCGCCGGGCGCCACGTCCTGCCCGGTCTCGCTATCGATGATCCGGACGTCGGTGTCCGGCCAAGGCAGGCCGATCGAGCCCTCCTTGCGTGTCGCCCAGACCGGATTGGCATGGGTAACGGGCGAGGCCTCGGAGAGGCCGTAACCCTCGCATAGGCGGCCATGCGTCAGTCGCTCGAAGGTCTGCTGAACCTCCAAAGGCAGGGGCGCAGCCCCAGAGATACAGGCGTCGATCGATGAGAGGTCCATCTTCTCGACGCCCGGGACGTGGTTGATGCCGACGTACATGGTGGGGGCGCCCGGGAAGATCTGGACCTTGTACTTCTGGATCAGCTTCAGTGCCTCACGCGGTTCGAAACGAGGCTGCAGGGTCATCTCACCCGCCATATGGATGGCGAAGTTCATCGCCGTCGTCATCCCGTAGACGTGGAAGATGGGGAGCCCGACCAGCACCCGGACCGGATCGGCTGGGGAGCGCTGGTAGAGCCAGGCACCGATCTGGTAGACGTTGGCCATCAGGTTTCGGTGGGTCAGCATACAGCCTTTCGGCTTCCCGGTCGTCGCCCCCGTGTACTGGAGTAGCGCTAGGTCCTCACTCGGATCGACGGGGATTGGGGCCGGTAGCGGCTTGACGTCCAGGACCTCTGCCCAGCGCTGGACCCCGGCGCCCCAGGCGACCTTGGGCGGCTTCAGCTTGAGCGGAGCGATCCAGCGCGTCGGGATCGACATGTACGCGGGCATCTCAGTCAGGATCAGGTGCTCAAGACCGAGACCCTTTACCTTCGGATAGACTAGGTCCAATCCGATCAGGATCCGGGCGCCCGAGTCGTCGAGTTGGTAGCGCAGTTCTCGCTCGGTGTAGAGCGGGTTGACCATCACCACCACGCCGCCAGCCATCAAGACTCCGAAGTAGGCGATGACTGCCTGTGGGCAGTTGGCCATCATGACCGCCACCCGGTCACCCTTCCGCAGCCCAAGTCGGATCAGGCCAGCGGCAAGCCGCCGAGCCTCCTCCCGTAGCTGTCGATAGGTAAGGCGGGCGCCAAAGAAGATGGTTGCCGTTCGCTCTCCATACTGGTCTGCTGCATACTCAAGCAGGGCGTAGAGTGGCTCTTCTGGGTAGGTCAGATTTGCGGGGACCTCCCGTGGATACCACTGGAGCCACGGCTTGGCCGCCTCTCCGTTCGACAAACGTTTCCCCTCCGGTTCCTCATTCCGAATGAACCGTCATTCATTTCCCCTTTCATCCTATTCGAACGAATCGATTGTCATCCCTGCCTGTTCCGGCTTATTTGGTATGTTAATCTTGTCACATATCTGAACCGCATCACGCCCGAACGAAAAGAGCCCCGGGCGAATCGCCCAGGGCTTGCCTATGAGTATGAACTAAACCGTATGCGAGGCTCGCCGCGCCACAACCGGATGCTGGCGATTGAGTGCGAGACCATCAATGCCATCCCCTAGCGGGGCCCGGTTGAGCAGTTGGTGCGAGACCAGCATGTCAAGCCAGTCGGCAGGGTTCTCCTCCGTAAGGACCGCCGCCAAGACCTCTACCACGGCCAGCCGCGGAAGAACGTCCGCCTCCCGATAGAGCTGCAGGAGTCGATCCAAGACACGATTGCGCTGGGCGAGCACGGCCAGGACCTGCTCATTCCCCTGTTGCAGGTAAGCACCAGTCGTGGGCCGTGCCCCGTACTGGTTGGACTGCTGACGAACCACCATGAGCCCATGCTCAATCGCAGTGCGTACCGCTCGCTCCATCTCGCGCTGGCCAACGCCACCCAGTTGCTGCCGGAGGAGTCCCATCGACATCCAGAGGTAACCCGTCCGGGTCAGGTAGTGGTCAAGGACCAGAATGAGCCGGACGAGCGTCGGCCACAGATCCTCTCCAGGGACCACCTGTTCAACCAGTGCGTGCGCCTCGTTCAAGGCGACGTGAGGCTCGCCTCCGTCGCCGCGGGAGCGACGCAGAATCGACTGCTCCACCAGGAGATCGATCCAACTGGGCCAATCGGCCACAGCCGGACCCTCCGCTGCCAGATCGGCGGAGCGAGCGAAGGCCTCCAGCAGCGTCGAGACGGCGACGATGGGGCGCCCCTGCCGCGCAACAACCTGGCGCGTAATGGCCACCAGCTCCTGGGTGATTCGCAGGGTCTGAACGACCGACTCCTGCTCCTTGCGGAGCAGGACAAAGGTCGTCTCCGTCCCTGGTCGCTTCGGATTAGGCTGCTTCTTGGTCTCCAACATCTCCAGGTCCAGTCCGGTCATGATCAAGGTCCGGCACTGGGGCAGGTTCTCACCGTAGAAGTGGGAGGCCGAGAGCTGCTCTTGCAGGGTTAGGAAGGGCACCTGCACCCACCCGCGCTCCAGCATGATCCGCTCACAGAGAAGGACGAGCCCGCGCAACCGTTGATCGACAACGGGACCAGTCGCGGCCCTCGGCTCCTCAAAGGACGGCGAGATCGTCATGGACGCTGGAAGCAGGCCGTTCTCCTGCAACAGGTGTTGGACGTTGATCAACTCCGGTACCCGGGCGGTGAGGCGATTGCTGATCGAGCCCTCGACACCCCAGACGATCACGCGCTTGTTCTCTTCTTGTAGCTTCTTGATGACGTGCACGAACCCCGCATCCCCGGTCACCAAGATGAAGGTATCAGCCTCTTCGCGACCGAAGGCACGCCAGATGTGCAGGAAATCCTGGATCTGCAGACTCATCACCAAGTCTGCATTATCCTTATGTCCACCCTCTACATATTCGGGTTTAATATCTTGGCGGTCAAAAGCAGACATAGCATCCGGCCAGATATCCCAGGGGGCATAAGCGCGCGCATAGATAACCTCTCCCACCTTCATGGCTTCCGCCTTGAAGAGCTCGGCGAGTTGCCGGTGGGCGAGGTTCATATTGCGTCCCTGCAGTGACTTGAAAACATTTTCGTAGTCAATAAATAACGCGCACTTGGCCACCCTCTGACCCCCATGCCCAATATTTGTCTATCTTTCTACCGGTCGGGCACCAACCCGTATTCGACAGGGAGGCAGGTATTCCCTTTTGGTGAAACCCGCGAATCAGGGGGGAACCGGAATTTTCCGGACGCCCTAACGCTCAATCTAACGGCGACCCATCCGTTGGCGCTGCGGGCCGACCCGCCGAGGCATCCGATCGACCCGTCTCCATGCCATGATCAGCAGGATGACTGCTACGGTGACCCACAGGAGCAGGGCCGCTTGGGGCAGAATGAACAGGCCCAGCGCAAGGGGTAGCACCATCACGACAGCGCTCAGGCCCAGGTTGAGCCAGAGCGATCCCGTGCGAAGATAGAGTAGGGTGAGGGCAGCCGTGAAGAAGAGCGTCCACGGCTCACGGGTGTGAATGCCGCTTGGCACGCTGATCAGACTTCCGCTGAGCCAAGAGGCGACTAGCGGGAGTGCTAGGGCAGTCCAGAGCGCCTCCTTGGGCGCCAAGTCCGCTTGTAGCCGCGCCGTCGCTCCACCCCGGAAGAGCAGTTCAACGGAGAGCACACTGATCAGGGCGGGGCCCACGGCCAACCAGACCGGGGCGCTCGAATCCAGCACCGGCACCACCGGGCCGCCAAGGAGGATGCCCAGGCCATGAGTCAGCACGAGAGCGAGGGCGCCCAGGCCCAGCCCGGCCGGCAACCAACGCAGGTGACGCCCACCGATCAGTCCGATCGTATCCACCCGCCAGCCCCAGCGCCAGTCGAGATAGACCAGGGTGCCCACAATCGGTACCAGCGACTGGAGCACCGCCACGACCAGCACCAGGGGCCCGAAGGCCAAAAAGCCGAGGAGCATGCCCGTCAGGGTCGTCAGCAGCGAGACGCCGAGCAGGAAGAGGGCGACCTCCCAGACGGCACGCCAGTACGGACTCATCTGCACCGGGATTCCTCCTTCAAAGGTCATGCTATGCCGAAAGAGCCCGCCATCTGAGTCGATGGCGGGCTCTGCATGTCGTCCCCACTTTTCTTCTAGGAGAGGGTGTCATCGAGCGCTGTCGCTACTCGATGATGCCCGTCCCACAGAAGGGTGGGGTGTAGGGGAGGGGGGTGCTCCCCCTCCCCTACTTCCTTGGTGCGAGAGCCGGGATTCGAACCCGGGACCTCTCGGTTATCAGCCGAGTGCTCTAGCCGACTGAGCTACCCTCGCAAAGGGATTGGTGCAGGTGGCGAGACTCGAACTCGCACTGGGGGTAACCCAAGTCGCTTTTGAGACGACCGCGTCTGCCATTCCGCCACACCTGCGTGGACCAAGCCGCTTCCGGCGTAGACTACTATAACAGGTAGTCATGCCGTGCGCAACCCCTTAGGTCCTCTCATCGACCAGGAAAGGTCTGGAGCTTACTCGTACAGGTCGGAACTAAGATAGCGATCTCCGCTGTCAGGCGCAATGGTCAGCACCCGCTG
>DATGYC010000220.1:0-19526 GCA_035298385.1 Symbiobacteriaceae bacterium | reverse complement strand
CCTCTGCGTAAGCAGGGGTCTTTTGCATGTTCGGGCAGAGCCGGTTGTGCTGACAAGGCGGCACAACCGGCGACGGGACCACCCAGGGCGGGGGAGAGTTTGAGAGGGGGGATGCGTTCTTCCCCCCTCTCATCTGGATTGAACGTCGCCCAAATTCTTTCGAAAGACCTCTGCGCTAGCAGGGGTCTTTTGCATACCGCTCGTGACGGGGACGAGAACGGAGAAGACCGAGAGCACAGCTCTCGGTCTTTTTTATGTGGTTGCCAGGAACGATCGGAGGGCTGACTCAAAGACCTGGTCATCTGCAGCGGTCCGCTTCGGCGGTCCGGGCAAGCGTACACCCCCACGCCGCAACCGGGCGTTCAGAGCTCGCTGTGCCAGGCGCCCCTCCATCTCCTCGTTGCTAAAGAGATGCCCCCAGGGACTGAGGGCATGTGCTCCCTTGGCAAGGACGAGGCTGGCCAACCCCCAGTCCTGTGTCACAATCAGGTCGCCGCGCTGGGTGCGATTGATGATCGCCATGTCAGCGGCCTCCTTCTCGGGCCCGACCATGATATGGTTCTCACCTTCAATGTCATGGTTGAAGGAGGCGACGGTGATGACCTGTACGCCAGCGTCAGCACAGAGACGAAGGATGGTCTTTAGTACGGGACAAGCATCGGCATCGACAATCACACGCATCAGCGTTCACCTGCACTCAGAGGAGAGTATGGCCCGCGCGGCAGCCCAGCATCCGGAACGTTGGCGGTCATCGAATAAGCAACGCCGCATGTGACGACAGGTCGACACATACGGCGTTGACGGAGGGGGCGAAACGGCCCCTACTTTGTACCTGTATTCTGGTTAGGCATGTCGCTCCTCGGGGGTCTCATCCAACTGGATGTTCAGGGAGCGGAGCGCCAGCAGAACGGCCCCGTAAGACGGGGTATGCTGTGGCTTGACGAGCATCGCTCGCGGCTCGTTCGCGTGAATCACCTGCTGCATCGGGTCAACGAGCAGGGGGCCCGCCTCGAACATGGAGCCAAGGCCAGCCACCGGAATCGGCTCCTCAGTCGGCCACGATAGACGTGCGAGGACTGCAGAGACGGCAGCCCCGAGTTCCTGACCGGCGGTCCGGACCAGATCAAGTGCCACCCGATCGCCTTCCTGGGCGCATTGAATCACCTTGGGCGCGATCGCAGCGATATCCTGCCGCTGGAGCGGGGCGGGATTGCCGTGCACGAGGTTAAGGATATCGGTCATGGAGCCCAGCATGAATCGGCGGGTGATCCGCTCGGTCAACAGGGTAGCAGGACCACGTCCATCCTCGTGGCGAAGGGCGGCCATCAGGGCCTTGCGCCCCACGTCGTAACCAGAGCCGGTGTCACCCACGATCGGGCCATAGCCATCAGCGCGGGCTCGCTGACCTGTAGCATCCTCACCGTAGGCCATCGCCCCGGTGTCAGCGATAATGATGGCGCCCGGGCGCCCCCCGGTCGCACCAGCTAGGGCGGCCGTTGCATCATGCTCTAACGTGATCGGGCACTTCAGGCCCAGGCTAGCGATGACGCTGGCCATCACCTGGCGGTCGATGGTGTGATCGGCGCCCACGAGGGCGAAGCAGGCGGCATGCAATGCCTGTACCATTAGGCCGGCATCATCGAGCGCTTGATACGTCGCAGAACGAATCGCCTCAGCGGCGCGGGCTAGACCGGCGGTGTGCTGAGTGGCAGGTCCACTCTCGCCGCGACCCAGAACGCGTCCCTTCTCATTCGCAATGAGGGCGACTGTCCTAGAGCCCCCCCCGTCCAGTCCCAATACCCACGGCATACGGCAATACCTCCCTGTGACTTTGCACAGGGATAGTAATTCTATACCTAGTAGTACATATTCCTGCCCGAAGGGTTCGGGAGCCGCAGGAAGCTACTGTGCTCCACCTACAAGGTGGATCAGGTCAAGAGGGGAGTCCGGTCCGTAGGTCTTATTACCGTGGACCTTAGTCACCACATACTCCTGCTGCTGGTTCTTGATCTGGTCAAAAAATCCCAGTAGCGCCTTCTTGGAGGAGAACTTCAGCACGAAGGTCTCCTTGGCAGGATGGGCGAGCCGGGCCGCGATAATTGCGGTATAGGCTAAGTCCTTGTCCTCAAACTGCTCTTGCGTAAAGCGGCACATGAACATGGGTACGCACCTCCGGTGCTTAGTGCGGAACTTTCATCTCTATACTCAAGATAGTATAGGGATTTGCGCCTGTCCATAGAGTATCCGTGAACCTCTTGTGAGTCCTACTGATGCAACACAAGGAAAATGATTCAGGTAGCTAGAAAAGACAGAGGGAGCACGAGAGACGGAATTTCGTCACACAAACAGACGGGAAGGTGAGGCTTTGAAGGCACGCTCACTCCTATTCGACCTCTGGGGTGACTATATTCAACATGTGGCCGACGAGGTCTCATCCAGCACGTTGGCGACGCTGATGGCGCCCTTCGGGGTGAGCGAGTCGGCCATGCGCCAGGCTGTCTCCCGGACGGTGCGTCAGGGATGGCTGCAGTCCCGTCGGGTGGGTGGACGTTCGAACTATTCGCTGACCCCCAATGGGCAGAAGCGGATCACAGTCGCTTCCCGTCGGGTCTACAATCCCGAAGAGCGGCACTGGGATGGGTTTTGGCGGGTCCTCTCCTACTCCGTGCCGGAGGACCTGCGGGAGCGGCGGGATGACCTACGTCGCGAGTTGGTCTGGACCGGATTCGGTCCGCTGGCGCCCGGACTCTGGATCTCGCCGAATCCACTGGAAGAGGCAGCGCTAGACTTGATCCGCCGCTATGACCTAGCGCCTTACGTCCATCTCTTCCGGGCGACCCACGTCGGTCCGCACTCGGCTCAGGAGCTCGTGGCATCCTGCTGGGACCTGAGGGGAATTGCCGAACACTATCAGCGCTTCATCGAGGGGTGGCTGCCGCGGTTGCAGGCTCAGGCCGATCGGATCGAACTCGATGACGTGGGCTGCTACGTCGAGCGGCTCTCCCTTGTGCATGAGTATCGGAAGTTCCTTTTTGTTGACCCAGGGCTACCGGCGGGCCTTCTGCCGTCGGAATGGCTGGGCGATGACGCTCGGCGACTCTTCCAGATGTACTACGCCCTACTGGCACCGGGCGCCCTTCGGTATCTGGACCGGGTGGCAGGGCTGAATGATGACAAAGGAGTGGCGTTCGATGTACAAACTGGTCGTTCTTTACCGGAAGCCGGAGATCCCGCTGAATGAGTTCGAGGCCCAGTATGCGGTCCACATGGGGCTGATCAATCAGGTCCCGGGTCTGATCAAGACGGAGGTAGTCCGGTTTGAGGAGGCGCCCTGGGGGCAGCCGGATCTCTTCCAGATGACAGAGATGAGCTTTGCGTCGAAGAAGGATCTGAACGCGGCCCTGCACTCCGCGGAGATGAACGAAGCGGGCAAGCAGCTTCGGACCTTTGCAAAGGGCCTCTTTACGATGTATTTTGCAAACCCGACCGGCGGGAGGGAATAGGCTTGAGCTTTGAGCAGATCCGCACCTTTACAGAGGGCGCCGTCGGGCGCATCCAGTTGTACCGGCCCCAGGCCCTGAACGCCCTTAACAGCACCCTCATGACGGAGGTCGTGGAGGCCCTGAAGGGGTTCCAGGCCGACCCGGCCATCCGGGCGATCCTGATCCATGGTGACGACCGGGCCTTCGCCGCCGGGGCGGATATCAAGGAGATGGTCGACCAGGGCGCCATCGACATGTTCCAGAAGGATTTCATCGCCCTGTGGGATACGGTCTACGCCTGCCGCAAGCCGCTGATCGGTGCGGTCTCTGGCTTCGCCCTAGGCGGTGGCTGCGAGCTAGCCATGATCTGCGATATGCTTGTCTGCTCGGAGACGGCCAAGTTTGGCCAACCAGAGATCAACATCGGGGTATTGCCGGGCGCCGGTGGCACCCAGCGGTTGACCCGGGCTGTCGGCAAGGCGCTAGCGATGGACATGGTCCTGACCGGTCGGTTGCTCTCCGCCCAAGAGGCGCAGGCCTACGGGCTGGTCAGCCGGATCTTCCCGCCCGAGGCCTGGTTGGCGGAGGCGCAGAAGCTGGCCCAGGAGGTGGCCGCCAAGTCGCCGGTCGCCCTGATGCTGGCGAAGGAGGCCATCCTGCAGTCGTTCGAGCAGTCGCTAGCGGGCGGTCTGGCTGCTGAGCGGCGTCTCTTCTACATGGCCTTCGCCTCGGCGGACCAGAAGGAAGGGATGCGGGCCTTCGCTGAGAAGCGGAAGCCCACCTGGGAAGGGAAGTAGCCCGGACGAGTCGGCGACGGACCGGCTGAGATGCACCGGCTGACGAAAGGGAACGGCCAAGCGCGCTGTTACGTAGGAGGGGAACGAGATGGCCTTTGAGGCGTTGCTCTATGAGGTGGCTGACGGCATCTGCACCATCACCCTGAACCGGCCAGAGCGGATCAACAGCTTCAACAATACGCTCCACAAGGAGTACATTGAGGCGCTCAAGCAGGCCGAAAAGGACCCGGCTGTCCGCTGCATCGTCCTGACGGGCGCCGGGCGCGGCTTCTGCTCCGGTCAGGACCTGGGCGACATCTCGGCCGAGCCGATCAGCGAGATCGTCCGGACCAAGTACAACGTCTGGGTGACCAAGATGCGGACGATGGAGAAGCCGATCATTGCCGCCGTCAACGGCGTTGCAGCGGGCGCCGGGGCTGCCCTGGCCCTAGCCGCGGATATCATTCTGATGGCCGACAACGCCTCGATGGTGCTCTCCTTCGTCAAGGTCGGCCTGGTGCCGGACACCGGCGCCTCCTTCTTCCTGCCCCGCCTGGTCGGCTACCACAAGGCGATGGAGATCTGCCTGCTGGCTGATAAGATCAGCGCCGCAGAGGCGCATCGCCTGGGCCTAGTCAATCAGGTCATCCCGGCTGCGGAGTTCGCCGCCACTATTCAGAGCTACGCCGCCCGGCTGGCCAAGGGGCCGAAGTCAATGGGCTGGATCAAGCGGCTGCTCAATCGCGGGCTGACTGCGCCCTTGCCCGAGATGCTGGAGCAGGAGGCCTACCTGCAGGAGGCGGCGGGTTCGACCCACGATGCGCGCGAGGCGATTCTCAGCTTCATGGAGAAGCGGGAGCCTCAGTTCCAGGGCAAGTGACCAGCGGTAGCCCCAGTTCCAAGGGAAGTAAGGGAGGGACTGGCCGATGATCCGTTCCTTAGGGGTGGTTGGCGCTGGGACGATGGGCGCCGGGATCGCCCAGATCGCCCTGCAGGCCGGGCTCCCGGTCTACCTATACGATCTGGCGGAGGGCGCCCTCCAGACCGCCCAAGTGCGGATAGAGGGCGGCTTGGCCCGCCTGGTGGCAAAGGGGCGCCTTACACCAGCGGACCGAACGGCGGCCCTCGCTCGGCTCACCCTCACCTCAGATCTCCGGGCGTTGGCGGCGGCCGACCTGATCATCGAGGCGGCGCCGGAGCAGCTGCAGCTAAAGCGGGATCTCTTTAAGCAGCTCGACGAGTTCTGCCCGCCGGGGACGATCCTGGCGACGAACACCTCGGCCCTCCCGGTGACGGAACTGGCAGCCGCCACGGGGCGCCCCGACCGCTTCGTCGGGCTCCACTTCTTCAACCCGGTGCCGCTGATGGCACTGGTCGAGGTGGTTCAGGGCGCCCGCACCAGCGCCGAAACGATGGCCCTAGCCGAGGAGTTCGCCCGGCGCATCGGCAAGAGTCCGGTCCGGGCGAAGGATACCCCCGGCTTCATCGTCAACCGGGTCGCCCGCCCCTTCCCCGGTGAGGCGCTCCGGCTGGTCGGGGAGGGTGTAGCCACCCCGGTCCAGGTCGACCGAATCGCCCGCCTGGCCGCTGGCTTCCGGATGGGCCCGTTCGAGCTGATGGACTTGGTGGGGATGGACGTCAACTACGCCGTCAACCGCTCGGTCTGGGAGCAGTTCTTCGGTGAGCCCCGCTTCCGGCCGCACCCTCTGCAGGCACAGATGGTCCAGGCAGGGCTGCTCGGCCGGAAGACCGGGCGGGGATGGTACCGCTACGAGGGTGACCAGCAGATCGATGGCCCGGCCTCGCCGCAGTACGCGGAGAGCCCGGCGCCCCGCCCGTTGGGCCTTGAGCGAGTCTGGGTCCAGGGAAGCGCTCTGATGGCAGGCGGTCTCACCCAGCCGGAACGCCCCGACCCGACCGGGCGCCTCTTCGAAGGGCAATCTCCTGCGGGACTAAAATCGCACTGTCCTCGGAGGTTGCCCTTCGACTGGATCGAGGCGGTTGGCGCCGCCGGTTACTACCTGGTCGGTCAGAGTAGTGAGGCCCAGGTGGTCCTCCTGACCGATCCGCACGAACTAACGGCCGCCCACGGCTGGACCGGGCTCGCCCCGGGCGCCCTCCTGCTCTGGGATGGCTCCGCCTGTGACGAGTCCTTCCTCGCCCCGCACGTGCCGCTTGATCGATCGCTCTCCTTCGCCGGCCTGCCCCCGCTGGGCGAGCGAAGGTTGGTCGAACTCGGGCTGACCCTCACGACCAAGCCCGAGGCCGCTGAGCAGGCGGCCCAGTTCCTCCACTCCCTGGGCCGAGAGACAGAGATCATCCAGGCGACTCCAGGCCTTGTCGCCCTCCGGTTGATCGCCTGCCTGGCGAACGAGGCCGCCTGGGCGCTCCAGGAGGGCGTCGCTGACGCCGCCTCGATCGACACGGCGATGCAGCAAGGCGTCAACTATCCGCACGGCCCGCTCGCCTGGGCGGACCGACTCGGCCCTGATCGGATCCTGGCCACCCTGGAGGCGCTCCAGCGCTTCACCGGGGATGACCGGTATCGGCCCGCCCCACTCCTCCGCCGAGTCGTGGCTTCGTCCGGCACGTTCTGGCGAGGCTAAAATCGCATAGGCCTCGGAAAGTACCGGGCCATGTGGAAAGCCGGACCGGTCTAGCCGGTCCGGCTTTTTCAGTCGCTGTATCTCCCCCAGCGGGCATCCGCTGTCTTCAGGCAGAGGGTGGTCAGAGCCGCCGCCAGCCCGGCAAAGAGAAGGCCAAGGATGGGCAGAACCAGGGCCGGGGAGACGAGGTTGAGGGCGAACCCGCCAACCCCCGCGATCACGGCCCCGACGACACCAATCAGCAGGCCGAAGAGGCCGTTCAGGTTCTGCTTGATCGCCCGCTGCGGGTCCTCCCACTTCAGGAGGGGCCGAATCAGGTCGATCGTCAGTCCGCCGGCGTTCAGGGCGCCGGTGGCCAGGGCGCCCACCACCACGAACCCGATCACGGCAGAGCCACGCAAGAGCCCGCTGTAGGCGCCGACGCCGACGATGAGCGCCATTGGCAGGAAGGCGAAGAGGTTGGCGAAGAGCAGTTTAGCCAGGGCGTGGGTCCGCGGTGGTACGGGCGAGGTCTGGCTGATCCAGATATAGGGCCCCTCCCGGCTGACCGCCGTCGCAGCGATGTTTCCGGCGGCGTTCAGGAAGCAGAGAAAGGCGATCGCTGCCGCCGCCACCAGCCCAGGATTCCTCGCCAGGTCGAACTGTCCGAGTGCGGACCTGATCTGCCCGATGGCTGGTGCCAGGGCAAAGGGCAGGACCGCCAGCGGGATGACCGAGTTAAGTACGAAGACCGGGGTGCGGAGGAGGAGCTTCGCCTCCCGGCCGACTAGGGCTCGCAGGGCGGAACGCTCGATCCCGGCTGACTTCTGGAGTGCCGCCTGACCGGCCTTGGTCTCCCGTCGCTTGCCGTCGCCGCTGCCGATCAGCCCGCCCCAGAAGAGAAGCTCACCGGCCCAGGCCAGCACGGCAAAACCGACGCCGACGGCCAGGACGAAGAGGAGGAAGTGGAGCGCCTGGGTTCCGGCTGTGAAGCCGACGCCCAGCGCCTTGGTCGCCCAGATGACCGGCGGCACCCGGCCGCCGATCGTCTCGATCAGCCCACCCTTGCTGGCGAACGCCTTGACAAGGGCCTCCGGATTCTTTATCCCGCTGTTCATCAAGCGGCTGATCGAGATGGCGAGGAAGAGACCGATGCCGCCGCCGATCAGACGGAGGAGATCCCGGCTACGCCGCAGGTTGGTCACTCGCATCAGCACGAAGGCCAGCAGGGAGGCGACGACGAGCGGCAGGACCGGCAGAAGCAGGAAGATGATCACGGCGGTAGGCCAGTAGAGCAAGCCTGGTCCGGCAAGCGTCCCGTAGATGACCAACGCGGGTCCCACAAGAACCGCCAGGGTCAGGTACTCCAGCGCCATGACGCCAATGAACTTGGCCAGCAGGATCGTCCTCGCCGGAATCGGCATCGGGACGAGTAGGCTGGAGTCCTTGCTGTAGTAGAAGGCCGAGATCAGTTGGAAGAGGCCGAGGAAGAGCATGGCGGCCACCCCGGCCAGGAAGGCGGTCACGAGGACCAGTTCGCCCTGGCCGTACCCGGCGCCCACCTGATAGACCGCCAGATAGGTCATGCCGAGGGTGCCTAGCATGGGCGCCATGCCCATCGCGATCAGGACGACCATCACGATCGCTAGAGCCTGGCGCTTGGTGCCCATGGAGGAGAGGAAGGAGCGCCAGCCGTTCGTACGGTAGATGCGCAGGAGCGCCAGCAACTGTCTCATCGGGCTGTCATCCCCAGGAAGATCGACTCGAGCGACTCGCCGCCCCGCTCGGCCCGCAGGTCAGCGACCGCACCCTGCGCAACGATCTGCCCCTCCTTCATGATCGCCACCCGGTCGCAGAGCTTCTCGGCCACCTCAAGCACGTGCGTCGAGAAGAGGACCGTGTTGCCCGCCTTGGTGTGCTCCGCCATCAACTCCTTCAGGATGTGGGCGGAACGGGGGTCCAGGCCGACCATCGGCTCATCCAGGACCCAGACCGGCGGGTTGTGCAGCAGGGCGCCCATCAGCACGATCTTCTGCTGCATGCCGTGGGAGTAGGCGTTGATCCGGTCCGTCAGGGCGCCCGTTAGCTCGAACTCCTCCGCGAAGCGGCTGATCCGCGCCTGGCGCTGGGCGGCCGGGACCCCGTAGATATCCCCGATAAAGTTCAAGTACTCCAGGCCGGTCAGTTGTGGGTAGATCTCTGGCGTATCCGGCACGAAGGCGAGCGACTGCTTGGCCAGGAGCGGCTCCCGTTGGACGTCATGCCCCGCTACCTTGACCGTCCCTTCATCAGGCTTGAGCAGCCCAACGATCATCTTGATCGTCGTCGTCTTGCCGGCCCCGTTATGGCCCAGGAAGCCGCAGATCTCGCCGGGACGCACCGTAAAAGAAAGGTCAGCTACCGCCTTCCGCGCGCTGCTCCCGTAGCGCTTGGAGACGTGTTGAATCTCGATCAAAAGGGGTCACCTCCGTCTTTGTCCAATCCCTTCGCTAATTATGGATTCTTTCCTGCTCTCAAAAGGTTTGAAGGAGGAGCTACCCAGGTGAACGTCTTTCTGGTAGATGCGGTCCGGACCCCGATTGGGCGGTACGGTGGATCCCTGGCCCAGGTCCGTCCTGATGATCTGGCGGCGCTTGTGATCAAGGGACTCCTGGCGCGCAACCCGCAGATCGACCCGGCCGAGGTGGAGGATGTGATCCTGGGCGCCGCCAACCAGGCGGGTGAGGATAACCGGAACGTGGCTCGGATGGCGGCCCTCCTGGCCGGTCTGCCGATCACGGTCCCGGGCGTCACCGTCAACCGGCTCTGCGGCTCCGGGCTGGAAGCGATCAATCAGGCCGCCCGGGCGATCCAGGTGGGTGATGGCGAGCTCTACATCGCCGGTGGCGTCGAGTCGATGACCCGGGCGCCCTTCGTCATGGCTAAGCACGGCACCGGCTGGGAGCGCTCGGTTGAGATGCACGACACGACGATCGGCTGGCGCTTCACCAACCCGAAGCTAGCCGAACGGTACCATCCCTATAGCATGGGCGAAACGGCTGAGAATGTCGCAGCCCAGTGGGGGATCAGCCGGGAGGCCCAGGATAGGTTCGCCCTGCAGAGCCAACAGCGGGCGGGCGCGGCCGTGGCCGCCGGGGCCTTCGCTGATGAGATCATCCCGGTCCCCGTCCCGGGCGCCAAGGGCGAGGTGTACCACGTCACCCAGGATGAGCACCCGCGCCCCAACCTGCTCTTGGCCAACCTGGCCGCTCTGCGTCCCGCCTTCAAGGCCGACGGCACGGTCACGGCGGGCAACGCCTCGGGGATCAACGACGGGGCCAGCGCCGTCCTCCTGGCGGGGGGCGCCCTCGTCGAGCGGCTCGGCCTTAAGCCCCTCGCCCGCATCCGCTCGACGGCGGTTGCAGGCGTAGACCCGTCTTGCATGGGAATCGGCCCGGTACCCGCCACCCGTAAGGCCCTGGAACGGGCCGGCCTGACGGTCGATAACCTGGATCTGATCGAGTTGAACGAGGCCTTTGCCGCCCAGTCGCTCGCTTGCCTGCAGGAGCTGAACCTGGACCAGGCCAAGGTGAACGTCAACGGTGGAGCGATCGCTCTGGGGCACCCGCTGGGCGCCTCGGGCGCCCGTATCCTCACCACGCTGGCCCATGAGTTGAAGCGGCGTGGCGGTCGGTTCGGCCTGGCCACCATGTGCATTGGGGTGGGCCAGGGGATTGCAACGGTGATCGAGGCGGTCTAGGAGTAGACCGGGGCGCCCCGGGGGAGACTACCACGCTGAAGATGGGAAAGGTGGGATCTGCATGCGGCCCCAGCAACTCTTCCAGGGCACGTATCTCCTGCTCCTCCTCTTGGCCATCGCTGGGCTGTTCCGGATGCTGGCGCTCCACGTGGGTAGTGACCTGGTCCTTCTCGCCTGGATTGGGCTGATCGGACTGGCGGTCTGGGGACTGTTGGCCACCCGGCAGACCCGGCTGGCGGCGGTGGGCCTAGTCGCGGGGCTCGCCCTCACGCTCTATCAGCGCGGGACGAGTGTTCTCCCGGTCAGCGGCGCAAACCGAGTCGCTGAGCTGGCCGCTCTGCGGCGGATCGACATCTCCGTCATCAGCTACGGGCTCCTATTACTCCTCACGCTCTGGCGCTGGTGGCGCCAGGGGCGAGCGGCGCGGGCCTAGAGAGCGACAACCGAAGAGGCCGGGGGCAGGATGCGAATCCGCCCCCGGCGAATCTTCTCTGCTACCTAACGGGAGGAGGGGGATAGGGTGCCGGAACTGACTCTAGACGCAGTTCGCTACGACTCGGGCTTTCATGTGCGGATTCGCCTGGACAAGCCGATTGCGGGGGGCGCCCTGCTCCTCTCCGTCACCGGCCCGGCAGGCAGTCTGGTGGTCCAGGAACGCCTGCCGCTCCCTCGGGGAGCGGTCGCCATCGACCATCTCGTTGAGACGGCGGAATCGCCGCTACGAGTGAAGGTGGTCTTGCTGGTTGGGGACGAGGTGATCACCCAGCAACGGGCCGATCTCCATATCTCCATGGCCACTTTTGAGTCTTAATGAGGTAACCCTAACATTTGCAAGGAGGTGGCGTGCATGGATCCGTGGTCCACTGCTCTCATCGAAGCTATGGATAAGGTGCGCCCCGCCGTGGTACATGTACATGCCCTAACGCCCTCGTCGCAACAACTCGCCCTTGGCACCGGCGTGCTGATGGACAACTACCACATCATCGCATCCGCCCAGGTCGTGGCCATGGATGATGAGGTGACAGTGACGACCTATGACGGCCGGAAGCGGAGAGCGACCTGCCTGGGCATCGATCCACTCTACTTCCTGGCGATTCTCCGACTGGAGGAGCGCGTGGAGATTCCGGCAGCCACGTTTGCGGCCGAGGGGACGGTTCCCGTGGGACTGCACGTCTTTGCCCTTGGCAACGCCTACGGGCCAGAGTTGACCGTGACCAACGGAATCGTGGCGGCCAAGGAGCGGACGGTCTACCGGCCACCGCATACGAAGGGCTCTTCGAATATCCCGGTGGACGGGCTCCTCTTCACGACGGCAGCCCTGCATCCCGGCAATACGGGCGGGCCGCTCTGTGATCTGGAGGGCCGAGTCGTCGGCATTAGCGGCATTCCCTGGCAGGGGGGCGTCTCGATCGCCCTGCAGGCAAACGTCGCTGGCCGCGTCGCCAGCCAGATCATCGATTACGGGTATGCGGTTCATCCCTGGCTGGGCTTCTCCGGCGAGGCGGACGTGATCGAGTCGATGTGGGTCAGCCTGCTCGCCCTCCCGGCCGATCGGGGTGTGATGATCCAGCATGTGGCTCGTAACGGCCCCGGCAAGCGGGCTGGTCTGCAGGAGATGGACATGGTCCTAGCCGTGGACGGGCTCCAACCGGTCAACTCGGTCGGCTATATTCGCCGGGTCCTGGCCACCCACCGCCATGGCGAGAAGGTGCCCCTGACCGTCCTGCGTCAGGGCGAGGTGGTGGAGGTCCTAATCCCGGTCGAGGAGATTCCGAAGCTGTCGGATCCACCTGATCTGGATGACGAAGATGCCGAGATGCCGAACTAAGCGGTTGAAACCGAGAGCCATCAAAATGGTTCTCGGTCTTTCTTTTAGCCGACCCCCAACTTCGGGTTGTGGGAAAGCGAAGACTGTAACGACGGAGGAGATGGTCACCCCCACCAGCCCCTCTGAACGGTCTCTTTAATCAATATAAGCAAGTCGGACTGGCCCTCACCTAAGCGGTGGGGGTCTTTTCGCGTACAGGAGTTCAACCATCCACGCCGAAACTGTTCATTCATCTATGTTCCAGAGGAAGGTATTCTAACCGTATGGTGCGCCCGGTCTTAGCCGTTCTGATCTTTCTCCTGACGCTCTACTTGGTGATCGCCAAGCCACGCAATCTGAATGACGGCCTTGCGGCGCTGCTGGGCGCCGGGCTCGCCCTGCTGACCGGCGTGATCGGACTCGCTGACATCCTGACCGTCGCTCACCTGGTCTGGGATGCGACCTTCGCCCTGATCGCCATCGTCATCGTCTCGACCGTGCTGGACGGAGCCGGCTTCTTCCGCTGGGCGGCGCTCCAGATGGCCCGCCGGGCCGGCGGGAGCGGGCGAGCGATCTTCGTGGCGATCATCTTACTGGGCGCCCTCGTCTCCACGCTCTTTACGAATGATGCCACCGTCCTGATCCTGACCCCAATCGTCTATGAGCTCTTGGTCGCCCTGGGCTTCTCCCCCCGCCAGATGCTGCCCTACCTCGTCGCCTGCGGCTTCGTGGCGGATGCCATGTCGATCCCCCTGGCGGTCTCCAACCTGACCAACATGATCGCCGTCCGGCAGTTCGGGCTCGAGTTCGCCCGCTACGCACTGCTGATGCTCCTGCCCGCCCTGGCAACCCTGGCCGCGACGCTCCTGGTCCTGCGCCTCTACTACCGCCGGGAGCTTCCGGCTGGCTACGATCGGGGCGCCCTGCCGACTCCGTCCAGCGCCATTCGGGATCCGTTCCTCTTCCGCGTAGGCGCTGGGGTCCTCGTCCTGATGGTCCTGGCCTTCTTCCTGAACTCCCTCTGGCACTTCCCGGTCTCCTTTGTGATCGCTGCCGGGGCGATCGTGCTCCTGCTGGCGACGCAGAAGAACCGGGTGGTGGAGCCGGTCGCGGTGCTCAAGGGGGCGCCCTGGCACGTCATCCTCTTCGCCTCCGGGATGTTCCTCGTCGTCTTCGGTCTAGCTGCCTCCGGGCTGACGAACCTGCTGGCTGGCTGGGTCACCGCGATGGCGACCTCGCATCATGGCGCATTGGTCATCGGCACCGGGAGCCTGGTCGCCGTGCTCTCAGCAGGGCTCAATAACCTGCCAGCGGTGATGGTCGGTGGCCTCGCCATCCAAGCCGGAAACCTGAGCGCCCCCCTGCGGGAGGCCGCCGTCCTGGCCAACGTAATCGGGGCCGACATCGGCCCGAAGCTGACGCCAATCGGCTCCCTGGCGACGCTGATCTGGCTCTACTTCCTGGGCAAGAAGGGCATCAAGATCAGTTGGCGCGAGTACTTCAAGGTGGGACTGGTGATCACCCCGCCGGTCTTGCTCGCGGCCCTGCTGGGACTCTGGGGCGCCCTCACACTCCTCGGCTGATCGTTTACAGGCCGTTCACACTCTCGCCCAACTTTGGTTACAAACGGGGCTTAGACTGAACATGTCAGGTGATTCACTACGCGAACGGAGGGATTCCCATGTTCAACTGGAAGCGTCCGCTTGGGGGCGCCCTGCTCGCATCCATGCTCCTCACCGGCGCAGCCTTCGCTGCCACTCCGGCGACCGGCTCCGCACAGAAGGCGGACCGGCAGACTGCCTGGGCCGCTCGCCAGGGGAGCAAGGCGGAGCGTCTGGCCGCGCAGATCGCGAAGCATCCGGAGCTTCAGGCGTGGCGAGAGGCCGCTACGCAGGGCAAAGACCTGCGCACGCAGATGAAGGATCAGCACCAGGCGAACAAGGCGACCGCGGATCAAGTGAAGGAGAGCCTTAAGAACGACCCGGCCAAGGCCGAGGCGCTCAAGAGTGAGATGGCGCCGGTCAAGGCGCAGGCTAACTCCCTGCGGGAGCGACTAAAGGCGGGACGCGAGGGCCTGAAGGCGCTCTGGCAGCAGTTCCGGGCGGCCATCAAGTCCGGCGATCAGGCCACGGCGGACGCCACGGCCCAGCAGTTGGCCGAGCACCGCACGGCCCAGAACGGGCTCCTGCAGCAACTCTTCGATCTGATGAAGCAGCGGCTGACGATCCTCAATCACTACAAGTAAGGCGAAAGGCGCCCCTCTGAGCGAGGGGCGCCTTTGCTTTGCAGAATTTTTACCTAATAGCGGAAGGGGGGCAGGCAGGCGCGAGACGAACTCTCTTGTACTGGTAGAAGATGGGGGTGTTCGTGCATGCAAGGGACGCGCATGATCCTAGCTGGTGCGCCCGACGCACGCCTGCGGGCCGAACTTGAAGCCTGTGGTGCGATCGTCCACCGGACGTTTGGGCTGATTGATGGGGCGGCGGTGGGCCTGACCCCGGAGGCCCTGCGTCGATTCCTGGCCGCCCACCCGGGCGCCCGAGTCCTGCCGGACCGGCGCCGGCAGATCCCGCCCCTGCCCTTCCGCGAGGATGACTGGGCCGAGGCCGGGCTTGGTAGCCATGTCCGCTCGACAGGGCAGAGACCAGCCCTGCTCGGCACCCCCGAAGCACCCCTGATGGCGCCGTTGGCCCTGGCGCTGATGAAGGCGGATGCGGTCCACACCCTGGGCATCACGGGGGAGGGGGTTCGGGTCTGCGTGATCGACTCCGGCATCGACTTCACGCACCCAGACCTTCTTGGCACGGCGATCATCGGACCGGATGGCAAGCCGCTCGCCGCTGACTTCACGGAGACCGACCTGACCGACACCGTCGGCCACGGGACGGCCGTCGCGGGCTCGATCGCCGCCCAAGCACGCCAGGTCTACACCCTGACCAACGAGACGACCGGGAAGATCTCCGGCTACACCCGGATCAAGGGGATCGCACCCGGGGCGAAGCTGATGTCGGCCAAGGTCTTCGACACCCGGGTCAACTCCGGCTACGACTCCTCCATCATCGCCGCCCTGGAGTGGGCCGTGGCGAACGGCGCCCAGATCATCAACATGTCCCTGGGCGGGACGGCGCTGCCGAACGACGGCTCCGACTCCCTGGCGGCGGCCGTCACCGCCTGTCGGACGAAGGGCGTCCTGGTCTGCGTCTCCGCCGGGAACGAGGGCGCCGGCATCGGCTCGCTCTCCTCGCCGGGCTGCTCCCCGGGCGCCCTGACCGTTGGCGCCTCCACGATGTATCGCTCCTTCTCGCAGATCGCCTTCCTGACCGAGGGTGACAAGTGGACGGCCGACCAGATGGCCTCCTTCTCCTCCCAGGGCCCGACGGCCGGTGGCCGGGTGAAGCCGGATCTGGCTGCCCCGGGCGCCTACGATTGGGGCCTCGCCCCGATGACCGGGTCGGAGGAGGGGAAGGCGTTCCAACTCTTCGGCGGGACCTCCCAGGCCTCACCCTTTGCGGCCGGCGCCGCCGCCCTGCTCTACCAGGCCTTCCAGAAGGTGAACGGACGCCCGCCCACCCCGGCGGAGGCCGCTCGCCTGCTGACTAGCACCGCCGACCCGCTGGGCCTACCCGGCCCGATTCAGGGGACCGGTCGGATCAACGTCCTGCGGGCGGTCGAGGCGGCAGCCGGGCGGGAGAGCTGCGCCCTGGTCGAGAGCCCGGCCCCGCTCATCTGTACCGCGGGCGGGGGCGCCCAGGTTAGCATCACGGTGCAGAACCCCGGTGGCACTGCGCTGGACCTGCCGGTAACGGCCGAGGTCTTCCACCTAGACCCCGCCCGCAGTGACTCCTTCCATGGCACGACCAACGTGGGCGAGGGCCCCCAGCCGATCTACTTCACGGTCGGTGAGGGTGTCGATCTCCTGCAGCTCTCGCTGGACTGGCCGACGGAGGACCACGGGGAGAAGTCGGCCCGCCTGATGGTAGCCGTCTACGATCCGGACGGGCGCCTAGTCAACTACCAGCGGCCGAACAGCTCTGGCGATGTCGAACTGGGCAAGTCGGTCGATACCTGGGTCGCCCGGCCACAGGCTGGACGCTGGACGGCGACGGTCCACATCCGGCTGGGGACGAAGGGGACCGCTCTGCCCTACACCTTGAGTTGCCGGGCCTACCGGAAGGAGAGTTGGGACTGGATCGCTGGGGTGCGAGTCGAGTCGTCCGCCCCTGTGACAGCGGCGGAGGCAACGGCGACGCAGACGGCGGGCGCACGGGCCAACGGCGCCCTCGCCACGCTCAGCCTCGCCCCCCAAACCAGCGCCACGCTGCACCTCACCATCCAGGTGCCGGTCGGTACACCCGCCGCCACCCAGACCGGCGTGATCCGGCTCGGCGACCTGCACCTGCCGCTCGCCGTCGTCGTACCGCTTAACCTAGCCCAGGGGCGAGGCCGCTTCGCTGGTCAGTTTCAGCACGGGTACCAGGGGAGCTGGGGCAACGGCGACTGGCTCTACCACGAGGTTCAGGTCCCGCAAGGCGTTCAGTCCCTGATCGCCACCCTGCAGTGGCCGGACGTGGGCAACGCCCTCGAGTGCTACCTGCTCAACCCAGATGGCGCCGCCGTCCTCGGTCGCTCCAACGCCGATGAGCTGATGGAGGGTGGCACTGCCCGGGCCCTGGGCGCCCAGTTCCTCCTGGCCAACCCCGAGCCCGGCACCTGGCGGGTCGCCCTCCACTCCTTCGCCTTCTGCGGCCGGGGCCTCCCCGAGCCCTACATCGGCTCGGTCGAGGCCGGACCGGAGCTTGTCTCTCCCCGTACGGTCCAGGTGCGGGTAAAGCCCGGCGGCACGGTCCCGATCGCCCTCTCCGTCAAGAATCCCGCCCGCACGTCGCTCCAGGTCCAGGCACTCGCCCAGTCCGCCCAGCCCGTCCTGAGCTGGCAGACCGTGACCGGCGAGCTGAAGACCGGGGTGAATGGGAAGGGCGAGGCCGAGGGGCAGGGCTACGTCTCCCTGGCGCAGGTGCAGGTCCCGCCGGGCGCCCGTCAGGTCGGTGCCACCTTGACCTGGGCCGACCCCGAGGCGACCGTCTCGGTCACGCTCTACGACCCGGTCGCTGCCAACGGCCGCTCCGAGGTCGCCGAGGCGGGGGCGCCCCACGTCTCCCTCCTGGAGGTCGATCCGGTCCCCGGCACCTGGACCCTGGTCGCCGGGGCGGTCTCCCCGGGCGTCGATCAACGGACGATCCCCCTGACCGGGGCGATCTTCACGGTCGGGCCGGCGCCCCTCGGGTCACAGGAGGCGGAACTGGTCACGATCCCGCCCGGGGCGGAGGCAGTCGTGCCCGTCCGGCTCAGCCTCCCCGCTGGTGCCACAGAGGTAGCGGGCATGATTCGGGTCGCTACGCCTGAGGGCGACCAGCTCGGGCTGATCCCCTTCCATGTAACGGCGGAAGGGTAGCAATAGGCGAAGCGGAAGGTGGGCACTTAGCGCCCACCTTCCGCTTAGGTATCAAGGATATTGCGACGGGCGGGGCGAATACCATGCCTGTGAGCGCCATCGCTTTGCGCCAGGGGACGGAGGGAGAACCGATGCGTCTCGATCTTGGGCTTCAACTCCAGCAGACCCAGCGGCTCGTCCTGACGCCCGAGTTGCGTCAGGCGATCGCCATTCTGCAGCAGCCGGTGGCTGAACTGGCCGCCTTTCTCGAAGAGCAACTCCTGGAGAATCCGTGCCTGGAGTCAGAGGCGAAGGAGGAGGGGGAACTACCATCCGCCCCTCGACTGGACCTGGGCGCCCTCGTCCGCTACCTGGGCACCGGGAGCGACACCAGCGGCTCCGCCGGGGAGCATGAGGATGAGGATCACCCTGACGACCGCTTCCAGCAGCCCTCACCCACCCTGCATGAGCACCTGCTCGCCCAACTCTCCCTCTCGCCCCTTCGGGGCCTGGAGCGGAGCGTGGTCGAGTATCTGATCGGCTCCCTTGATGACCGGGGCTACCTGACTCAGCCCCTACCGGAGGTGGCCGAGCACTTCCGGATTCCGCTCAGTGCGGCGGAGACGCTCCTGACCTACCTGCAGTCCTTTGACCCGCCTGGCGTAGGCGCCCGCTCCCTCAAGGAGTGCCTGCTCCTCCAGTGGGCGACCATCGCCAGCACCAACCCGCTGGTCCAGCTTCTGATCGAGCACCACCTGGACGACCTGGCGGAGGGCCGCTTACCCCGGATCGCCCGGGAGCGGAACGTCACCCCGGCCGAGGTCCAGGCTGCGGCCGATCTGATCCGCACGCTCGACCCGAAACCCGGCCGCCGCTTTGGGCGGGCGAACGAGACCCGGTACGTCGTCCCGGACGTCACCGTCGAGCGAATCGACCGGGAGTTTGTCATCATCGTCAATGAGTCGTCCCTGCCGCGCCTCCGGGTGAACCGGCAGTACCGCCAGCTCCTGGATGGCTCGAATGAGCAGCCGGCCAAGCGCTGGGTGGAGGAGCGGATTAGCGCCGCCCTCTCGCTCCTAAAGGCGGTCGAGCAGCGGCGGCAGACGGTCTACCGGGTGACCGAGGCGATCATCAACTTTCAGCGGGAGTTCTTCCTGCGGGGGCCGCGCCACCTGAAGCCTCTGACCTTGAAGGATGTGGCCGACCAGGTTGGCGTCCATGAATCGACGGTCAGCCGGGCGACGGCGGGCAAGTGGCTCCAGACCCCGCATGGGCTTCTCGAGTTCAAGTACTTCTTTACCAGCGGGGTTGCTGCCGCTGGCGGGGAGGGGATCGCGGCCGATGCGGTCAAGCGGCTGATCGCGGAGTTGATCGCCAAGGAGGATCCTGCGAACCCACTCTCGGATCAGGCGCTCATGGAGCAGTTGGGCGCCCAGGGCGTGGAGCTCGCCCGACGAACGGTGGCGAAGTATCGCGAAGAGATAGGGATCCCGTCCTCATCCAAGCGGAAGCGGTTTGCCTAAGATCCCGGACCGGGGCGCCCCCAACAGGGAGCGCCCCGGTCTCTCTTACTAGTCGTCCAGTCGCCCGGTCGGAATCTCCACCCCGTACTCCGCAGCAAGGGTCTCCAGGAAGGCGTTGGCAATCCCGCTCCAGACCTTCCCCTTGCGATGGATCAGGAGCGTCTCTCGGACCAGGTACTCCGC
>DATGYC010000219.1:0-8263 GCA_035298385.1 Symbiobacteriaceae bacterium | reverse complement strand
GCACCCGTCGTGAAGACCGCCAGCAGGTCGCCGGGCGCCACGCTCGGGGCGAGCTTCGTATCGACCAGCAGCTTGTCGCCCGACTCGCAGTAACGGCCGACGACGGTGACCGTCTTGGTGGCTGGCTCGGAGAGCTTGGTGGCGATGACGCCCTCATAGACCGCCTGGTAGAGGGCCGGGCGGATGTTGTCGCCCATGCCGCCATCGACGGCGATGTAGGTCCGGATGCCGGGGATCTCCTTGATGGTGCCCACGGTGTAGAGCGTCGTGCCGGCCTCGGCCACGATCGAGCGGCCGGGCTCGAAGATCAGGCGCGGCTCGGGCAGGCCATGGCGGGCGCAACCCTCCTTGACTGCGAGCGTGACGACCGCCGCCAGGGCGCCCGGGGACTCCGGGGTATCCTCGCCGGTGTAGCGGACGCCAAGGCCGCCGCCCAGGTTCAGGTCGACCGCCGTGAAGCCGAGGTGGTCACGGACGTGGGCGACGAAGTCGACCATCCGCTCAGCGGCCAGGCCAAAGCCGACCAACTCAAAGATCTGCGAACCGATGTGGCAGTGGTAGCCCTTCAGGTCGATGTGTGCGAGGGAGAGCGCGAGCCGGACCGCTTCGAGTGCGGCTCCGGTCTCGATCGGGAAGCCGAACTTGGAGTCAAGCTGCCCCGTCGTGATGTACTCGTGGGTGTGGGCGCCCACGCCCGGCGAGAGGCGGAGCATCACCGCCGCCTTCACTCCAAGTTCGCCAGCGACCTGGTCGATCAGGCGGAGCTCCTGTTCGGTGTCGGTGATGAAACGGCCAACCCCGGACTGCAGGGCGTACTCGATCTCGGCGCGGGTCTTGTTATTGCCGTGGAAGAAGGTCTTTGCCATTGGGTAGCCAGCAATCCGGGCCGTGTAGATCTCACCGCCGGAGACGACGTCGAGGGAGAGCCCCTCCTGCTCGACCAGGGCGACCATCGCGGTGCAGAGGAAGGCCTTGGAGGCGTAGGCGATGGCGACGTTCGCGTAGGCCGGTTCAAACGCCTGCCGGTAGGCGCGACAATTGGCCCGGATTAGGGCCTCGTCCATGACGTACAGAGGGGTGCCGAACTCGGCGGCCAGATCGGCGACGTCCACGCCACCGATTACCAGATGGTCTTGCTCATTGCGCGTCGCGGTCCCGTAGAAGTGCGGCATGGCTCTGGCTCTTCCTCCTGCGGTAGGCAGGTCCCTACTCGCTAAAAATTGACCTCACCATACCATTTTTAGGGTGTCACTGTCAATCAAGAGAGGCCCCCTCCGCCCGGGGATGCGGCGGCGGCAGGGGCGGCACGCCGCCCACTGGAGCGGGCGCCAAGCCGTGATGGTGCAGCACGGTCTGAATCGCCCGGATCGTCACATGGCAGCCTCGCAGGACGTCATCCGAGCCGTGCATCTTGCCCGGGTCGCCCAGCCCGACGATGATCGGGACCTGGATCGTCCGAAGGACGTCCACGGTGTCCCCACAGAGGAACTCCTCCCGCCTGCGCGGATCTCCCTCCTTATCGACCGGCCCACTGAAGAGTCGGCCCTGCCGGGTGATCGAGAGGTCGACGTGGGTCCCGCGGGCCAGCTTTGTATGCGAGGCGACAGCGACGACGCCAAGCACCTCCACGGCATCCGAGTGACAGAGGTAGTCCAGGACCTGCTCCCCGCGTCCCCGGCCCGGGTCCCCCTTGTCGTCGACCATCACCAGGACGGGATCGTACGGGACCTGGGCGATCAGCCCGAGCAGTTGGGGGCCGGTCAGGGGGGTCGGGTTGCCAGCCGAGGCCGAGATGCAACGGAGGTTGAGCTCCGCCGCTGCGACCTCCATCGCCCGGCGCGCGATGTTGTCGCCATCCGTGACCAGGATGAGACGGGTGCGCCCCTCCATCTTCTTCCCTCCCCCGCCGGAAAGTCAAAAGCGCCCGGCATCGGACTCCGCCTACCGAGCCACTGGACGGCATCCGCCCTCGCCGGACGTATCTTTTGACCTTGTTAGCTTGCCACCGCTTCCCGGGCCTATGCAGTCCTCAGGAGGCACTCATGAAGGCACGGATCTTGGCGATGGCGGCCCGCTCGAGCCGGGAGACCTGAACCTGTGAACAGCCCAGGTAGTCCGCTACCTCCTGCTGGGTCTGCCCCTTGAAGAAGCGTAAGTAGAGAACGACCTGCTCCCGCTGTGGGAGTTGGGCCAGCCCTTCGCGCAGGGCGACCCGATCCAGCCACTGTGCCTCCCGACCGCCCTCCGCCGCTAGTTGGTCGAGGAGGTAGATCGGGTCGCCGTCGCCCTCATGGACGGTCTGGTGGATCGAGGTGGGCGCCCGGGTCCCATCCAGCGCCTCGACGAGCTGCTCGACCGGGACGTCTAGCTTGGCGGCGACCTCGTCCACCCCGGGGTCACGCCCGAGCTGCGCCCGCAACTCCTCCTCGGCCCGGCGGGCGGCCTGGGCGATCTGCTTCAGGGAGCGGCTGACCCGGATCAGCCCGTCGTCCCGCAGGTAGCGCCGAATCTCACCCAGGATCAGGGGGACTGCGTAGGTAGAGAAGCGCACGTCATACGTCAGGTCGAACCGGTCGACCGCCTTTAAGAGGCCGATGCAGCCGATCTGGTAGAGGTCCTCCAGGTCAGCTCCGGTCGAGGCAAACCGCCCAACCAGGGCGCGTACCAAGCGAAGGTTTCCCTCCACCAGGGCGCCCCTCGCCGCTTCATCACCCGCCTGGGCTCGCGGGATCAACTCCCGGACCAGTTCGTCCGGCCAGCCCCGCTCCTCTAGCCCTGGCGGTGCGGTATCAACCTGCTCCTTCTCCTTATCATCCATGGGCGGTTAGTTGGCGGCGGCCTGTGCGATTCGGCCTCCGGCTCGCTTGGTCATCGTCACACGCGTCCCCTGTCCGGGGGCGGAGTCGACCGCGAGGCTGTCCATGTGGGACTGCATAAAGGCGAAGCCAAGCCCCATTCGCTCCGGGTCCGAGGAGACGGCTGGCTGCATCGCCCAGGCGACGTCCTCCATCCCCCGCCCTTGATCGATCACGGCGACGGTCAGGAGCCCGGCCTCGACGCCGACCTCGACCCGGACCTGCTTCTCAGCCGGTTGGCGGAGATCCCCTGCGGCGCTAAACTCGCCCGGTTCGCGGGGATCTGCCCCGACGACGTTGTACCCGTGGACCACCGCGTTGGTCACCGCCTCTGAGACGGCCAGCTTCACCTCATCGATCTCGGCGATCGTAAAGCCCGCCTGGCCGGCCAGGGTTGCGACTAAGAGACGCGAGACCCCGACGTTCTCCGGGATCGCTGCAAACTCCAGGGCCACCTGATTCCGCTCCAACATGAGGCCGCTCCCTCCTTCTCCACTAGCTCGCAGTTAGGGCCTGCAACTCGGACTCATACTCCGCCAACACCCGGAAGAGGCCCGCGGCTTCCAGGAATGGGCGCATCGACGCTGGGACCCGGATCAGCCCCATTCGCCCGCCGGCGGCGGCCACCTTGCGATACCGGCCGAGCAGGGCGCCCAGGAAGGACGAATCAAGGAACTCAACCCGCTCCAGGTTGACGTAGAGGTGCTGAATCCGCCCTCTGGCGAGCAGGTCATCCGCCACCTGGCGGAGCTGGTCCGCCGCGACGAGGTCTAATTCGCCGGACGGCCGCAGCATCAGGGTCAGGCCAAATCGTTCATACTCCACCGTTTGATCCCTCCGGCTTCCATGATCGGATGATCCCTCCGGCTCAGATGGTCAAAGATGGAAATACGCCAGCGATCCCGCCAAATCATTTCGACTTTCGCGAAAATCGTTCGCCAATGATCGACGAAAAACGGGAAAGCGAGGCCCGCAAGCGGGCCCCGCCGTCCTTAGACCTTGAGCATGTGCAGCAGGATCTTGATCACCGACTTCCAGTAGGTGGCGACCGGGACGTCGACCTTGGCGACCAAGGGCGCCCGGGCAGCCTCCTTTCCGTCGACCAAAGCGATGATCTCACCCACGGGATCGCCCGCCTTGATTGGGGCGACCACCTGCTCCTTCAACTGGACCTGATGGCTGATCTGCCCCTTTCGCCCCTTCGGGACCGAGACCCCGAACGGAATCGTCGGGACGGCGTCGATCTGGTCGATCTCACCGCGCATCACAGGGACCTTGCCCACAGACTGACCTGCCGGTGCGACCTGGACGACCGTGTAGTTGGCAAAGCCCCAATCGAGCAGGCGGGCGGCCTCGGCGTTACGGACCTTCGGGTCAGCAGCGCCCATGACGACCGAGATCATCCGGACTCCGCTGCGCTGGGCCGTCGCCGCCAGGCAGTAGCCAGCGGCCTGTGTCCAGCCAGTCTTCATGCCGTCGGCGCCCTCATACCAGGTCAGGAGCTTGTTGTTGTTCCAGAGCTGGAAGGTCGGACCGTTCTTCCGCCAGGGCACGTTCAGCTTCGCATCATAGACGGCGGTCAGCTTCATCAACTCGGGGTAGTTGAGCGAGGCGTAGCGGGAGATCATCGCCAGATCGTGGGCGGAGGTCAGGTGCCCATCCGCCGTCAGCCCGGTCGGGTTGGCAAAGTGGGTATCCTTCAACCCGAGATCCTGGGCCCGCTGGTTCATCAGGTTGACGAAGCCCTGCTCGGTGCCGGCCACGTGCTCCGCCACCGCAATCGAGGCGTCGTTGGCCGACCCGACGGCGATCGAGAGCAGGAGTTCCCGCAGGGTGAACTGTTCGCCGGTATCGGCAAAGATGATCGTGCCGACCTGCGCAGCCGCCTCGTCGGAGATGGTGATCTTGTCGTCCAGCTTGCACTTGCCCTCCCGGATGCAGTCGAAGGCGATCACCAAGGTCATCACCTTCGTCACCGAGGCGGGCGCCCGCCGCTCGTGGCTGTTCCGCTCATAGAGGACCTTCCCCGACTGCGCATCGACCAGGATCGCTGAGGGCGATGTCAGCTTGACGGGGTCCGTCTCGGCGGTGCCGGGGGTGACGGGCTTGGTCGTCGGCCGGACCAGGGTGAAGGGCGGTTCGGGCGGTGGTCCACCCGGGGCTCGCTCCTGCTTGCTCATGGGCTCGGGTGCCGCCCCGATCTGGGCGACCGATCCAGCCGGATCAGCCGCCCGGACGGAAGGGCTTGCCAGAGCCCCTCCAGGCAGGGAGGCAACGAGGATCAGGGCGGCGATGCAGCCGCGTAGGAGAGGGGTAGCGCGCATAGGTTCTGCCTCCTTGCCTTTGGTTGGCTACCGCCTACCGTTGCCGCACGGGCGCCCGCCGCAACCGCCACCGCCGCCCTGCTCGGTGCCCTGGATCTCGCCGCTCTCACGCCGGCGGAGCCGCAGGAAGCCCCACTTACGGACCCGCTTGGGCGCCTCCGGCTTGACCTCCTGGGCTGGAGCCTGCTGGGGCGGAGGCGGGGCCGGGGCCGGGATGGGAGCGGGCGCCGGGGCGGGCGGGGGGACCTGCTCCTGGGCGGGCTCCTGCTGGGCGGGTGGCGGCGGCGGAGCGGGGGCTGGCATAGGTGCCGGCATGGGAGCCGGGGCAGGCGTCGGGGCAGGCGGCGGGGCCTGCCGGGCTGGCGCCTCCTGCGCTGGAGCCTGCTGCACCGGCGCTTGGTGTTCGTGCCCACGGATCTCGGTGGCGGTGGTCTGCTCCTCGGTACGGGTTAGGCTCCCCGGCTCTGCCAGCGCCGCGCTCGGCATGGCGAGCACAGCAAGTAGGGCCAGACTAATACCACGTGTACACAGATGGGACTTCATGGATCATGCCTCCTAACAACGCTCTTCGAAGCCCTATCATGCCCTCGTTTCCATGAACTACCCATGCGCACGACGAGATTTTTGGGTCATCGGGCGCGCACCTGAGGACCGTCGGCGCCCGTCATAAGGAAGGCGATTTTTTGTCCCAGTTAGCTGAAGGAGGCGAAGGCGCATGGCTGACGCGCCCGCAATTCTGCTCCACGACCTACGCAAGACCTATGGCGACTTCGAAGCTGTCCGCGGGCTGAACGTCTCGGTCCGCCCTGGCGAGATCTACTCCTTCCTTGGTGCGAACGGTGCCGGCAAGACCACGACCATGAAGATGATGGTCGGCATCCTCCCGCCCACGGACGGCCGGGTCGAGATCCTCGGCCATGACGTCTGGAAGCAGCCTGCTCAGGCCAAGCGCCTGATCGGTTACGTCCCTGACACGCCGATCCTGCACGAGCTCCTGACCGCTCAAGAGTTCCTCTGGTTCATGGCTGATCTCTACAGCCTGCCCCGCGCCGAGGGTAAGGAGCGGACCCAGGAGCTGTTGCGCTTCCTCGGACTGACCCAGGCGGCAGACAAGCTGATTCGGGACTTCTCGCTCGGCATGAAGCGCAAGATGGCGATCGCCACCGCCCTGCTCAATCGGCCGCCCGTCCTCCTGCTGGACGAGGTAACCAACGGCTTGGACGCCCGGGCGGCGCGCGAGGTGAAGGATCTGGTCGTCTCGCTGGCCAAGCAGAGTGGCACTGCGGTCTTCCTAACGACGCACATCCTCTCGATTCCGGAGGAGATGGCGGACCGGATCGGGCTGATCCACAAGGGTCAGATCGTGGCCGAGGGAACGATGGCCGAGCTGCAGGCGCTGGCGGGGCGCCCCGAGGCGCATCTGGAGGAGCTCTTCCTCCACTTCACCGGCGAGCAGCTCGAGCGCGAGGAGGCTGGCGTCATTGGCTGAGTCGCTCCGCCTTGCCTGGTCGATCGCCACGACCATGTGGCGGGCCACTTGGAACCAGACGATCCGCTTCTCCAAGCTGAAGATCGGGCTGATCTGGATCGTTATCCAGGCGCTCTTCTTCCTGTTCATCTCCCGGCGCACGCCGATGCTGAACATTGATCCCCGGCAGGGCATCCTAGGCTTAGCTGTCCTAATCGGCCTGCAGATGGCCTGGTTCGGCCTGATGAACGGCTTTACGTCGGGGCAGATGCAACTCTACCGCGGCATCCTGGTCCCGCTCTTCCAGATCACCCCGATTCGTCCGATCGGGGTGATCCTGGGCCGGGCGTTACAGTCCGTGCCGAGCCGGATGCTCGCCTGTCTGCTCTGGGGCTGGGTCTATTCGGGCGCCCTTCCCGGCGCCTCCCGTCCCCTTGTCGCTCTCCTCTTGGCGGGCGTCGGCCTGCTCTCGGGCATGCTCGCCCACCTAGCGGGTCTCTTGATCCTGACCGTCTGGGGGCGCTACTCGCCCAAGACGATGCGCAATGGCGCCACCCTCCTCGGGATCGGCAGCCTCGGCCTCGTCACCTGGATCGTGATCTACCTCGCCTCTGGCGGCACGGTCAGCGCCCTCTCGACAACGATGCGTGAGTACCGGCAGAGCGTGATGGGCCTCCTCGTCCTGCTCGCTGGCTTGCCGGGCCTGATTCTGTTCCTGGCCTCCCTCCTGGCGCCGGCCTGGATCGAACGGCTCTACCGGGCCGGGCTCTACCAGGTGATCGAGCTGAACGAGCAGGACGTCTCCCGCAGCGCCCGCTCCTTCTGGCTGCCGCTGCGCCACCCGATCTACCGGGCGGTCCTCTCGCGCGAGTGGCTACAACTCTCCCGCTCCAAGGTCTTCCGTATCCAGTTGGTCACCTTCGCCGCTGGTGCCGTCGGGACGTGGTTCGCCGGCCGCTCGATGGCCGGGCGCCCCGCGACCGATATCGTCCTCTACGTCGGTGGCCTCGCCCTCTTCGCCTGGTTCATGGGCTTTGGCGAGTGGGTCGTTCGGGTCTTTGACAACGAGCGGAAGACGATCTTCCTCTACCGAGTCACCGGCACGCCGGTCCGCCACTTGATCATCGCCAAGCTCATCTCGCTCTTCGGGCCCTCGGTCATTCTAGTCACCCTATCGACGCTCGCTGGTGCCCTCGCGGCCCATCTGGGCGTGGGTCCGGCTCTGGGCGTGGGCGCCTGGGCGGCTGCGGGGATGCTGGCAGCGATTCTGGGCGGCTTCGGCGCTGCAGCGGCGACTGCCTCGGAGGCGCCGGAGGAGGAGACCGGCGGGCAGACCACCCCGGACGGCACCCCGATGGGCAACACGAACGCCTGGTACTCGATCTTCCGGATCGTGGCGCTGATCCTTTGCATGGCGCTACCGATCGCCATTGGGGCCGGGCTACCAGGGGTGCCCTTCGCTGTGCCTGGGTTCGTACAGGCGCTCGTAGGGATCGGGCTACCGATGCTCCTTCTCCTCTTTGGCGTCCGGCTGATGGTCCGACGCTGGGAGCGGGTTGGTTAGCGCTGGTCTATGTGGTGACCTGTCCGACCAAAAACGAGAGGCGGGCGCCCCA
>DATGYC010000218.1:0-9171 GCA_035298385.1 Symbiobacteriaceae bacterium | reverse complement strand
ATGCCCGCCTCGCCCAGGAAGCCCTGGCCAATCTTGGCGTGTCGATCCTTCCGGGAGCCAAAGTCGAACTTGGAGTCGTTCAGGTGGACCGCCTTTAGGTGATCCATGTAGCCGCTCGACCGAGCTAGCGCCATGAAGGCCTCCCACTCATCAAGGGTATAGGCGCCGCCAGCCATGCCGTGGCAGGTGTCAAAGCAGAAGCCGATTCGATCGGGCTGCTGAACTCGGGAGCGCACCTCCAGGCACTGCTCGATCCGAGTGCCGAGTTCCGTTCCCTGCCCGGCGGTATTCTCCAGCAGGAGCTTCGTCGGGCCCTTGTAGGCGTCCAAAAGCATATCTAGCGTCTCGACCATGCGCTGCATGCCGTACTCTACGCCCTGCTCGACGTGCTTGCCCATGTGGCAGACGGTGCCGATCGCCCCGTAGGCCTCGGCGTTCTGGAGGTCCTGCCGAAGGGAGGCGATCGAGGTCGCCTGAAGCGCATCGTCTGGGGTGGAGAGGTTGGTGATGTACGGGGCGTGGGCGACGGCGATCAACCCGGTCTCCGCGAGGAGCTTACGGCCCTTCTCGGCCTCAACCGGGTCGGCATCCTTCCCCTTGAAAGCACGGGGGTTCTTGGTGAAGAACTGGAACGACTCGCAACCAAGGCGCTGGGCGCTTAGGATCGCCGCGCTGTACCCCTTGCTGATCGAGATATGACAGCCAATCTTCAAGAAAAGTCACCTCAGAGTTAGTATAACCCAGAAGATAGTATTGCCTGCAACGCCTGGATAAAGAGGTGGTTCTCTTCGGGCAGGCCGATCGTCACGCGGATGCAGGTCGGGCGCCCCCCCACGGGCCGTACGATTACCCCACGGGTGAGTAGTGCCTCGTTGATCGGGCCAACCTGGCGCCCCAGATCGATGAAGAGGAAGTTGGCCTCCGTTGGCGCCCAGGTGAGCCCCAACTCGGCACAGGCCGCTTGCAGGGCGAGCTTGCCGGCCTCGTTCACCTGGCGGGAGCGCGTGACGTGACCATCATCAGCCAGGGCGCCAAGCGCCGCGGCCTGAGCGAGGTTTGAGACAGCGAAGGGCTCTCGGACGGTCAGGCAGGGCTTCCAGATGGCCGGGTGAGCGAGGCCGTACCCAATCCGGACGCCGCCCAGGCCATAGATCTTGGAGAAGGTTCGCAGGAGGACCAGGTTCGGATGGGCCTGCAGCAACCCCAGTGAATCGAAGGCGGTGGTGTCGTACTCCTTGTAGGCCTCGTCGACCACAACCAGGGTAGTGGGCGGCACCTGAGCCAGGAACTCCCGGAAGGCGTCCTCGGGGAAGACGGCGCCGGTCGGGTTGTTGGGCCGGCAGAGGAAGACCACTCGGGCGGGGGCGCCCTGTAAGGAAGCGACCGCCATCTGGCGCAGGTCCATGGCCTCATCTACGAGCGGCACCTCGATCACCTCAGCCCCGGAGGTCAGGGCGAAGTTCCGGTACGAGGGGAAGGAGCACCCTGGCACCACAACCCGATCACCTGGCTGTACGTAGGCCAAGCAGAGCAGGCGTATGATCGAGTCGGACCCGTTACCGACCAGGAGCCAATCCGGGTCAAGACCGAACCTCTGCGCCAGCGCCGTCCGCACGAGCGGGGCCGTCGCCTCCGGATAGAGATGGGCGCTCGCCAGCGCCTCTTGCATCGCTACGACGGCTAGGGGGGAGGGGCCGAGTGGGTTCTCGTTGGAGGCCAGCTTGACGACCTGGGTCAGGCCGTAGCTCTCTTGCACGTCACGAATCGGGCGCCCGGGCACGTAGGGCTGGAGCCGGGAGAGTTCTGGACGGGGCGTCGGACCCACCAACATCCTCCACCTTTGGGAGCATATTATTTTGATTCTTTGTAGTTATATGATACCATAGGCTCGGTTATGTGGACATGATTCGCTCATAGACTGTGAGGGTAAAGGAGTGGGGATTTTGATCGACTTTCTTCCCATTCAGGCGATCGATTATGTAGAGTTCTATGTCGGCAACGCGAAGCAGGCCGCGCACTTCTACCGGAACGCCCTTGGCTTCACCCCTGTGGCCTATGCGGGGCTTGAGACTGGCGTCCGTGACCGCGCCTCCTACCTGCTGACCCAGGGTCAGATCCGCTTTGTCCTGACCGCTGCGCTGGGCGAGGAAGGCCCGATCGCCGAGCATGTGCGCAAGCATGGCGACGGCATCAAGGATATCGCCCTGCGGGTCGATGACGCCACCTACTCGTTCCAGGAGACGGTGAAGCGGGGCGCCCGCCCGATCATGGAGCCGACCACCTATGAGGACCAGTACGGCAAGGTCGTCAAGGCGACGATCGCCACCTACGGTGACACCGTCCATACCTTCGTTGAGCGTAAGAACTATAGTGGCACCTGGGCGCCCGGCTACCGGGAGATCACGAACCCCGGCGAGGTCCGTCCGACCGGCGTCGTCGCGATCGACCATATGGTCGGCAACGTTGAGTTGAACAAGATGCTTGACTGGGTCAAGTTCTACGAAGATGTGATGGGCTTCGCCCAGTTCCAGACCTTTGATGACAAGGATATCTCTACCGAGTACTCCGCCCTGATGTCCAAGGTGATGGCGGGCGGCGGCGGCAAGGTGAAGTTCCCGATCAACGAGCCCGCCGAGGGCAAGAAGAAGTCACAGATCCAGGAGTACCTGGACTTCTACGGCGGCCCTGGCGTGCAGCATATCGCCCTGATCACGGGTGATATCATCAAGACGGTTTCGGACTTGTCGGAGCGGGGCATCGAGTTCCTCCGGTCCCCGTCCAGCTACTACAGGGAGTTGGAGGGCCGGGTCGGCACGATCTCGGAGCCGCTTGATGAACTGGAGCGGTTGGGCATCCTGGTCGACCGTGATGATGAGGGTTACCTGCTCCAGATCTTCAGCAAGCCGATTCAGGACCGCCCGACGGTCTTCTTCGAGATCATCCAGCGCAAGGGCGCCCGCGGCTTCGGTAAGGCGAACTTCAAGGCCCTCTTCGAGGCGATCGAGCGGGAGCAGGAACTGCGGGGGAACATTTAGGCCATGAAGCTGATCTCGTTCCGCCTACCCGGCTCCTCCGTCGTGCGGGCGGGCTGGCTGGAGGGAGAGTGGGCGATCTCAGCCGGGGCGGCGGCAGACTGGCTGCGGGTGGCCTCACCCGCATCACCGTCCGGTCGGCTCAGCCTCATTGATCTGATCATCCATCCGGATGTCGTTCCGACCCTGCGGGGCGCCCTCGGCGAGGAGCGCCCTGCGGGTGTCGCCTACCGTCTGGCGGCGGTCGAACTGCTTGCCCCGCTCCCCGAGCCTCGCACCCTGCGCGACTTCTACAGCTTTGAGGCCCACGTCAAGACCGCCCGGGCCAACCGGGGGCTTGAGATGATCCCGGAGTGGTACGAGGCGCCTGTCTTCTACTTCAGCAATCCGAATGCGATCTTTGGCCCGGAGGCGACCGTCCCGAAGCCGAGAGCGACCCAGAAGCTGGACTTTGAGCTAGAGGTCGCGGTCGTGATCGGCAAGGAGTGTCGGGACCTCAAGCCCGCCGAGGCCGATAGCGTGATCGCCGGCTATCTGATCATGAACGACTGGTCGGCTCGGGATGTGCAAGCGAAGGAGATGAAGGTCGGCCTCGGTCCGGCGAAGGGGAAGGACTTTGCCACCTCCCTCGGGCCGTGGCTGGTCACTCCTGATGAACTCGCGGATACGGTCCGGAACGGGCGCCCCCACCTGGCGATGACCGCCCGGATCAACGGGCAGGAGGTCGCCCGCGGCAACCTGGGCGACCTGCACTTCAGCTTCGGTGAGATGCTGGCCAGGGCGAGCCAGGACTGCACCCTCTATCCCGGCGAGGTGATCGGGTCGGGGACGGTTGGCACGGGCTGCCTGCTCGAGACGGGCGCCCACCGCTGGCTGGAGCCGGGCGACGTGGTCGAGCTTGAGGTTGAGCGACTCGGGGTCCTGCGGAACGAGATCGGTTAGGAGGGTCTACAGCCATGCCCCATTACGTGACCCGGGGCCAGATCCCCGGCAAGCGCCACGTCCAGTTCCGCCAGCCCGACGGCTCGCTCTACAAGGAGCAGGTGATGGGCACCAAGGGCTTCTCTGGCGTCCAGTCGATCCTCTACCATGCCAACGCCCCGACCGCCGTTTCGAGTTGGGCGGATCTTGGGCCGATTCGACGCGACTACGAGGAGCCGGGCGCCCTGCGCCACCGCCACTTCCGCACCGCCGACGCTGAAGCGGGTGGCGACGTGGTCAGCAACCGCACGCTCCTGATGGGGAACGACGACGTAGCGATCCTAATCGCCCGCCCGACCAAGCCGATGGACTTCTTCTACCGGAACGGTGAGGGGGACGAGGTCCTCTTCATCCATGAGGGTGAGGGCAAGTTGGAGACGAACTACGGCACGCTTCCCTATCGCCCGGGCGACTACCTGGTCATCCCGATCGGGACGACTTGGCGGATGGTGCCCGGCCCTGGCTCGCCCCAGCGGGTTCTGGTGATCGAGTCCAGCGGGACGGTCGAGCCGCCCAAGCGGTACCGGAACGAGTACGGCCAACTGATGGAGCATAGCCCCTACTGCGAGCGGGACATCCGCCCGCCGACGGAGCTTGAGACGCACCATGAGTCCGGCGACTTCGAGGTCCGAGTGCGGGCCCACGGACGCCTGACCGCCCACTATTACGATTTCCACCCGCTGGATGTGGTCGGCTGGGATGGCTACCTCTACCCGTACGCCTTCTCGATCTATGACTTCGAGCCGATCACCGGCTCGATTCACCAGCCGCCGCCGGTCCACCAGACCTTCCAGGGGCCGAATTTCGTCATCTGCTCCTTCGTCCCGCGCCTCTTCGATTACCATCCGCAGGCGATCCCGGCGCCCTATAATCATTCCAATGTGGATTCAGATGAAGTACTCTACTATGTAGAGGGAAACTTTATGAGCCGCAGGGGAATCGAGGTTGGCTCCGTGACGATCCACCCGGCGGGGCTCCCGCATGGGCCGCATCCCGGTACGGCCGAGGCCTCAATCGGCAAGAGCCGGACCGATGAACTGGCCGTCATGCTGGATACCTTCCGCCCGCTGCGGATTGCACGGGACGCCATGGGCGAGGACCCCGGCTACATGGGTTCCTGGGTGGCACACTAGGGGCCCCGGAGGTGCATCAGCTTGATCTTGGATCCGTCTCTGATGGAATGGAAGGAAGCCTATCGGTTGGTTACGGGCTCCGTGCTTCCCCGCCCGATCGCCTTCGTCTCCACGATCTCGGCTGATGGCACCCCGAACCTGGCACCGTTCTCCTTCTTCACCGTGGTCGCCGCCGATCCGCTGACCCTGGCCTTCTGCCCGATGCGCCGGGACGGCGACGGCGCCAAGAAGGATACCCTGGTCAACATCGAGGCGACGGGCGAGTTCGTGATCAACATCGTCTCCGAGCCCTTCGTCCGCCAGATGAACGAGACCTCGAAAGCGTTCCCGCCCGAGGTCGACGAGTTTGCCGAGAGTGGACTGACCCCGCTCGCCTGTGCGCTGGTCCGGGCGCCCCGGGTCGGCGAAGCGATGGTCGCCTACGAGTGTAAGCTGCACCAGATCGTGGAGGTCGGTGGGGCGAAGCCGGGGGCGGGCGCCCTGGTCCTCGGAACGGTGGAGCGCATCCACGTCGCCTATGAGGTCCTGAATGACAACCGGATCGACCTGGATGCGCTGCAGCCAGTCGGTCGTCTCGGCGGCGCCGAGTATGTACGCTGTACCGATCGGTTCACCCTGGTACGCCCACGCTAAAGAGAGACTCCCCTGGCGGTTCGCCAGGGGAGTTTTCGCTCTTAGCCCTTCACTTCCGTGAAGATCCGGTCGTAGAGTTGGGCGGCCTCATCGTTGATATCAGCCAGCCACTGACCCTTCTTGACCTGATCGACCGGCGGGTTGGTCGCCGGGTTGTTCTTCAGCTTCTCGTCGAGCGACTTGTTCGCCTCAGCGTTGGGGTTCGAGTAGGGGAAGGTGTCGGAGAGAAGCTTCGAGATCTCCGGTCGGAGCACGAAGTTGATGAAGGCCAGGGCGGTCTTCTGGTGCGGGGCATCCTTCGGGATCGCCATGTTATCCATCCAGAGGTTGACGCCCTCCGCCGGGAAGATCCACTTCAGGTTCGGGTCCTGCAGCATGCCGCGGGCGATGGCGCCCGAGTAGACGATGCCGCCGGCGACCTCCTTGGCCTGAAGCATCTCCAGGAAGGAGTCGGAGTTGTAAGCCTTGATGTTCGGCTGCAGCTCCTTCAGCTTCACCTTGGCCTCCTCCAGCTTGGCCGGGTCGGTCTCGTTCAGCCCGTAGCCGAGGGTCTTCAGGGTCATGCCGATCAGCTCGCGCGAGTCGTCGACCATGACCAGCTTGTTCTTGAGCTCCGGCTTCCAGAGGTCCTTGAACGAGGTGATCGGGGTCTTGGTCAGGTCGATCTGAGAGGCGTCGATGGCGATGCCGGTCATGCCCCACATGTAGGGGACGGAGTACTCGTAGTTCGGATCGTTGGCGGTATCCTTCACATTCGGGTCTAGGTTCTTTAGGTTGGTCAGCTTGGCCTTGTCCATCGCGGTGATGAGGCCCTCGCGCTTCAGTGCAGTCACCATGTAGCCGGACGGGAAGATCAGGTCGTAGCCCGACCCGCCAGCCTTCAGCTTAGCGTAGAGCTCCTCGTTGGAGGAGAAGGTGTCCAGGCGGACCTTGACGCCGGTCTCTGCCTCAAACTTCGTGAGGACCTCCTCCGGCATGTACTCCGCCCAGTTGTAAAGGTTCAACTCCTTGTCGAGCTGCTCAGAGGCGCCCGGCGCCGGCGTCTTCGGATCCGCCGTCTTGGTGGCGCAGCCCGCGAGGGCAACAGAGAGGAGGAGCGCAGCGCTCAGGACGCCGCTGACGGTACGAAGCTTCTTCACGATGTGAGTTCCCCTTCCATCTTCTTAGCTTTCTGTCGACCGCCTACGGCTGTGAGGGATTGGAAGAGCCAGACGGCCAGGCCGGTCCCCGCTAGGAGTACGGTGGAGAGGGCGTTGACCTCAGGCGTCAGTCCCTTCTTGAGCATGGAGTAGACGTGGATTGGGAGCGTGTTGGAGCCAGGGCCAGTCATGAAGAAGGCGAGGACGAAGTCGTCCAGGGAGAGGGTAAAGGCGAGCAGGGCGCCCGCCACAATTCCCGGGGCGAGTAGCGGCAGGGTGACATGCCAGAAGGCCTGCAAGGGGGTGGCGCCCAGATCCCGGGCGGCATCCTCCAGGGCCTGATCCATGCCCGCAAGGCGGGCCCGCAGGACTAGGACGACGTAGGAGAGGGCCATGCCGACGTGGGCGGCCAGAATCGTAGTCAGGCCGAGCGTGAAGCCCATCGCACTGAAGAAGATCAGGCCACCAACGCCCAAGACGATGTCCGGCAGGATCATTGGCAGGTAGAGCAGCGCCTCGATCAGGCCCCGGCCGGGTACCCTGGAGCGGGCAAGGCCGAGTGCGGTCAGCGTACCAAGCACTGTCCCGATGAAGGCGGTCCAGCCTGCCACGACCAGGGAGTGCCAGACCGCTTCCCACAGCGCTTCGTTCTGCAGGAGGACGCCGTACCACTTCAGGCTGAAGCTGGTCCAGACCGAGGACTGACGGTTCTCGTTGAACGAGAGGATGATCAAGACCAGAATCGGGATGTAGAGGAAGGCGTAGATCAGGAAGCCATAGGCCTTCAGCTTCCAGTTCTTCACGATCGCTCACTCCCTTCGTTCAGCTTGCCAAGCCGCTGGACGACCAGAGCGAGGGCGATGACGACCAGGGTCAGGACGATCGAGGTGGCTGCGCCGAACGGCCAGTTGCGCGCCCCGCCGAACTGGTTGGAGATCAGGTTGCCAACCAGGACCTGCTTCGCCCCACCCAGGAGGTCGGAGACGACGAACATGCCAAAGGCGGCGATGAAGACCATTAGCCCCCCCGTCGCGACGCCCGGTATCGAGAGGGGGAAGGTGACGTTCCAGAACGCCTTGCTGGGCGGGGCGCCCAGGTCAGCAGCGGCGTCCAGTAGCCGCGCATCCTGCTTCTCCAGTGCGGAGTAGAGCGGTAGGATGATCAGCGGCAGGAGGGTGTAGACCAGGCCGACCTGGACGGCGCCCTCCGTGTAGAGCAACTCTAGCGGCTGATCGATCAGCCCCAGCCACTGCAGCAGGCTGTTGAGCACGCCGGTATTCCGTAGCAGGACGATCCAGGCCGTAACCCGGACCAGGAAGTTCGTCCAGAAGGGGATGATCACCAGCAGAAGGAGCCGCTCTCGCTTGCCGACCGGGCTCCGGGCGATCAGCAGAGCGAGCGGGTAGCCCATCACCAGGCAGAGCAACGTGGCGATGATCGCCTGGACCAGTGAGCGCTGGAAGATCCGGAAGTAGAGCGGATCGACTAGGCGGGTATAGTTCACAAGGGTGCCAAGGCCTGTCGGCGCAGGCGAGCCGGACTTAAGGCCCGCCGCCAGGCTATAGAGGATCATGAGGACCAGGGGGATCACCACGGTCATGACCAGCCAGGCCACCCCAGGGATGACAGTCAGCCAGCCCCGCCGCTTCATGGCCGGACCACCACGGCCTGTGCCGGGGCGAAGGTGACCTGCACCCGCTCCCCGATGGCCGCTTGGGCGCCCGGCGGCACGACGGAGCTTAGCCGCTCGGCGCCCACCTGGAGGAGAAGCCGGGTCCCGGTGCCCAAGAAGAGCCGCTCCAGGACCACGCCTTCGATCAGATTCGTCTCTGTCCGGTTGGCCTCCGTCGCATCGACTAGCCTGACGTGCTCGGGTCGGATGGCGACGAGCGCCTCCCCTTCGGGCAGATCGTCGGCGAGGCGCAGGTGGTACCCGGCCCACTGGAGGCCGCGGCCACTCCCCAGGCCCTTCAAGATGTTGGCCTCACCAAGGAAGGTGGCGACGAAGCTCGTCTCCGGCCGGTTGTAGACGGCCTCGGGCGTGCCAAGCTGCTCGATCTGCCCTGCGCGCATCACGGCGATCCGGTCGGACATCGCCAGCGCCTCTTCCTGGTCGTGCGTGACATAGATAAACGTCATGCCAAGTTCCCGCTGCAACTGCTTCAGCTCTACCTGGACGGCGCGGCGGAGCTGCAGGTCGAGGGCGCCCAGCGGCTCGTCCAGTAGCAAGACCTTCGGCTCCAGCACGAGGGC
>DATGYC010000217.1:0-13436 GCA_035298385.1 Symbiobacteriaceae bacterium | reverse complement strand
CCCCCCACCAGGGGGTAGATGGAAAGAGGAGCGCCCCCTGCGCAAGCAGGGAGCGCTCCTTTCGTATGGGCAGGTTACTCTCCTTGGTAGCCTCGGCTCTTCTGGTAGCCGTTCACGGCGCCCAGGATGGCGAAGAGGATCAGCCAGACATCTGGCGCCAACGCCCCCAGGACCAGGTAGCGCCCGGCCAGGACGCTCAGCACGGAGAGGAGGGCGCCCAGCCCTTGCAGGGCTCGGTGGGAGCGCCCGCCGGTCCCCTGCAGGATCGCCCGCCCGACCAGCCAGCCGGTCAGGAGCGCCACCACGTCGACCTGAAGACCCGAGAGGAGGCAGACCAAGTAGGTGAGCAGGGCGCCCACCAGCGCTGCCAGTGAGGCGAGAAGGAGGGCCATCGCCACCCGTCCAGCCGTCAGGGGCGGGAAGGTGGGGATCGGCAGGGGCTCTTCAGGGGCTGGCTGCTCGTCCACCTCGTCTGCGGCAGAGTCCGGGTCCGGCTGCGTGCCAAAGCCCATCGCAGCCAGTTGCTCCCGCCGCGCCTCTTCGGCCTTGAGCTTCCTTAGGTAGGCCTGGATGAACCGGTCCGCCCGGAGCCCCGTGCCAGCGATGATCAGTGCCCAGGCGAAGAAGAACCAGCCACGCGGCTCGTCCCAGTAACTCAGGCCCAGGATGCCGAGCAGGAGCGGGCCGAGCCAGTTCTGCGAGAGCGGGACCAGGTAGATCCAGCGCTCCAAGAGGGTGATCAGGAGGCAACCGCCAAGGACCAGGATTCCCATCTGGGTCTGCGCGTCGAGCAGGTACTGCCCGCCAAGCGCCAGGATCAGTCCGAGGAAGGCGAGGGTGCGGCGCTGTAGCATCAGACGGATCCTCCCTAGAGCTTAGGTGCGCCCGCTGACGACCTGCAGCGTGGTCTCAACGTTGATGCGATCGAAGAGCGCCGTGACGTCCTCCGGGCGCATGCGGATGCAGCCGTCAGAGACCCAGGTGCCGATCTTGGCGGGATCGTTCGTCCCGTGAATCGCCCAGATGTTCCCGGCGTCGCCCTGTAGGACGCCAAAGCCCATCCAGCGCGGGCCGAGGGGGTTGTCAGGGGCGCCCCCTACTGCCGCCGGGTGCTCAGCCGAGCCGTAGTAGGCCGGATCGACCCGCTTGTTGGCGATCTTGTACTGCCCCTCGGGCGTGAAGAAGTTGGTCATGTAGTCCTGCATCGTTGGGGCGGGGCCGCTCGTCTGGCGCCCGGTGGCGACCGGGTAGGTGGCAGCGAGCTTGCCGTCCTGGAAGTACCAGAGCTGATTTAAGTACTTGTTCACGAAGAGGTAGGAGCCGTTCTTCACCGCGGGCGTTGGGGCGTGGTTGCTGTAGTAGTCCAAGAGGCGCAGCTTGCCACCCTCGACCTGGACCTCGGCCCGGCGCAGGCCGAGTGCCTGCCTCGCTTCAATGATGTAGGAGCCGTTCTCTGGGGTGATCTTGACCTGATCACCGGGCAGGTTCGGCAGGGTCAGCTTAGCCTGCTCGGTCCAGCCGGTCTTGGTCTTCGCCAGCAGGCGGGCGGTCCGCCCAGTCTGGAAGGCCAGGTCGCTCTGGGCGCTGATCGCCAGGTGCAGGGTGGGGGAGATGGCAAGTTCAGCGGCGGCGGCGGGATCGGCCGGGCTGTTCGTGGTGGGTGTGGCGGTCTGGGTGCTGGGGATCAGGTTCAGGAGCGGCTCCCGCAGGGTGTAGGTTCCTGCAGCGACCGCGATAAGGGCGAGGGCCAGTACGAGGCCCCGCCGGCGCTTGGCGCGCCTCCGCCGGTATGCGGACATCTGGGCGCCCTCCTTTGTACGGGGGATACAGCTTAGATGTTTTCGCCATAGGGTGGGGTTTCCCTGCTCGCGGGTCGGAAGCGGGAATCGGTCTCTTTCGCCGAATCCAGCAAATGAGCAGGATAAGTCCGGGAACCGCTGGAATTGGTATTACTTTAAGTTGCGGTGGAATAGGAGCGGAACGATGAGCCTCGTACACGGAGAATGGATCAGGGCCGCGCGTTCCCTTCGCCTACGGCGACAGCGCTGGGGCCAGGCGGCGATCACGCGCCTGCTCTGGGAGGTCGACCGGCGCATCCTACGGCAGCAACCGCTCCAGCAGGTACTCGGGTTTCTGGTCCAGGAGTTGGCACGGGTCTTTGGCTGCCAGTTTGTCTGGGTCGGTCTAAAGGAGAGCGACGGCCGGATCAACCGGGTCGCTCGCTTTGGGCTGGACGACGTGGCGGCGGCGGACCTCCCACGCTGGGATGCGAGCGATCCGGATCCGCGGCCCGCACTGCTTGCGCTGATGACGGGGGAGGTGCAGACGGGGCGGATGGCAGAGGGCGGCGGGGGGAGTTGGCGCGAGGAGGGGCTCCGGGTGGGGCTCCGCTCCTACGCCTGCTTTCCCTTGATCGCTGGCGAGGGCACGATCGGCTTCCTCGGCCTCGCATCCGATCACGCGGACCCGCCGCTCGCCAAGGCGGTGACCGCCCTCCGCTCGATCACCGACCAGGTAGCGATCTCGGTCGTCACGGCGCGGGCCCAGGAGCAGATTCGGCTGCAGCAGGTCGCCCTCGAGTCCAGCTCGAACGGCATCGCCATCATGGACGCGGCTGGACATCTCCGCTGGGTGAACGAGGCCTTTACCCGGATCACTGGCGCCGGGCGAGCGGAGTCGATCGGCCGGGCGCTCCGGCAGGTCCTACTGGCCGAGCGAGACGAGGCGTTCTGGGAGAGCGTCGCCGCCACACTGGTCCGGGGCCTCCCGTGGCGGGGTGAGCGAACCAACCAACGCACGGACGGGACTACCTATATCGCTGAGATGAGCGTCACGGCTGTGCGGGATGAGGCGGGCAAGCTCGCTCATTACGTCTGGACCGTGCAAGACGTGACCGACCGGCGGGCGGGTGAGGCCCGTATCCACTACCTGACCCTCCATGATCCGCTCACAGGCCTGCCCAACCGACGCACGCTGGAGGAGTCGATGGCGGCATCGACCCAGCCCCGCGCCCTCCTCGTGGCCGGGGTCGATCGGCTCAAGCTGGTCAACGACTTGATGGGCACGGAGGCCGGTGGTCAGGTCTTGATCGACGTGGCGAAGATCCTCCGGGGCGCCCTGGGCCCCGAACATCTGGTGACGCGCCTGGACGATGACCAGTTTGCGATTCTGGCTCGAGTCGATGGGGCGCTCGATGCCCGCGCTGTAGCCGAACAAGCCCGTGCCGCTGTCGAGGCTGCTGAACTGCGGCCCATTGAGGGCGGACTCGCCCTGACGATCAGCCTCGGCGTCACCCCCCTCGTCGAGGGTGAGGAGCCGCTCGTGGCGGCGGCCAAGGCACTGGCGGAGGCGAAGCGACTGGGGCGGAATCAGGTCGTTCTAGCGGATGAACTGCCTGCGGTTAGCCAGCCAACCGAGGTGGTCCTGCTGCTGCAGGAGGCGATCCAAGGAACCGGCTTTGTGCTCCACCGCCAGCCGATCGAGCGCCTGGCGACGGGGGAGAGGCCATTCGACGAGCTCCTCCTGCGGCTACAGGGACCGGGTGGCGAGCTACTCTCGCCGGGCCAGTTCCTGGAGGTAGCGGCGCAGTATCATCTGCTGCCGCACGTGGACCGGTGGGTCGTGAGTCAGGCCATCCGACTGCTGGCGGCACAACCGGCACGGAGTCTCTTCGTCAACCTGTCGGGCCAAGGGCTCTCCTCCCTGGCCCTGCTTGACTCGATCGAGGAGGCGGTACAGGCGGCGGGACCGGCGGTGGCGGGCCGGCTGGTCTTTGAGATCACGGAGACGACGGCGGTGCGCGACTTGGGTCGGGCCCGGCAGTGGATGACGCGGCTCTCCGCGCTAGGGGTGCGCTTTGCGCTGGACGATTTCGGCTCGGGCTTCGCCTCCTTTGAGTACCTGGCCGTGCTGCCGGTCCAGTTCGTCAAGTTGAGCGGGGTCTTTGTGCGGAACATCGATACCAACCCACAGCACCGGGTGATGGTGGAGGCGATCACGGCGGTCTCGCATGCCCTGGCGAAGCAGGTGATCGCTGAGTGGGTGGAGAACCGCCAAGTGGCGACGCTGCTGGCGGGGATGGGCGTGGAGTTCGGCCAGGGCTATGCGTTGGGCCGGCCAGCGCCGGTGGTGTAGCAAGACGAGGGCGGCCCCCTGCCAGCTTGGCAGGGGGCCGCCTTTTCCAGTCCGCTCTATAGCGCTAACGGACGGCGCCCTACCTAGCCTCGTCAAGGCATACAATAGGGCTGATTCCCCCATGCTACTATCGCGGCAACGCCAAGGAGGTCGCTTCGCCATGCGCTTCTACCATCTAGACGCCCTGAAAAGACGCTACGGCGAGGAGCCGATCCAGGCGATCTATACCGTGATCAACGGTTTCATCACCCTGGGCCTCCTCGGACTCGTCGCCCATCTGGCCCATGAGCCCTACCTCTTTCCTTCACTCGGCCCCACCGCGCTCATCCTCTTCGCTACGCCAAAGGCGGCCGTCGCCTCGCCCCGCAACGTGATCCTGGGCCATCTGATCGGCGTGCTGGCCGGTTATCTCGCCCTGCAGGTGACCGGGCTCGCCCTGGCGCCGCCGACCTTCGTAGCGGGGGTGACGGGCGCCCGCATCGTGGCGGCAGCGCTGGCCCTGGCGGCGACGGGTGGTCTGACGGTCCTCTTCCGAACCCAGCATCCCCCGGCAGGAGCGACGACCCTGATCATCGCCCTGGGGATCATGACCAAGCCCCACACCCTGGTCGTGCTGATGACGGCGGTCCTGATCATGGTGATTCAGGCGATCGTGATCAACCGCCTGGCAGGGATCCCGTACCCGCTCTGGCGCCATCAGACGCCGGAGGGGCGGTAGATGGATGAGGGCCCTGCGCCTTGAATGGGCGCAAGGCTTAGGTTGTCGCCTCCGTCAGTTTTTTGTCAGTTGAAATCCAAGTCTGCGGCGAAAATCCTGACGGAAGAGCCGCGCCTCCACCGATTCTTGGGCCTTTCAGCGTCGATCGCCCCCTCTCCATCAGGTTCTTTCCAGTAGACTGGCAGGCATGATTGTAAAAAGCTGACGGAGCTCTGCGCCTTAGGAAGCGCAGGGCTCTTCGTAGGACGAGGTGGAACCGGGAGCGAGGCTGATCCGTCGGACTAGTGATACCTGTTCGACGGGAGGCTTCACGATGCGCCTTCGGCTCACTCTACTCGTTGCTCTCATCCTGGTCGGCTGTAGCCGTGCAGGCGAACGGCTGACCCCGGCCCCAGCCGTGCCGGCCCCGGTCACGCAAGAGAAGGGGGAGGTAGAGAAGCCACCCTCCGATCAGCCACCACCCGCCGATCAGCCACCCTCCGATCAGCCGTGCACGGCGGTGCTGGTGGGCGTGCACCCAGCGATCGGTCTGGATTGGGTGCAGACCGACCGCGGTCCCTGCTGGATCCAGTGGCAGCAGAAGGCGACGGAGTCCTACCTATCAGTCTCCTGGAGCAAGCCGGAGAGCGAGTCCTGGGTTCTCCCAGAGCTGACGGTGCCGATCGATGGTGGGCGCTACCAGGGGCTGCTGGGTTACGAGCGGAGAGAGAAGACCGGCGCCGCCTTCTGGGGTCCGACGGCTTGGTCACTGGAGGTGACGGGGACGCGCGGGCGGGTGACCATCACCTGTGGGATGCAGATGGCGCCGGACCTCGAGCAGGGCAAGGCGCGCCAGATCGAGGTGGATGCGCGCTGCCCAGAGCTCCTACGACAGACCTGGGTAGGCGACCTCGGTGAGCCTGTCGTGCCACCGATGGCCATCGCTGCGCCCGAGGTGGCCCAGGACATCTGGCTGATCTCACCCGCCGAACTCCTCTTGGGGAACACAGGTGCCGGTGGCCACTTTACGCTACACGCTCCAACACGTAGCCTCCAGGTAAGTCCCACTGGAGACCACGCCCTGCTCTTTGTCATCGACAAGAGCCGGATGAAGACGACCTACCCGGTCTGGATCGAGGTACTGGACCGAACGACCGGGGAGCAGTGGCGCCTGACCGAGCAGTCCGACTGGTGGACCGCCGATTGGCTGCCCGATGGCCGAGTCGTACTACTAGGCTCCACCCACGCATGGCTGAGCGACGCAGCCGTCCGACATCTACAGGACCTGGGTGAGACAGGCGGCGTAATCGGCCACGCCTTTGATGGCCGGCAACAGGTGGCATGGGCCTCTCGTTATCGCCCGCCCTTCCATGACCCGACCACGGAGTTCGTCGTGCGGGTGCTGAACCTGGGCACCGGCAAGCTGACCGAGTACCCAGAACGCTACCATACACGTGTCAGCCCAAAGGCGGGCGCCCCACTGGCCCTTAGCCCAGATGGGGACCGACTTGCCCTCGTCGACAAGGCGGGGGAGAAGGGCGCCCTGGTGCTCCTCAGCCTCGCAACCAGAGAGGCGGTCCGCGTTGAAGTCGATCCATCCGCCGATGTGGTTGGGTGGGATCGCCGCGGTCTCTGGGTGCGGTACCAAGTCGGGGAGACCTGGCAGGTCGGTCGCTTCGACATGCAAGGGCGCGAGGTTGAGCGGATGGCCGACTTCTGGCCCCAGATCTCGCCGGATGGCAAGTGGTCTACGACCGTTCGATCCACGGAGCCGACTGCCACGGAGGGCATGAAGGCGCAACCAGGACTGGTCAACCTGGAGACGGGCGAGGTCCACTGGGCCTACCTGACGGGCTACTACCCGAGTGGCTGGATGCCAAATGGTAACCTCGTCCTCCTGCAGCAGCCCACATACTGATAACAAGGGCCCTGCGCGAACAAAGGCGCAGGGCTCTTCCCTTTACGTCTGCTCCCGATCCACGAAGCTATACAACAACCAAGAGACCCCACTCAGCACCAGCGCCCAGACCGCTGGCGCATAGACCCGCGGGTAGTACCCCCAGACGAGTCGGTTCAGGGCGATCTGCAGCAGGGCGATCTGGATCGCTAGGATCCCTCCAAGGGCGATCAACTGCCAGAGGCGGGGCTCAGCCTTTGGCTGCGATTCAGGTAGCATCGGTCTTCACTCCTCGATTGTGCCGACCAAGGGCGTAGATCGTCCCCTCGCGCTCCTCGACATCGATCATCGGCAGCGGGCGCTGGGGCGGGCCGCTGATCACATCGCCTGTCCGGGCATCGAAGTGGCCGTCGTGGCAGGGGCAGACCAGGTGGTTCTGCTCCTTGTCCCAGAGGACCGGGCACTGCAGGTGCGTGCACTTGCGGTCATAGGCGACGAACTTGCCCTCCGGCAGGTGGACCAGGACGGCCGGGTCATGGGCGGTCGGCCAGTTGAAGTTGCGCGCCTCCCCGGGCGGAATCTCGGCCGCCTTGGCGATCGGGACGCCCTCAGATGTGGGCGATGACTTCGGCCCAGAGCGCTGCGCCCAGCGGGCGAGCGTCGCCAGGGGCAGGGCCGAGAGGCCGACGGCGACCGAGCCGAGGAAGGTCAGGTGCAGGAAGGCCCGCCGGTTGAGGCGGTGCTCCTCATCGCGATGGATGGTGGTGACCATCCGGCGGTAGATCTGTCTCATCATGGGCGCTTCCCTTACCTTTCTGCGCTGCCAGATCCAGCCCCGGCGGTGGCTGGGTCTACACGGCCACTGCCGGCCCCCGCCGTAGCGGGCCAGGGCGAGAAGCCTAGGCTGCCCTTCGGCGAGGCCGGGGTGATGAAGCCGGTCGACTCCGGATAGCCCAGTCCGCCAATCTGCGGCGGCAGGCCGGTGTTCGGGAGTTCGGTGTAGGCCCCGCCGTGGGAGCCGCGGAAGTAGTCGGGGTCGGCGCCGAGCGCTACATATGTATTCGTCTCGATGACCGAGTCACCGAACTGGAAGCGGTTCTCCAACCGGCGCCCGGTCAGGTAGGGGGCCTCCTCCTCGATCGAGATGAACTTGATCGCCTGCGTCGGGCAGACGGAGGCGCACATCGGTGCGAGGTTGTGCGTGGTTCGCTCAAAGCACATGTCGCACTTGACCATCATCTTGGCGTTGTTGTCGATCATCGGGATACCGAAGGGGCAGGCGTAGGTGCAGTTGGCGCAGGCGACGCAGCGCTCCTTCATCGCCGAGAGGACGGTGCCGTCCGGCGCCACCGGGATCGCCTGTGTCGGGCAGGAGCGGGCGCAGGCCGGGTCCTTGCAGTGCATGCAGATGATCGGGGCGGTCTGGATCGACTCGTCGGGCCGGATGATATCGACGAAGGCTCGCCCGATCTGACCGTGATCGCCACACTCCCGGCAACCGGCCTCGCAGGCGTGGCAGCCGATGCAACGGGCGTAGTCGATCACCATCGCTTTAGGCATGAGTCGTACCTCCCGCTCTGTCGCTCCCCTGGAAGGGGGTCTCTGTTGTGTTGCTGTGCTTGAAGTGGGTGACCTTGAGCGCCGGTTCGTCGGGCGGATCGCTCTTCTCGATCCGGACCGCCGCCGATTTGAGCTCCGGCATCTTGGAGTAGGGGTCGAGCTTGGGCAGCGTCAGCAGGTTGGCGGCGAGATCCCCACCCCAGTGATAGGGGATGAAGACCGTGTCCGTTCGGGTGATCGCCGTGATCTCGGCCCGCAGCACGATCGAGCCGCGCCGGGAGGAGACGCGGACCCAGTCGCCCGGCTTGATGCCATACTGCTTGGCCGTCACCGGATGGATCTCGCAGTAGGGATCGGGCGCCAGGTCCCGCAGGAGCGGGATCCGCCGTGTCTGGTTCCCCGAGAGGTAGTGGTAGACGACCCGCCCGGTCGTGTAGCGCAGCGGGTAGTCGCCCCCCGGCTCCTCCGGGACCCCTGCGAAGATCACCGGGTGGAAGCGGGCGAGGCCATCCGGATGGTAGAAGCGCTCCTCGAAGAGGATGGGGGTGCCGGGATGATCGAGGGTCGGGCAGGGCCAGAAGACGCCCTTCTGCGCCTCGATCTTCTCGTAGGTGATCCCGTAGTAGTCCGAGATACCGCCCCGGCTAGCCTCGCGCAGCTCATCGAAGATCTGCCTGGGCTCGGTGAAGGGGAAGAGTTCGCCCTTGCCGAGCCGGCGGGCGATCTCGCACATGATCTGCCAGTCGGTCGGCACGTTGGCGGGCGGCTGGGCCGCCTTGTTGTACTTGATGACGCGCCCCTCGGTATTGGTCGTCGTGCCCTCATCCTCGGCCCAGACGGTGACGGGCAGGACGACGTCGGCGTACTGGGCGGTCTCTGAGAGGAAGAAGTCGCAGGCGACGAAGAAGTCGAGCTTCTTGATCGCATCGGTCATGAAGTTGATCGAGGGGAGGGAGACGAGGGGGTTGGAGCAGAGGAGGTAGAGGCCGCGGATCTCGCCCTTGTCGATCGCATCGAACTGCTCAACGGCGCTGTAGCCTGCCTGCGGGATCAGGGACTCATCGATGCCCCAGACCTTGGCCATGTGGGCGCGGGCGGCGGGGTCATAGATCTTGCGGTAGCCGGGGAGCTGGTCCGCCTTCTGGCCAACCTCGCGCCCGCCCTGGCCGTTCCCCTGTCCGGTCAGCGTCGCCACACCAGCGCCGGGCCGACCGACGTTGCCGGTGGCGAGGGCGAGGTTGATCAGGCAGAGGACGTTCTCGGTGCCCTGGGCGTGATGCTCGATGCCGCGGGCGTGCAGGGTGACGGCCTTCGCGGCCCGACCGTACCAGCGGGCGGCCTGGATGATCGCCGTCTCGTCGACCCCGCAGATCTCGGCAGCGAGGCCGGGCGGCATCTGCAGGGCCGCCTCCTTGGTCTTTGCCCAGTCGACGGTACGGGCCTTGATGAACTCTTCCTTGATCAGGTCTTCCTTGATCAGTTGATAGAGGAGGGCGTTGTAGAGGGCGGCGTCGGTGGCGGGGCGGATCTTCAGGTGGAGATGAGCGGCGCGGGCGATGTGGGTCTCACGGGGATCGACGACGATCAGGCGGGCGCCCCGGTCGAGCGCCTTCCAGAGGTAGACGATCCCAGTCGGGTGGCACTCGGGGGTGTTGGAGCCGCAGACGAGGAGGAGATCGGTCTCCATGACGTCCTTGAAGGAGCAGCCGGGCCGGTCGATGCCGAAGGCCTTGTTGTAGGCGACGCCGGCGCTGGACATGCAGAGGCGCCCGTTGTAGTCGATGTGGCGGGTGCCGAGGGCGAGGCGGGCGAACTTGCCGGCGAGGTAGGCCTTCTCATTGGTGAGGGAGGAGCCGGAGTAGACGGCGACGGCGTCCTTGCCGTGCTGCTGTTGGACCCGCTGGAGGCCCTCCACGACGGTGGTGAGGGCGGTCTCCCAGTCGGTCTCGACGAGTTCGCCGCCCTGCCGGATGAGGGGGTTGATCAGGCGGTCGGGATGGTTGACCTGGGTATAGGCCATCACGCCCTTGGGGCAGAGGCGGCCTTCATTGGTGGGCCAGTCATAGCGGGGCTCAACGCCGACGACCCGGCCGGTGGTCTCGCTGGTCCGCAGGAGCATGCCGCACTGCATGCCGCAGAAGCAGCAGTGGGTGGCGGTGAGACGCTCGTCCGGTCGGTCCAGGGGGTTGGCGATGGGATGGTGGGTGGCGGGGAGGATCCCAGCCATTGGGTCTACACGTGGGTCCAAGGTCGCCAAATGTGGGGCCTCCTGTTTGTTTGGTTGTGGATGGGGGGGAGTCGTTGGGGGTGTGGTGTAGCTGGTCTTTTTTTTACGGGGATTTTGGGGATTAGGGGGATTACCTGGTGTGGGGGACTAGCTTTTGATCTTTCGTGGGGGCTCTTGCGGAGGGGGCTCTGTGTGAAGACAGACCCCTTCACCTTGAAGTGCCCCATCTAGCCCCCCACACCTAGTCATCCCCATAATCCCCATAATCCCAAAAATAAAAGAACTACTACACCACCATTCCCCAATCCCACCCCTTACATCCCCAGGGGCGCCCCTTCTTCAGTCCCCAGGGTACGACCAGCCGGAGCAAAGAGCGGGGCCGCGGAGCCTCTCTCCTCGGGCCGTAACTCGCGCCGACTATAGATCAACGCTCGTAACACACGCCGGCACTGGGGGCAGTACTCCGCTAGGTAGGTCTCGCCATCGGGCGCCTTTAGCGAGAGGCCGGACTCGGCTAGGACGTTGACCACATCCCGCACCTGGCTCGCCACAGCGTAGGCCTTCTGGCAGCGGGCGCAGTGGAGGAGGCCCTCGTGGGCGCCCACCTCGTGGTAGACGTCCGCCGCTACGGAGAGCGCCCGCATCGGGATATGGAAGAGCTTGCCGAAGGGCAGGTAGAGCAGCAGGAAGACGACCGTGATCTGGTGGATGATCGAGATGACCGGGTAGGCCCAGCCCTCCGCCCACATGTGGCTGATCGTCAGGGCCAGGCCCGTCACGGTCACCGCCATGATCAGGTAGAGCGGGAAGAGGTCATAGTTCACCCGCTGGTCCACCTTGGCATCCTTGTCGACCAGGCGCCGCAGGAGCATCATCGAGCCGCCGATCAGCGTCAGGACCGCCCCCGTGGTTAGCCCGTGGTAGACCAGTCCGGCCAGGATGCCGTGGACCGGCATGGTGACGACCGGGATCCCCATTGCCACGACCGTATAAGTGTGCTCATTGACGGCCTCAAAGTGCATCCAGCCAAAGGTCAGCGGGATCGTGATCGCAAAGGAGATCAGGATCCCCCACATCAGGAACATGTGCTGCACCCCCCGCCAGACCGAGCGGCGGATGATGAAGCGGTTGAGCAGGATGTTCCAGAAGGTGGCGGTGATGGCGACCCAGATGCCCGGGCGCCCCGGCTTACCCGGGTTCGTAACTACCCCATCCGGATCCGGCGGATTCGCTGGGTGGAAGTGCGAGGAGTCCGGCAGTCTGGAGCCCGTCGCTGGGGAGCCTTCTCGCTTGACCCCGGGCTCCTTCGCCTTCTTGACGTGCGGCGACTCCGCCCGCATCCGCTCGGGCGAGACCCGCCCTTCGGCGACAGCCGCCTTGTAGCTAGGATCCGCTGCCTTGTCGGTGGTCGGATAGGCGCCACCGCGCAGCAAGCGGTCGCCCGCCTCGATGTTGCCCCCGGGATGACGGCGCCCCTCGTACCAGCGACCGACGCCCTCGGGGATCGGGCTCCTGACGCCGACCTTGACAAGGACCCGCCGCCAGAGGCGCTCCCGCATCCGGCGGGCCAGGGTACGGGTGGCGGGGCGCATCGCCCAGGCCGTCATCCGCCAGGTCAGGCCGACCAGGGCGACGATCGTGCCGACGCCGTAGCCGTAGAGCATTGGGTCCAGGTGGACGAAGGCCATCGAGCCGATATAGATCATGACCGCCAGGATCACCAGGAGCAGGAAGGTGTTCATCGAGGCCCGACTGACGAAGAGTCGCTCCAGGCGCTGCAGTCCCGCTTGCTCCTTGAGCGGCTGCCAGGGGACGCGCCGCTGGCCGATCAGGGGGAGGAGGAAGCAACTGGCGAAGGCCACGGCAGCTAAGAGGGCGAAGGCGGGGGTGTAGGAGCCGAGCCGGTCCCGCAGGGGCGCCATCAGGAAGGTTGGTACGAGCGCACCCAGAAAGCCCACCCCGCTAATCAGACCTGCCGCCAATCCGGTCTGACCGGCGAAGTAGACCGGGATCTGCTGGAAGACAGCGCCACTGCCCAGGCCGAAGGCGATGGCGAGCAGGCAGAGGACGGCCTTGAACGGCCCTTCCGTCAGATGCAGCGTCAGCAGCGTCGCTAGCCCGCCCACGCCGAGGAGGCTGACGGTCAGGGCACGGCGCCCATCGAGTCGATCGGCCAGCCAGCCGCCAACGGGGCGGGCCAGTACGCCGAGCAGGAGGAAGAGCCCCGGCAGGCCGTTGGCCTCCACCCCATAGACCTCGCGGTGGAGCGTCGGCAGGTAGAGGCCGAAGGCGAGGTAGGAGCCGAAGGCGATCATGTACCAGAGCGTGAGGAGCAGGGTGATCGGCTGCAGGAGCAGTTCCGGCTTGGACTGACCGGGATTCCGGGCCCACGGCACCTCCCCGGCGCCCAGGTAGAAGAGGGCCGCCACCATCAAGGCGAGGAGAGCGGCGCCCAGCCAGAGCAGGGTCGGTGCGAGTGCCGCCGTGAAGGTCGGTCCGGCTAGGAAGGCGACGCCGATCCCCAGCGTGCCGAGGCAGTAGAGCCCCAGGACCAGGCCGGTCTGTTCGGGGCGGAACCAGCGGGCGAGGAAGGGGACCCCGGCGGGGACGGCGCCAGCGGCCACCCCGAGGAGCGGCCCGCCGATCCCGGTCACGCCCAGCACCAGCAGGACCAGGGCGGTGGCGCCCAGGATGCCGGTCAGGACCAGGCGGCCACCCAGGCGGTCAGCCAGGAGTCCAGCGATCACGGAAGCGAGGGCGCCCACAATCACAGGAATGGGGGCGGCGGGTGAGCCAACGAGGGCCCACGCGAAGCAGGCGGTGGCAAGGGCGACCGCTGCGAGGAGCAGGGCACGGTTTCGGGACATGGGACTCCCTCCAGATTGCGCCAATTGATCGGAGTATGCCCTTCTTTGGTGCTC
>DATGYC010000216.1:0-11086 GCA_035298385.1 Symbiobacteriaceae bacterium | reverse complement strand
GACTTCTTGGGCAGGAAGTAGCCTTCCGGCGTGCCCCGGATCACCCCAAGGCCGTTGAGGACTGCGACGGCGTTCCGGGCGCCCGGCTCGATCTGGGCCTGGTCGTGGAAGTCCATCCAGATCTGGTTCTTCATCCCGGCGATCTTCTCGTAGCCCAGCGCCACGACGACCTGCCGGACGAAGGCCTCACGGGTGATCGGCGTGGCCGGGTTCGGCTCACCTGGGGCGACTTCGGCCCCATCCTTGCCGACCGCCGGTACCTCCGTTGCGAACGGCCGCGGCCCGGTGTAATTCAGGCGCGCAAGCCAGGCCGCCGCCTCCGCCTCGGTCATAGCCTGCTCCGGCATGAACTTGCCAGACTCCACCGTGACGATCCGCTGATCGAAGAGCGCCAAGATCTCGTGCTCCGCCCAATGACCGGCCACGTCAGTCGGCGGGAGGCGGAACTTCAAGACATCCGTCCCCTCTTCGTCACGGAAGATGCCCGTCTGGGCCTCAATCAAGCTGACCGGGACCGACTGACCCAAGTGCCAGACCAACTGGAGGAACGGCTCCTCACCGGCCGGCTGGACCTGCACCCACCCGAGTTCCAGCCCGGCGACCTCGACCAGCTTGGCCATCAGCGGCCCCGGGGGCAAGATCCCCTCCGGCTTGGGCAGATCGAGCTCAAGCATCTGGTGGGGGCCCCAGAAAGTGACCACCTGGCCAGTCGCCCCATTGATCCAGAGTTCGGCGCTGTAATCCTGCACCATGATCCCTTCATGTTGCAGGTTAAACCGGAAGATGTAGCTGCCCAAACCGTTCACCAGGTTGGCAGCCGGGTAATAGAGCACCCCAGCCAGATCCGGTCGGTAGGTCACCATGAAGTCGACGGCGATCTGCTGGGCCTCAGCGGGGGTGAGAGTCGCAGGGCCCTCAGAGAACTCCTTCCCGCTCCAGATCTCCTGCACCAGACCACGCACCGCATCGACGCTGACGTTCAGCTCGTTCCCCTCGGGCTTCGACCAGTCGACCCAGCCGAAGTTATAGGTCAACTGGCCGTCCCAGCGGGAAAGGCTGACCAAATCCGGCTCACCCGTCCGCCCGCTCGCCTTTTGGGCGATCATCAGGGACTCCGCCTTGCTCAGGGGCTCCGTCGGAGGCTTGTACGGCACGATCGGAGGCGGCACTTGCTTCCAGGTAGGAATCGTCACATCCGGCAACGGTTGCCCGTCCGGACCGATCCACGAGCCCGACTGGGAGAGTGCAAGCTCCTGCGGCGGAAGGTAGGCCAACAGCATCGGCGAGGAGCTCGAGGGCTTCGTGTGGTACGACTCGTCCTTCCAGTAGGCCCTGGTGTAGCTCAGTGTAAGCGGGAGCTTCGCAAAGGCCGCCCGCGCCTCTGACTCCGCCAGGATGGCCGGCGGCAAGACCATCTTCCCCTCGGGGCGATTCAGATGCCAGCCCAACAACTCTCCGGTGGCATCCTCGATCCGCAGGTACGCACCGGCGTTCGGAACCGGGTAGCCCATCGCCTGCCAGTTATAGCCGAAGGTGTAGGCGCTGGGGTCATACCAGTCCGCGAAGGGCGACTTTGCGGCCACGAGGGCTGACTGGGCGCCCGGCGCCAGCTTCGCCAGCCACCCAGCCGCCTTCGCCTCCGCCTCCGCCTGCGTCAACCGGGTCGTAGAAGGCAGAGTAGGGCCGTTCTTCCAGCGGTTAACGGAGACGACCTGCCCGTCACGTGCATCCACCGAGACGAAGATCATGCCATCGCCTTCCCAGGAGATGTCCCAGACGGCGTGCCCGCTGTAGTGCGGGGAGAGTTCCACGTTCGGCTTCGCTTGGACCAACTCCGCCGGGAAGAGGGAACGGGCCACCTGGATCGCAGTCCCCTCAGCAATGGTCGCGACCGGGGCAGTCGGGGCAGGGGGTGTGGTCGGCATCATAGGCTTCAGGCCGGACGCCGCCTGTGCGGGCATGGCAAGGACCAGCACGAGCAGCCCAGCAGCCCAAACGGGACGAGACATTCGATCGCCTCCTCAAGATGGAATCGGCCTCCATCAGAATAGACGAGGGATCTTCTGGAAAAGTTTGGTAATTCGTAACCGAACTTCAGCGAAAAAATTAGAGCGGCGCCCCATCGCGGGTCGCCGCCCTCTCTGCCTCTAAGCCGGAACCTCAAACGTATAGCCGCTCGACTGGGGCTCGGTCCCTGGTGCCGACACGATTACCCGAAGCTGCCACTTTCCAGCCGTCAGCGGAATCGCATCAACCTTAAACTCCCCATTGCCTAACGGCTTCGCCTCGAAGCGCTGCGGGGCCCCCGCCCCCTCCGGCTTGCTCAGCTCCAGCGCGAGCAGGGTCCCGACCGGGATCTCACCGCTATGCGCAATCAGTTTCAGCGTCGCCGACCGGTCGCCCGGCTGGAGGGGCTCAATCTTTACCCGGACCTCCCAGTCCGTGGTGTGAAGGCCCACGTATAACTGTTTCGTGGGCTGGCTCGGCCCCGGCGACTCGATCTTCTGCGTCGAGCAGCCAACGAGGGCGCCCACCAGCAGCAGGCTGATCAGAAAACGGATCGCAACGCGCACCTACTCGACCTCCCCCGGCAGGTGATTCCGGGCCCAGATGGCCAGCTGAACCCGGTTCTTGACCTGCACCTTCTCTAGGATCGACTTGATATGGTTCTTGACTGTATTCTCGGCCACAACGAGCCGCTCTGCAATCCCCCGATTGGTCATACCTTCACCAACCAGGCGCAGGACCTGCTCCTCGCGGTGCGTGATTGGGGAGGCGACCCGCCGATGGGGCTCCGGTCGCTCAAACTCGTGGAGGATCTGGCGGGCGACATGCTTTGGGATCGAGGCCTCGCCCCGAGCGAACGGCGTCAAGTACTCCAGCCAGACCTCCGGGGCCAGATTCTTGGTTAGATAGCCCTGGGCCCCAACCCGAATCGCCTCAAAGAGATCGCCCGGATCGTCCGAGACCGAGAGGATCACGACCGTCGTCTCGGGCACCGCCCGCTTCAAGAGCTTGGTCGCCAGCAGGCCGTCACACTTCGGCATCCGGATATCCATCATCACCAGATCGGGCTTTAGCTCGGTGGCCAGTCGGACCGCCTCATGACCATCGCTCGCCTCCCCCACCACAGAGAAGGCTGGGTCTCGTGCTAGGATGGCCGCCGTTCCCTTTCGAGCCAGAGGACTATCATCCGCAAGCAGGACTCGTACCTGGTTCATGCTACCGCTCCCCTTCTTGCTGCTGCCCGTTCAGTGGTACGGTCAGTTCAACCCGGGTCCCGGCGCCCGGGGATGCGACAACGTGGAGTGAGCCGCCCATCATGGCAGCCCGTTCGGCCATCATCTGTAGGCCAAAACCCGCTGGTGTGCCGTCTGGATCGAAGCCACGACCGCTATCCTGCACGACCAGGTGCAGCGCATCCCGCCGGACGGTGGCGGTAACCGAGACCTTCGCGCCCGCGGCGTACTTGGCGGCGTTCGTCAGCGCCTCATGGAGAATGCCGCCGACGTGTTCAAGCGTTGCTTCGCCAAGCCGGATCTCCTGGCTAGGCTCGACTAGGTCGACCTTCAGGCGGAAGGTCCGGGCGACCTCATCGACCGTGGACCGCAGGGCCGCCCCAAGGGTGCGGGGCGCCCGCCGACGCCGCAGGTCAGCGATCGTCCGGCGAATCTTCGCATCCGCCGCTTGCAGATCATCCTTCAAATCGGCCACCGCCTCCTGAAGGGTGGGATCGCCGGTCTGAGCCAGTTCGTCCAATCGGACGGCCATATAGAAGACCGTCTGGCTGATATTGTCATGCAGGTCTCGGGCAAGCCGATCTCGTTCCTGTAAGAGGGTCGCTTCTTCACGGGCCCGCGAGGCATGCCGCTCCATCTGCCGGATATAGCGAAAGGCCAGGCCAATGTAGATGGCAGAGGCCGCTCCGACCAACACGGCGGCGCCAATGTTCCCCCACGTGCGGGGAAGGACCCGCTCAAAGAAGGTGTGGCGGGCGAATTCGAAGGAGCCAACGAGGATCGAAGGCAGCAGGACGGCCCAATACGGAAAGCGCTGACTCTTCATCGTCGTCACGTCCAGATCTGTTCATTCTTCTCTGCATCTCCAGTCTACGCCCACTCCCTGCCCAATGAAAAGAGGGCGGGTCCCCTAGTGACCCGCCCCTAGATTGGCCCGTCCGCCCTAGTATCGCCTACTACTCTTCTGACTCTTCCATGTCGGCCGCCGCCTCGGCCTCTGGGGTCTGACCGAGCGCCAACCGTAGCTCGGCGTTTGCCATCTCCAGGTCCAGAATCTGCCGCCGCGCCTCCATCAACCCGTGGATGAGCCGCTGAACCATCATTCTGGGGTGGGGCCAGTCGGTCCGGTTGGCCAGGGCCTCCATCTCCACTCGTACCTGCTCCACCTGGGCCTGATAATGGGCGGCTCGGTACTCGGCTGAGGTGCGGGCTCGCTGAAGCCCCTGATTCTCCTGGGCCAAGCTCTTCAGCTTCGCACGCAGTTGGCTTCGCTCCTGGCGCCATTCCGGCCGTAGAGCTACGGTAGCCTCCTCATCCTCCTCGACCTCAGTGGTCGGCTCGACCCCCTCCGGGGCAGCAGGCGTAGGCATAAGGGCGACATCGGCCGGCCAATAGGGCTCCAACTGGGAGAGGCGTTCATTCTCTGCCCATGGAAGGTCCATCACCTGCACCCCCATCTGAACGGGCGCCCGCCCGAAGGTTCGGCAGAGACCCGCCAGCCACTCACCCCATCGCTCCAACTCCGGTCGTTCATCACCCGCAGCGGGGGTCAATCCACCCTTGAGGAGACCCTCCAGTGCGGGATACCGCTCCCGCCACGCCGAACCGAGCGCCGCGCGCAGCTTCGCTGAACGGGCTTGGCCCCGATGCCGGTTCAAGACCATCATGATCTGCCGCTCCAACAGGAGGCGGGGCACCAGGTTCAGGTGGCGAAAGCCGTCCACCTTGACACCCGCCGCCTTGCAGGCCTGTCCCAACTGTTCGATCGACAGGGCGATTAGCCAGGTCTGTTCCTCGGTCATGGTGTACCACCTACCAGTCGGCGCAACTGCGCGTGGAGTGAATCGGACGGAAGTCCAGGGCGTAGCGGGACGAGCTGAATCAACCCACCCTCTACCTCCGCCGGCAGTTCCTCGCTACCGCGGCCTGGATAGAGGGCCAGCACGACCAGCGTGGCGGGCTGACGGGGCGCCGCCACATGCCGAAGTGCGGTTGCATAGGCCTGCAGTTGGGGCATGGATCGGCCATACTCCCGCTCCGACCAGATATTCCAGGCCGGCGCATACTTCGCATCGGCCAGGACCGAACCCATGTATGCTTCACCGTCGTAGAGATCGAGCCGGAAGTCCGGCCGATTATTTGATGCCATCAAGTAGAGAGGCGAACCAGCGGCGATCGCCTCCTGTCGGGTCCGGGGCAACTGCCCCTCATAGGTAACCGCAACCCGCCGCCCGTCCGACCGGGCGAGCCAGAAGGTCTCCTCCTCCGGGATCACGGGGACGACGCGGTCCCGATTCGCCCGCTTTAGCTGCTCGCTAAGGCGCCCACCCTCGAGGTGGAAGCCCTGGCTGGTCAAGAGCTGGAGCAGGCGGAGGAGCGCCCAGTACTCGTAGAGCAGGCTGGAGCGCTTGACGTGCTGGGGGGCGCCATCCGGGGCGACCTCCGCCGCTCGCTCCAACCGCTGGTACCAGGCGTAGACCTGACGGTACCGGCTATCCTTCTGGAGCGTCACGGTCGGGCGGGGCAGGCCGGTCAGGGCGCCCACCGCCGCCAGATAGGGGCGCCGACGGTAGCCACCAAACTCCCGCCAGAGGCGGTTGGCCAACTGCTCCATCCCGCGGTAGGCCACCTCGCGCTGGCGGATCTCCCCGATCGCCCATCCCTTCGCCTCGAAGGAGCGGCGCTGTTCGGCCAGGGCGACGATCTCCCGACCCACAGCCTCCGCCAGATGACGGCTCCGCCCCTCAAGGCGAGAGAGAATCCACGCGATCACCCGATTCTCCTCCGTATCATAGGAGGGCTCCGGGCGTGGGGCCAGGATCATCTGGGGGCCGGCCACGGCCGCCGCCGTCCGCTCATGGCGGATCCACTCCCCACGGGCCAGCCAGCGGAAAGAGCGACCGTCCAGGCGGCGGGCACGGTGAAGCGGGAGCAGGTCATAGGCCCGCCCGAGCGCCCGCTGCGGCTCGGCCTCAATCTGCCGGAGCACGGGTCGGAGCTCCTCTGCGGCCTGGCGCAGCAAAGAGAGTTGGTGGAGGGCGCCCTCTCCGCCCGCTGTCTCCACCTTCATATAGCCATGCGTCGAAAGATCCAACGTCAGCCCGCCAATGAGCTGCTCCAGGTCCGCCCGCAGGAGATGCAGGCCATCTGCGGTCATCTCCTTGGGCTGGACCTCCAGAAGACCGTGGGCGACCCGGTCCCCCCAGGTGACCCGCAGCGAGTACGCCCCAGGGTACCACGGATAGAGATCGGCCCCAGCCTCCGCCTGCATCGGCACCACCAGATCCTCCGTTGGCCGGAGGGTTACGTCCAATCCCTCGATCCACAGCTGAGCGTCGCGCGGACCGGACTCAAAGGTGATCCGGAATCGATCCTGCTCACGCACCTGCCAGAGGGTGACCGCCTGACCCGGATCGAATTGCCACGAACCGGCGGCGATCACCGGGCGCCAGCGCCCGCCACCGAAGACGGCCAGGCCGATTCGGAAGGGGTTAAGCGGTAAATTCATGGCGCTCCAACTCCTGCCACTTCCGCTCGATCTCCGCCAGGCTCAGGGTGAACGGGCTCAGCTCCGAGGCCGTCAGGAGGCGACGCAGGCTCCCCTGCGGACCCAATAACGGTTCAAGTTCCGCGCGCGACCCGCGGATCTTCGGCAGGATTCGCTGGGCGATCTGGCCGTCCAGGACCGCCTCCGGGGCGAGCAGGGGCTCTCCCCCGACTCGGCGGGGCAGGTTCTGCAGGGCGAGCAGGACCTGCCGGGCGACCCGGTAGCCGAAGGCCTGATCCGCGCTCCCCTGCGCCAGGGCCTGATTGAGCGCCTGGAGCAGGGCGATCTCCTTGCCAAAGGGGCGCGGGTCGAACGGGCGCTGCCACGCACGCCACTGGGCGAAGCTGATCGGCTCAAGGAGTGGCGGGGCGCCCTCCTCGCCCGCCACCTGGCGACAGGTCTGCTCCCACCAGAGGCTGATGTCGACGTGCGAGACCCGGATCACCGAGGCGCGATCCAGCACCTTATCGGAGAGGGTGTGGGTCGACTCGTCCAGGTTGATCGTGCCGCAGAAGAGCACGTTCGGCCCCAGGGAGACCTCCGGCGGATACTGATCGGCGTTCTCGACCAAGGGGGCCAGTTCCCGGGCATAGAGCCGCAAAGAGCGCTGCTCCAGCGGCCGCTCCAGGATCGAGAGGAACTGCGCGAAGTAATGCTCGACGCGCGCCAGGTTCATCTCGTCCAGGCAGATCATGAAGAGTCGGTCCGGGTTCTGCTCAGCCCGGACCAACAGGTCGACCAGCCCGGTCTCGCCGGGGCGGTACTGCTGGTGCAGCGGATCATAGTAGCCGATCAGGTCGGCGTCATCGCTCCAGGAGGGCCTGACGGGGAGCCAGAGGAACTCCTCCCCCTCCTTCAGACCGAGCGCCCGCCGGTAGACCTCAACAAGGCGGGACTTGCCCGTGCCAGAGAGTCCGGCCAGGATCACCAGCGTCCCGACCTTGAGCGCGGCATGGAAGCCGAGCAACTCACCCGGCCGGTAGAAGAGCTCCTGGACTACCGCTTCTGCCTCTAGCGCCTGCAGGAAACCCTCTTCGCTCCAGGTAGGCGCCCCGGCGTTCCGCATGGGCGCCAACCTCGGCTCAGGCACCTGCGGCACAGCGGCGACCTGCCGATCCGGCACGATCACTGTACCGACGCCTCCTGCGGCGGGGGGCGCTGGTGCCTGCACGCGCTCGGCCCGGGCTGGCTCAACCACCTCAGGAGGGGCGGGCGGCGCCTCTGGCAGAGCCTGGATCGGCTCCGCGTCCGCTACCCGGGCCAACCCTTGTAGCAGCGCCTCGTAGCGCTGCTCTTCTACGAAGACCCAGTCAACATCATCGATCACTTGCAGTCCATCGACCTGCATCGGGAGCGTACCAATGCCGGAGCGTGCAGGCTTGAGCCCACCGCCTAGGCCCCCAGCGCTCCCCATTGGCTTGAACGGCCCAAGGTACTGGTCGTGAACCAGCGCAATGACGTCCCGCCCGCCGGTCTCCGGCGGCAGGAAGTCACGCACGGGGTTGCCCCGCTGGATCGCTTCATAGAGCGGGACGCTCGCCGCATACCGCTCCAGGCGCGGGACGGGGACGAAGAGCCAGAGATCGCCCTTCTCAACGTTGAACGGATGCACCCGTACATCAATCGCGTTCCAATGGACCTGTCCGCGCGTCCGGCCCGGCCTCTGATCGATTGCGAAGGTGAGTAGGCGGCTAGAGAGCCAATGCCAAAGGCGTTCGATTCGTTCATCCTCATGCTCCCCTACATCCCGGAACCCCCATGGCTCCAGGTCTGAAGCAAAACAGGTAACGAAGCCCTGTGTGCGTCGAGGACGTGGGGAGCGCAGTTCAAGGTAGAACTGTAGCGTGTCTTGCTGGTTGAGGATGATTGAAGAATAGGAGTCGAACCGGAGAAAGCCTGCATAGCGTGGCGGCCGCGGGGCCATAACTCCCACTCTCCCTTCGCTACCTAGATCACCACACCACCATTCGGGCTCCAGACCTGACCGGTAATGAAGGAAGCCTCAGGCCGACAGAGGAAGGCGACGACGGAGGCCACCTCGGCGGCGGTACCAAGCCGCCCCACCGGGGTGCGCTCGAGCCAACGGTCCAGATCCTCCCCCTGCAAGTCGCTCAACATAGCCGTAGCGATCGCGCCGGGCGCCACGGCGTTGACCGTGATCCCATGTGAACCTACCTCTTGGGCAAGGGCCTTGGTCAGCCCGATCTGCCCCGCCTTGGCGGCGCTGTAGGCGACCTCTCCTGCCGCCCCCACCATGCCCCAGATCGAGGCGATGTTGACGATGCGGCCCCAGCCGAGCCGGATCATGCCGGGGAGGAGGGCCCGCGAGAGCTGGTAGGGCGCCCGCAGATGGACCGCCATCAACTCATCCCACTCAGCGATCGCCGTATCGAGCAGGAGCTTCTCCAGGGCGTGCCCGCCGTTGTTGACCAGGAGGGCGACCGGGCCGAATTCGGCCTGGATCTCCGCTGCCAGGTGTTCAACCGCCGCCGGATCTGCCAGGTCAAGCTGCAGGGCCGTCGCCCCGGTCTGGCCCGCGACCGCCCGTGCCTCGGTAACGGCCTGCTTAAAGGTGAAGAGGACGGTCGCCCCTTCCGCCGTCAGGGCCTCAACGACGGCTCGTCCGATTCCCCGGGAGCCACCCGTTACGAGGGCCAGCCGGCCCGCTAGGGGGCGCCCGGCCCCGCCAGCCGGGCCAAAGGAACTGTCGCTCGGTCCGAACGCCCCGCTCACGCTGGCGCCCCCGAGAGGAGCAGCAGCCCCCGCAGGTCCGTGATCGTCAGGACCTCGTGACCGGTCTCGATCCCCGTCCGGTTCAGCCAGACCGGTGCCAGCCCCGCAGCCGAGGCGCCCAGGACGTCCAGCGAGAGCGAGGGCCCGACGTGAATCGTCTCCGCCGCCGGGGCGCCCAACGCCCCCGCCGCCTGGCGGAAGAGCAGACCATCCGGCTTGGCCACCCGCGCCACACTCGACGGCAAGACCAGGTCGATGAAGGCGTCGAGTTCGAAGGCCTGGATCAGGCGGGGCAGCGAGGGCGCCCAGTTCCCGATCACCCCGAGCTTCACACCGCGCTCCTTCAGGGCATGGAGGACGGCCAGCGTCTCTGGATAGAGCGAGTAGAAGGCGTCATAGCCAAACGACGCCTCGCAAAGGCGCAGGAGAAGGGCATCGGTCGGGTACGGAATCCCCAGGTTCTTCAGCAGCGGCTTCCAGCGTGCCCGGTCCCAGTCGACCTCCTCCTCCTCCGTCCGCATCGCCCGCTCAAAGGCGATCAGTTCGGGCGGCAGTGAGGCCAGGGCCTCAGCCACCTCGGCCTCGGTCACGTGTACGCCCTCGCTCGCCAGGATCTCAGTCACCAGTTCGGCGCCTACCGGGCCGTAGAGCAACGCCATCACATCAAAGAGCACGGCCTTCATCGACAGGAGTCCTCCTCCGGAACGAGTTCAGATAATCTGTAGAGTAACTTTCCGCCCCGACAAAGGCAAAACCTGCTGGAGGGCCAGCAGGTTTTTCATGTTCGATTCGATCGATTCAAACGCCAGATTGTGACGTTCAGCAGGGCGGCGAAGGCGACCCAAAGTAGGTAGGGAGAGAGCAGGAGCCCTGCGACCGGGGAGACCATGCCGAAGGAGCGCATCGTCAGACGAATCGCCACCAGAAGCAGCAGGATCACCCCGACGGCCAGTCCAATCTGCTTGCGTCCGAAGAAGACGTAGGACCAGAGCAGGTTGAGGGCAAGCTGGATCCACCACCAAGTCAGGTCGGCGCCCGCCCGTGCCGCCCGCCAGGCGGCGACCGCCATCAACAGGTAGAGAAGGGCCCAGACAGGTCCAAAGAGCCAGTCTGGCGGGCGCCAGGCCGGCAACCGTAGCCCGCGATACCAGGATTCCAGGTTGCTGCTCGTCACCCGTCCACCCAGCCATGCGACAAAAGAGACAGCGACCAAGTAGGGAACTAGACCAAGAACCTTCGCCACAGCGTCCGCTCCTTCCGTCAAATCCGGCCCTAGGGAAATGCTATGAACAGGCTTCGGCAAGTATGGTATACTAAGTGGCGAGTTGCTATAACGTTAGAAAGAATCAGGGTAAACTGAGGAGGTTCCGTCATGACTGATACGACCGAACTGTTTGATCTCATTCTAGTAGGGGCAGGACCTGTCGGCCTATTCGGCGTCTTCTACGCCGGCATGCGTGGCATGAAGACGAAGGTGATCGAGGCCCTGCCAGAGGTTGGCGGTCAGCTGACGGCCCTCTATCCTGAGAAAGATATCTTTGATGTCGCCGGCTTTCCGCGCGTCGGC
>DATGYC010000215.1:0-6142 GCA_035298385.1 Symbiobacteriaceae bacterium | reverse complement strand
GGTATCCACGATAACTTCTTCGCCTTGGGCGGCCACTCACTCATGGCCGTGCGGCTCATGGCGCACCTAGAGCGAGCCTTTGGCAAGCGGCTACCCCTGGCCGTCCTGTTCCGCAGTCCCACCGTGGCGCAGTTGGCAGTCGCCACAGAGGCGTCTGTCGTCCCAGGCGCAACAACGGACGCGCATGGCCAAATCCTGTTGCCCATCCGACCTGCGGGTAAGCAACGTCCGCTCTTCATGGTTCATCCGGCCGGTGGGTTTGCCTTCGCCTATGGGCGATTGGCTCCGTATCTGGAGCCTGACCGCCCCCTGTACGGCCTACAGTCGCCAGGGCTGGACGGCAACGGAGAGCCCCTCGCCCGGGTGGAAGAGATGGCAATGCACTATCTGCAGGCGATTCGCACCGTTCAGCCGCAGGGCCCGTATTGGCTGGCAGGCTGGTCTATGGGCGGTGTCGTGGCTTTCGAGATGGCGCGTCAACTGGAGGCGGCCGGTGAACGTGTCGCACTACTGGCCCTCTTGGATGCGCACACGCCTGAGTCAAGAGCCCGCAATTCCGAAGGTTCGAGCAGGGTAATATCCGCTCATGCTCGAAAATTAATAGACTTCGGTCATAATCTAGGAATCCCGCAACACGATTGGACCGTGGAGTGGGACGACCTCAGCCGGCTTGACGAAGACGCGCAACTGGCCTACGTGCTTGAGGCGGCTCACCGAGCTGGCGCTGTGGCCCCGGAGTTGGGCGCCCCGCGAATGGGGCAGTTGTACCAGGTCTACTGCGCGCATGTCGAGGCTATGGAAGAGTACACACCCGGACCCTACAGCGGATCGGCGGTCCTTTTCCAGGCCAGTGGCACCGCTGGAGTTGCAGCCACAGGCGACAGTCTGGGCTGGGGGTCCTACGTGGCGGGAGGCGTTCAGGCGATCCCGGTCCCAGGGGATCACTACTCGATGATGTCTGACCCGCACATCCAGGTGTTGGCCCAACGGCTGAACGAGCAGTTGCACGCATCCGGCGACCGTACTCAGGAGGTATTGGTGTGAATGTACTACGCTTTCTATGGGGGGCGTCCAAACGGACAGTGCTCCTAGCCGTCATCGTCGGTGTGTTGAGCGGCGCCACTAGCGCGGGCACAGTCGCAGTGATCAACGCGGTCCTGAACAAGGGGACGTCACCGGGGATGACTCTGGTCTGGAGCTTTGTTGGTCTGGGTACGGTCATGCTGGTCAGCAGCGTACTCTCGGGAGTCCTTCTGGTCTACTTGGGCCAGGGGACCATCTACGAGCTGCGCATGCGCCTGAGCCGTCAAATCTTGGCCACTCCGCTGCGGAAGCTGGAGGAGCTGGGGTCCCATCGGTTACTGGCCTCCTTGACCGATGACGTGACCACGGTGACGCAGGCCGTCACCTTGAGCCCGCTCCTCTTCGTCGACCTGGCCATTGTGGTTGGCTGCTTCGTCTTCATGGGTTGGCTCTCGTGGCAGGCCGTGCTCATGACGCTGGGCTTTGCCGTGCTAGGGAATATCACCTACCAGTTGCCGACCAACGCGGCAAATCGGTACCTCAAGCAGGCCCGTGAGTCCGAAGACCAGTTGTACGACCACTTCCAGGCGCTAACGCGGGGGACGAAGGAACTTAAGTTGCATCGCGGTCGTCAGGAAGCCTTCCTATCCGAGGTGTTGGGGCAGACCGCCCAGGCCTTCCGCCGATACAACGTGATCGGCATGATGATCTACACCGCCGCCGGCTTTTGGGGGCAGGCACTGTTCTTAGTGCTGATTGGTCTCCTGATCTTCCTGGTGCCGTTGCTCCTCACCATGTCCCAGGCCACCATCACCGGTTACACGCTGGCCATTCTGTACATGATTACGCCTTTTGCCTCGATCCTTAACATGGTCCCATCCTTTGTGCGCGCCATCATCGCCCTGGACAAGGTGGAACGGCTGGGTCTGGCATTGGCCAACCCAGCCCCAGCGGCGACCGAAGTCTCTGCACTCCAAGACGGGGCGTGGCGGCGCCTGAAGTTCCGTGGCATCACCCATGCCTATCATCGGGAGCGGGAGAATGACCTGTTTACTTTGGGCCCCGTTGATTTGGAGTTTGGCCCTGGGGAACTGGTCTTTATGGTGGGCGGAAACGGGAGCGGCAAGACCACCCTGGCCAAGCTGATGACGGGCCTGTATGCCCCCGAAGGCGGTGAGATCTGGCTGGACGACTGCCAGGTCACGGATGCCAACCGGGACCAATATTGCCAGCTGTTCTCCACGGTCTTTTCGGATTTCTATCTCTTCGAAAGCCTACTGGGCTTGAAGGGAGCCGATGCTGACACGCGTGTGGCTGGCTATTTGGCGCGCCTACAGTTGGACCACAAGGTGAGCGTTGAGAATGGTGTCCTATCGACCACGGCCCTCTCGACCGGCCAGCGAAAGCGACTCGCACTCCTGACGGCTTATCTGGAGGACCGTCCGCTCTACCTGTTTGATGAGTGGGCCTCAGATCAAGACCCGGTATTTAAAGAAGTATTCTATACGCAGTTGCTGCCTGAGCTAAAGCAGAAGGGTAAGACGGTCTTCGTCATCACCCACGACGACAAGTTCTACCACCTGGCTGACCGCGTCGTCAAGCTGGACTACGGCAAGGTCGAATATGACCGTCTCCTTGGTGACTCCGAGGAAGTGGCACGTGCGGGAGAGACCTTGGCCGGTGCCAATTAGATCCCTACAACTTGATGCAGGAGGAGAAGCAGCGTGAGTGAGCACGAGCAGGAGATGTCGTATGAGGTTGTCTGCAATCATGAGCAGCAGTACTCCCTTTGGCCAGCCCACCGACCGCTGCCCCTCGGGTGGAACAAAGTAGGTAAGTCAGGGAGCAAAGCGGACTGCTTGGATTACATCAAGGAAGTCTGGACCGACATGCGGCCGCAGAGCCTGAAGAACCGCATGGACGAACAGTAGTCGTATCCGTTTCGACGACTTGGACCGCCGGCAAGGGAGGCCATTTCCATGTCTGAGGTGATGCAAGCTGTTCGTCCCTGCTGCCGTACGGAGCACGGCGAGCTCCTTACTGTTGCCGTTTGTCCCCCCGCGTTACTCCCGGTCTCCACACAGACCGAAGCGGAGTATGTCCTGTTCAATGGGCCCGTCTCGGTCGAAAGTACGGTGGAAGCGTTCGGCCGGCTGTCGGATGCCCTGAGGGGGAATGGGGTTCAGGTACTCGACCTCAGTCAGCATGTGACGCTCGAAGAGCAAGAAGTCAGCGGTCAACTGGTCAACCGGTTGTTCACACGGGATGTGGGGGCGACCCTGGGTAGCAAAGTGGTGTTAGGGTCAGCGGGCGCCCAGATGCGCAACCCCGACTTCCACTTCGCCCGCCGGGCGCTACAGCGTCTCCTGGATGCCGAACAGATCTCGACGGCGGCAAATCAGCCGGGGTGCAGCATCGAGTTCGGCGATTTGATCATCCTCAGCCCCAGTGCTGTGCTGATCAACGTGGGCTACCGGACCAACCGAAGCGCCGTCGAACAGTTGGTGCCATTGCTGATGGAGGAGGGCTTCGAGGAGATCGGACTGACGACCCTGCCCAAGGAGATGAACGTGCCCCATCTGGACGTGGCCTGCAATGTGGTAGGCGGCCGGTGGCTCCTCGCCCTCTCCTTCGCAAGGCATATGCCTGTGGAAGTGATCACGCCGCATGCGCCCCCTAGCTACCAGATGTTGCCCAGCTTTGCCAGCCGCCATGGGTACCAGATGATCTGGGTCCCGCCGGGGCATGATCCACTCGGACACATAAACTTTATCAGTTTGGCGGAAGACACCATTCTGGCAAGCACGTCCGGCGTACTGCTGCCAACGTTGCTACGCGAGTGTGGGATAGACCTCCGGCAAATCGATATTCAAGCGCTGGAGCAGGGCTGCGGCGGGATCCGGTGTCTGACACTCCCGCTAGTCCGGGGCTAAAGCGCTAATGCCATCGTCCAGTTCGCGTAAGGGTAGATGCAGGGAGGATGCACGTGATGCCTGAAGTCGATTTCAATCCCCTGGCTCCTGGGTACCTCGAGAATCCCTATGACAGCTATCGTGAATTGCTTACCCAGGATCCCGTGCACTGGAGCAACCGGATGAATGCGTGGATCGTCACGCGCCATGCTGACGTCACTCTGGTACTGAAGGACCAGAGGTTTGGCCGTGGCGCCCCGGGTGTCACCGCCGAACAGCGTTTGGCGTCAGTACCACCGGCCATCTTGCCGCTCTCACGTATGCAAGAGAGCTGGATGCTGTTTAAGAACCCGCCTGAGCACACCCGCCTGCGCGGTCTGGTCAATATGGCCTTCACGCCGCGCACCATTGAGCGGCTGCGGCCTCATGTTCAAGGGATCGCCAACCGGCTGTTGGACGGTGTGCAGGACCGTGGCCAGATGGACCTGATCCGTGACTTTGCCTTCCCTCTGGCGGTGGTTGTGATCGCCGAACTGCTGGGCGTACCCGCCCAGGATCAGGCCCAAATCCGGGAGTGGTCGACGGTCCTAGCGGCGACCGTCGACGCCACGACCGACCCCGGCATCTACGTGCGGGGCGCCCAGGTGGCCCAGGAACTCTCGGCCTACCTGCAGCAGATCATCGCTGAGCGTCGCCGGCAACCGCAGCAGGATCTGATCAGTGAACTGATCGCAGCGGAGGAGCAGGGCCAGAAGCTCACGGAGGACGAGATGATCGCAACCAGCGTCCTACTCCTCGTCGCGGGGCATGAGACCACCGTCCACACGATCGGTAACAGCGTTCTCACCCTGTGCAAGCACCCCGATCAGCTCGAGTTATTGCGGGCGCGGCCCGATCTGATTCCAAGCGCGGTGGAGGAGTTCCTGCGCTTTGAGAGCGCCTTGTCCGTAACAGTCCGCACCGCACAGAAGGACGTGGAGTTGGGCGGAAAGTTGATTCGGGCTGGACAAGACGTGCACGCACTCCTCGGCGCGGCCAATCGCGATCCGGCTGTATTTGCTGATCCGGATCGATTGGATATCACCCGTAGTCCGAACAACCACCTGGCCTTTGCCGTGGGCAATCACTACTGCGTCGGCGCGCCTCTCGCGCGTTTGGAGGTGCAGATTGCCCTAGCGACGCTCCTACAGCGGCTACCGCACTTGGCGCTGGCGAGCGAGCAGCCGCAGTGGAAGCGGTCCGTCGTCTTCCGTGGCCTTACAGCGCTGCCGATCACGTTCTAGGGTTCCCTACAACCTGATGAAGGAGGAGAAGTAGCGTGAGTGACGAGCAAGAGATGTCGTATGAGGTTGTTTGCAATCATGAACAGCAGTACTCCATATGGCCGGCTCACCGGCCGCTGCCCCTCGGATGGAACAAAGTAGGTAAGATGGGGACCAAGGCGGACTGCTTGGCCTACATCAAGGAAGTCTGGACTGACATGAGGCCGCAGAGCCTGAGGCAGAGTGTGAGCTAGGAGATCTGCCAGGGTTCCGTTCCACCGAAGCAGACCACATCGGCACACATAAGGAGGGGGAAGGGGTGTATCCCCTGCCCCCTCCTTTGTTGCAAGCCGATCGACTCAGGGCTATTCGCCTTCGAGGAGAATACCATGGGCGAGGGCAAATTGAAGGGCCTGGGTGACGTCTAGTTTGACGCCTTTGAGCTCCAGGGACTTCAGATCGACCCCTTCGAGGCGGGCGCCCCGCAGGTCGGCGCCCCATAGCTTGGTCCCGGCCATGTTGGCACGGTGTAGGTCGGCATCCCGTAGGTCGGCCTTCTCCAGATTACAGCGGTAGAGATCGGCTTCCGTAAACCGGACTCGCCGGAGGTCCTGCCCCCGGAGGTCGTGGAGGCGTAAGTTGGTGTAAGACCAGTCTCCGCCCTGAATGCGAACACCGGCTAGGTTCGCTTCATCGAAGCCGGAGCCGGTCAGCTTACAGTTGAGAAAGACGGCTCCGAATAGGGAGGCGGCGCGAAAGGAGCAGTTCAGAAAGGCTGAGCCTTCATGGTGGCTTGAGTTAAGTTGAGCCCCAAAGAACTGACACTGGTCGAAGACGGAGGAGAGCGTGTTGACCTCGACGAGGCGGGCGCCCCTAAAGTCGCAACGTACGAATCGGCAGCGATGAAACTGGGCTTCATTAAGCTCCCGTCCAGAGAACGAGACG
>DATGYC010000214.1:0-1532 GCA_035298385.1 Symbiobacteriaceae bacterium | reverse complement strand
CGGGGCGCCCTACATGCGCACCCATAACGACTCGCTCAACGCCCCCATGCTCGCCATCAACTGGAAGCTCGGCTACCAGAAGGAGCCGGGGCTCTGGCGCTTCCGCAAGACGCTCTAGCCAGGCTCCCCTTGCCTCCACCGAACACCTGTGCTAGCGTGGAAGAAGATTCCACGGAGGTGATCGACGTGGCGTTCCGTGCCGCAAAGCTTCTCCTGGCCGCAGCGCTTCCCCTGCTCCTGGTGGCGGCCTGCAGTAGACCGGCTCCGACCGAAACACCGAACTCCCCCACTCGCACCGTCGACTGGTGGGTTGACCAGCTAACGATCGAGGAGAAGGTGGGCCAGCTCTTCTGGTTCGGCCTGCCCGGCCCCGACCTCTCCCCCGAGGCCGCTACCCTCGTCAAGGAGGGGAAGGCCGGCGGCTTCATCCTCTTCGCCCGGAACGGGACCGATCCCGACAAGCTCGCGGACCTGACTGGTGGACTCCAGCGCCTTACCTTCGAGCGCGGGCGCCCCACCCCCGGCCTCGTCATCTCCATCGATCAGGAGGGCGGCCTTGTCGAGCGCTTCAAGGCGCCCTTCACCTCCTGGCCCGGCGCCATGGCGATCGGCGCGACCGGCAATCCCGATCGGGCAGCACAGGTCAGCCGAGCGATCGCCCAGGAGCTGAAGGCCGTCGGCATCAACATGAACCTGGCCCCGGATGCTGACGTCACCAACAACCCGGCCAACCCCGTCATCGGGGTCCGCTCCTTCGGCTCCGATCCGGCCAAGGTCGGCCAGTTCGTGGTCGCCGCTGTCAAGGGCACCCAGGAGGAGGGCGTCAGCGCCGTCGCCAAGCACTTCCCCGGTCACGGCGATACTGGCACCGACTCCCACCTCGCCCTGCCCGTCATCCAAGCCGACCGCAAGCGGCTCGACCAGGTCGAACTCGTCCCCTTCCGGGCGGCGATTGAGGCGAACGTCGATGCCGTCATGGTCGCCCACATCAGCTTCCCCGCCCTCGAGCCGGACGGGCTCCCCGCGACGCTCTCCACACGGATCATCACCGATCTATTGAAGACGGAGCTAGGCTTCCAGGGCCTCGTCGTGACCGACGCCATCGATACAATGAAGGCCGTCACCGACCACTGGGGCAAGAGCGAGTCGTTCATCAAGGCGGTCCAGGCCGGGGCAGACGCCCTCCTGGTCACCGAGTCCTTCGGCGAGCAAGCGAGGCTCTACGATGCGGTTCTCCAGGCCGCCCGCTCTGGCCAGATCAGCAAGGAGCGCCTCGACGATGCTGTCCGACGCAATCTGGCGTTGAAGGCTAAGCGCGGGCTCCTCCCGGCGGAGGGCGCCCCGGCGCCCGTCGTCAAGCATCCCGTCAACCTGGCGACGGAGGCCCACTGGAACCTTGCCCGTGCGATCGGCGGTGAGGCGCTGACGATCGTCCGGAAGGGCGGCTTGCCCCTGAAGCTCACGCCTGAGCAGAACCTGGTGGTGGTCTCCCCCAGCAGCCTCGCCATCCGCAGTGGCGGGCTGACCGACCT
>DATGYC010000213.1:0-1736 GCA_035298385.1 Symbiobacteriaceae bacterium | reverse complement strand
CGCCTCCCGCGCTATGGCAAGATCTTCTTCGGGTAGTGGCTACATAACAGATCGAGAGCGACTCAACCAGCGGTTGAGTCGCTCTCGTTTTGCTCGCTATACTCCCGCGAATCCTCCTGCTATGCTGAATCCAAGGAATTTCAACTGAGGGGAGATTCACTCGATGGTAGATCAGCAGCAACTCGGGCGCCGGATCCAGGAGCGGCGTAAGGCCCAGGGCTTCACGCAGGAGCAGTTGGGCGCCCTCCTCGGCGTCAGCGCCCAGGCCGTCTCCAAGTGGGAGAACGGCGAATCGGCCCCGGATATCGGCCTGCTCCCGACGCTCTGCCAGGCCCTGGGCACCTCATCGGACACGCTGTTGGGCATCGAGGGGGGCGCCGGGATCGAGTCGTTGACGGAGCAGTTGGTGGCACGGCTTGCTCAGCAGAAGGGCGCTGCGCGCGATTCCGCCCTCTTCGGGCTCTACACCCGGCTCCACTTCCTTGGCGCTGAGGTCCATCGCCGGCCGGAGGTGGCATTCAGTTCGGTGATCGACGAGGCTGGGAAGCTGCGGTACTGGCAGAAGAACGGGCTGGTAGCCGCCACCTTTATGGGGGCGCCCACGAGCCAGCCCGCCCCCGAGGCGCTGACCGCCGCTCAACTCCTGCTGGAGCACTGGGGTGTGGTGCAGCACCTCCTCGGCGGGCCCAAGGGGGAGGCGGCGCTGCGAGAGCTCTTGGCGCGGCCGGAGGCGCTCCATACGATCATGGGTGAGTTGATGGATGCGGGTCTGGTGATCCGCGACCGGAGGGGCTACGCCCTGGATCCGCGGCTCGGTCTGGCGTGGGGCTTGATCTTCAGCGCCCTTCTAACCCGCCCCGCCGGCTCGACGATGATCATCCATCAAGATGACTGTAAGCCAGAGAAGGAGGGAGAGGGCCATGAACCAGACGCCCGCTAACGGCTTCCGGACCTTCCTGATCCTGCTGGTGACCCAGGGGCTCTCGGTCTTCGGCTCGATGCTCACCTACTTCGCGGTCAACGTCTGGCTGACCCAGACGCTCTACCCGGGGCTTGACCAGCGGGAGGAACTGGCGCTGGCCCTGACGGGGTTGAGTCTCGCCTTCATGCTCCCGCAACTGGTGCTGGGGCCGGTGGCGGGCGCCCTGGCAGACCGGTGGGATCGCCGCAAGATGATGCTCAGCGCTGACCTTGGGCTGGCCGCCGTCACCTTCGTGATGCTTGGACAGATGGCGATGGGGTCGCTCTCGATGCCGGTCTTGCTCCTGCTGGAGGTCCTCTCGGCGGTCTTCGCCACCTTCCACCAGAGCGCCTTTGAGACCTCGCATGCGATGCTGGTCCCGCAAGACCAGTTCGCCCGGGCGAACGGGATGATGCAGACCCTCTTCTCCCTGGCGCGGGTCTTCGGCCCGACCACCGCTGCGATGCTCTTCGCCGTGCCAGCCCTTCTGCCCGCGGGCCTCCCGGCTGGTCTGAAGGACGGGGCCGTCCTGGCGATCGGTCTGGATGCCGTCTCGTTCCTGCTCTCTGCCTTCGTCCTCTGCTTCCTGCAGATCCCTTCGCCGAAGCGGGAGGCAGGCGGGCAGCAGCAGGGCTCCCTGGCGGCCGATGTGCGGGAGGGGGTTCGCTTCCTGCTCGAGCGGCGCCCGCTCCTCTGGCTGCTGACGCTCTTCGTGGTGGCGAACATGGGGATGCCGCTGGTGGCGCTCTTCCCGCCGCTCTTGCTCAAGTTCAAC
>DATGYC010000212.1:0-3584 GCA_035298385.1 Symbiobacteriaceae bacterium | reverse complement strand
GCCGTTCGTGCTGGGCACGATGCTGGCTGCGGTCTCGGGTGGTGGGCTTCGCTACGTGAGCGGGCAGGTGACGGTGGTGCCCGGTCAGTCCTGGGCCTCGCCGTTCGCCCTCCTGACGGGGCTGTTGACGCTCCTGATCTGCGCCTACCTGGCGGCGGTCTACATGACGGTCGAGACGCAGGGCGCCCTCGCCGAGGCCTTCCGGTTGCGGGGCCTGCAGCTCTGGGTGGCGGTGGCGGTCCTCCCGGCGGTCCTGCTGCCGGTGGTGCGCAGCCAGGTGCCGCTCCTGTGGGAGCACTTCGTGCAGCGCTCCTCGCTTCTGCCGATGGTGCTGGGGATCCTCTGCGTCGTTCTGTCGGGCTGGGCGCTCCTGCGCCGGTCCTATCAGCTGGCGCGGATCTTTGCGGTGGCGGAGGTGGTGGTCCTGCTCTGGGGCTGGGCCTTCGCGCAGTATCCGTATATCGTCTACCCAGATGTGACGCTGCAGAACGCCGCGACGAAGGGGCCAGCGCTGGTGACGCTCCTGAACGTCCTGCCGTTCGGCATGATCATCCTGGTGCCTTCGCTTTGGTTGCTGTATGCGGTCTTTAAGGGTGAGAAGCAGCACCTAGAATAGCGAACAGCACCCCGCTTTGTTAGTGGGGTGCTGATTTTTTACACAGATTACGCTGATTACGCAGATTACACAGATTACCGGGTGATACACTGTGGTGAGAACGGACCTTTGATCGTGGGTGGTACACCATCTCAATGGCTCTCCCACCCCAACAGTACTACCCGACCATCCGCGTAATCAGCCTCGACAGCACCACCCGACTCAATCAGCGTAATCAGCGGTAAAAAACGACTACGCTAATTCCAGAGGCGAGGGCACCGAAGGCAGCATCACCGCCAGGGCGGGATCAAAGAGTTCGATCCCTTCCTGGCCTTCGTACTCCCGGTAGAGCCGGTGCGGGGAGAGGGCTAGGGCGGCGCCCTTGACGAGCTGGGCGAGGAGCTGATTGTGGACCCCATCGACGAGCGCGATCTGCAGGGACGGGCCGGCCTCCCATTCGATCGAGAGCACGTGGGCGCGGGAGGACTCATCGTAGAGCCAGCCGGCCTCGTAGGAGGCGGGGCGCTGGCGGAGGACTGCCAGTAGGGTCTCAGCCCAGTCGGGCGCCCAGAGGGCGATCGCTTGCTTGCCGGGACCGCTGAAGGACGCGGCCTGGGTGGGGGCGAAGGGGACCATTAGCTCATCCACTCCTTTTCCGTCCAGTATAGCGGAGAACGCAGAGACGGGGCACCCCCCAAGGGGCGCCCCGTTCGCTTACGGCTGCGTTTGCAGCGTCACGTTGGTGGTCAGGCTAGCCGGGCCGATGAGGCGGATCCAGAGCTTGCCATCGGCTGGCACCGTCACGCTGCAGATCCGCAGGGAACCGGCCGTGCCGCACTCTGCCGCGAGCCGCTTCTCGTTGGCGTCGCTGAAGGCCATCCCGGGATTGCTCGTCGCCTTGAGGGTGAACCGGGCGCCGGGCGTAAAGCCGCTTGCGGCCAGCCACAGGGAGCCGTTCGCGGAGATCTTCGTCGTGAGGCCCGCGCTCGGGAGCGTGAGGGCCATGGCACGGATACCGCCCTCCGCGACCAGCGTGGGGGTAAAGGTGCCGGTTCTGCCCGCTGTGATCCCCACGGTGTAGGTGCCGGGCTCGGGTGCCGTGACCTGCAGCAAATCAGTGCTACTCTGCGCCACCTCGGTCGCCCCCTGTCGGAGCGTGAGGTGGGCGGCGCCCGGCACGCTGATCCCCCAGCGACCGGCTGCAGGAATCGGCACGGCGAGCCAGACGGTCGACCCAGTCTGGGTCCAGAGGTGCGAGAGCAGGTCGGGCGTCGCCGAGATCGGGCTCCCTGCCGCCAGGCCGTTCATGGTGAGGGTGACGCTGCCTGGGGGGGCGGAGAGCCGGATCAGGTAGTCACCATCGGCCTCGGGTGTGAAGGGGAGGTTGAAGCTGCCGCCCTGCCGTCTGGCGCTGACCGGTAGGAGGCGCCCGGTTAGCGTGGCTGGGGCGATCGCCACCGGTGATTGGAACTGATAGGTCTGCCCGCCCTGTAGGCTGACCCGGACCCAGGTGACCTTGCGGGCGCCAATCGTCGTGGTAAAGGGCGCCGCCGCCCCTTCGAAGGGGACCGCCAACTGGGGGAGTTCGCCCGGGAGGTAGCGCTGGACCTGCAGGAGGCCATTCGGCCCTGCCGTAACCGCCAAGGAGTAGGTGCCGGCGGTCGGAATCGTGGCGGTCAACCACTCGCCGTCAGCGGTGACGGGCGGTCCAGCCGGATCGGTGGTGAGCGCGAGGTGGGTCGCACCGGGCACGCGCAGGTGCAGCTTCGCTGCCGCTGGCAGGGTGAGCGACAGGGAGGCCTCCCCGGCGGGCTCGATCTGGAAGGGGCGTTGCGTGCCTGTCCACCCGGTGACCTGGAAGGGGGAGGCAGCCGTTCCCGTCAAGGCGGTCAGCTTGACGGTGGTACCAGCGTCACCGCTAAGGCGGAGTGCGACGCTCTCACCCTCCGGTACCGTCAGGCGGCACTGCTGGCTCGTCGCTGATCGGTCGCAGGGGGCGAGCAGGTATCGCCCTGCGGTCGTTTGGGCGGAGAGGGTGGCCTTGCCATCGATGAGGAGTTGGGTCGTCCGCCCTTGCAGGAGCAGGCTCGGCCTGATCCATGCGGTGCGGGTCGCCCCGAGCGTCACCGTCTTGGGGGTGCTGACATCCCAGGTGTAGCCCGCGGCTGCTGTGCTCCCTTCGGCCCAGAGGAAGGGGCCGTAGTAGCCGCTTCGGGGCGCCTGTACCTCCAGGGTGAGCGTGGCAGCGTCCGATGCGGTGAAGCGAAGGCTGCTGCCGCTCTCCTCCTGCAGCTTGGTCGTGCCGTCCCAGAGGGTCAGCTTGGACGCACCGGGAACGGTGAAGGCCCAGACGGAGTCCGTGGGGCGCCCTTCCACCTGCCAGAAGGCGCTACCAGCAGCCGGGATGGCCCAGCGCTGGTTCTTGATGGCGCCAAACTCGTAGGCGCTCGCCCCCGTCTTACCATCCATCAGCAGCGGGGTGGCCTCCTCACCGGCCGGGCCCGTCAGGCGGAGCAGATACCCGCCCGTGCCGGACGGCAGGAAGGTGCAGGTCAGGTCGCCAGCGACGGCGCACTGGCCGTTGATCGCCCGCTTCGTCTTTGTATGTAGATCGATCTCGGTCGCCTTCGGTACGGTGAAGCCGACGCTACGGCCGGCCTCCAGCGATACGGCGAGCCAGAGTTGACCAGAGGTAGGCCACGTCACCGTGGTGCCGGGCGCCCAAGCGAGCGCAGTCTCGGCGCTCTCACCGGGGGCAGGCGGCGGATCAGCGGCCTGGGCGCCCGTGGTTGTGAGCACAAGACTGGCAAGGAGGAGGGTAGTGAGGAGGTGCTTCCGCATGAGGAGGGGTCTCCTTTGAGATTCGTCTCCCTATCTCTTCGAGTCTGGAAGGGGATTCGTTAAGTCTTTCCCTTGCCATCCCCCCCACTTCATGCCAAAATAGGAGGGTGTAGAATGTGGCAAGGAGTGAACCTAGCCCAATGCCTTG
>DATGYC010000211.1:0-2361 GCA_035298385.1 Symbiobacteriaceae bacterium | reverse complement strand
GCACCAGTCCTACTGCATCCTGATCTCGGATGCGAAGAACGATGAGGCCCGGGAGCGGATGCAGGTGATGCAGAAGTGCACCGACGGCTTCTCGCTCTCGGAGAAGGATCTGGAGCTGCGCGGACCGGGTGAGTTCTTTGGGACCCGGCAGCACGGCCTGCCGGACCTGAAGGTGGCGAACCCGATCCGGGATCTGCCGATCTTGGAGCGGAGTCGGGCCGAGGCCTTCGCCCTGGTGGAGGCGGACCCGCACCTGCGGCAGGCGGCGAACCTGCCCCTGCGGGAGGCAGTGGGGAGCCGGATTGGTAAGGAGTTTGGGTTTATCAACATCAGCTAATGCAAGCAGGGCGCCCGCTGGGGGCGCCCTGCCTGTTACAGAATCTTTATGCGTGTTAGATGTTTGACGTGATAGAATATAGACGTGGTCGGCGGCCAGTGCTGATGGGGGGTGATCCTCATGGTAGAAATCCGGGTGTTCTTGAGCCGAGAGGTTCTTGAGCTACTGCTGGAACTCCTGAAGATCCTTCTCGCTAGAAACTAACGGCGAGAGGGTAGGCTAACTTAACTCCCGTCGCCAAATCGACGCTAGGCCAAAGCCGTTGACCCAAACCGGGCGTCTCCCGCAAGGGGGGCGCCCATTCAGGTCTCTAGACGCTCACGCGTTTGCAGAGATCATCACCCTAACACCGGCCGCCAACCGGTCCTCGCCTAGTCTACCCAGCCCTGCCGCACCCTATGCGCGCCAAGCGCCAAACGGCTGCAGCACCCGGCGCCCCCTCGGATTGATGATCGCCAGGTCCGGGAAGCCGATGGCGGCCCAGTTCGTGGGATCGACACGGGCCTGCCCGAGCAACTGGGCTAGGTAGAGTGAGATCACGGTCGCGTGGGTGACCACGATCAGGTCCCCCTGGGTCTCGTCGACCAGGCTGTCAAGGCGGCTGCTGAAGCGGGCCAGAGCCGCTGCGCCCGATTCCCAGCCCGGCAGAACCGAGACGGCTGGTTCTGCGAAGAGTTGAGCCATCACTTCGTCGTGATTCAGGACGAAGTTTGATTTGTGGATCTCGCCGAGGTCCGCAAACGACTCAACCGCTGGAAGGCCTTGTGCCGCCCGAATCGCGCCTGCAGTCAGGAGCGACTTCGGCTCTGTCGAAGCGACGATCCGGTCAGCCGAACCAAGCAAGGGGAGGGCGGCCAGACGTTCTAGGTCAGCCTTGCCCTTTGGATCAAGTAGCCACTGGTCAACCGGGACGTTCGGGTCGATGGCAGTCTTGGCGTGTCGGACCAGAAAGAGACGCTTACTTGAAGTCGACATCGGCGGCGTTCACGACCTCTGACCAGTTTGCGAGATTATCGAAGCCGTCGAACAGCCGGTTGGCATGGGCGATGACGGCGGCGGCGGGCAGGACGGCGGTATCGCTCGTCGTGTGGGCATCCCCCACCAGCGTCACGTTGTAGCCAAGAGTTGTTGCCCGGCGAACGGCGGAGTCGATGCAGTACTCGGTCTTCGCCCCGGCGATCACGAGATGCTCGATCGTCTGCTCCTTCAGGATCGCATCGAGGTTCGTCCCGTAGAACGAGTCGCAGGCGGTCTTGCGCACGATGAGCTCGCCGGGCTGAGGAGCGACGGCGGCAGCGATCTGCCAGGCCTCGCTTCCCTCGGGGCCGACATCGTCATCCTGAACGTAGAGGACCGGGATCCCCTCGGCCCTCGCCTTAGCCGTCAGAGCAGCGATTCGCTCCAGGATCGCCGGGACCTCGTGGCAGGGGCGGCTACCGGTCAGAACCCCATTCTGTGCATCGATGATCAGGAGGGCCTTCTTCGTCATCAAGCAGTCTCCTTCTTAGATCGCGCTTCGGTCAGAAGCTCAGTCAGTTGGGCGCGCATCATCAGGGCTCACCGCCGTACGGTAAAGAATTGTGAACTATTCTACATAGGAACTGATGATTTGTCGATCACTTTTTGCCGGATAAAGGGGGCGCCTTCGCATGGAAGGCGCCCCCTCTTTGTCGTTCGGTTAGGGCCGGACCCAGATGAAGTAGAAGGAGTAGCGGCTGCGGTAGTAGTCGTAGTCGATCATGTCGCTGTAGCCCCAGTTAGTCGCCACGTTGATGCCCCGGAAGCCCTCGGTGGCATCGTGGTAGTAGCCGTAGCCGGGCATGAAGTGGTACTCGTAGGTATCGTCATGCCCGAGGTAGAGGCCGACGTAGACACCCGCAGGTCGGTTGTAACCGATCTCGCTCTTATAGTTGGCATAGTAGTCGGAGGAGGTGCTGTTGTAGTACGAGGTGGTCATGTAGGGGCGCCCGCCGTGGTTGACGCCGTGCTTCTTGATACCGGCAGCGAAGTTAGAGACCGTAGTC
>DATGYC010000210.1:0-3949 GCA_035298385.1 Symbiobacteriaceae bacterium | reverse complement strand
TGCCGTGTGGAAGGCGAGCTGCGCCTTCACCCGCTCGTCCCAGTAGTGCCAGTCATGGCCGCCGGGATGCTCGCTGTACTGGTGCGCGATCCCGCGCTCGGTCAGGGCGCCCGCCAGCCGCCGGTTGACGGCCAAGAACGGATCGCTCAGACCACAATCGAAGCCGATCGCCGGGCGGCTCTTCGCCTCCAGCAGGCGATCGGCCTGTAGCACCAGATCAAGGTCGGCCGGGGCGCCCGGGTACGGCCCGTACGCCAGCGCCGGGCAGTCCGCCGCCGGTCCAAACCAGCCCGAGTGGGACCAGACCGAGCGGAAGCGCTCTGGGTGCTTACATGCCAGGCGCATCGCCCCGAAGCCGCCCATCGAGAGACCACCGATCGCCCAAGGCCCGGGCTGAGCCCGGAAGGTGCGGCTTACGTGAGCGTGCAGGTCATCGAGCAGGAAGGTCTCGTAGCGTTGCCAGGGCGCCCAGTCCAGCCACCAGCTGTTCTCACCGCCGGGCAGGATGATCAGGAAGTTATGGCTATCCCCCCAGCGGCAGAGCGAGGTGCGGGTCAGCCAGGAGGTCTGGTTCCCCTGCAACCCGTGCAGGAGAAGCAGGACGTGCGGCTCCTGCGGGGGCGCCGCGGTCGGGAGCAGGGCGGTATACTCGATCTCCCGGTTCAAAGCCGGGGAAAAGGCACGAATCGTCGCTGCGTTCATCGGTCCGCCTCCTCGTCATGGGGGAGGCTTCGAGGGGCGGCGGGGCGGTTCCTGCCGTTCGGCGTACAGGGATTCTGCTCGCCCTCGTTGAACAGTTCCGCCATACCCGAACCTTCGGAGGTAGACGATGATCGGCAAGACCTGCATTGTAACCGGTGCCACGGATGGCATCGGCAAGGAGACGGCGCTCGGGCTCGCCCGGCAGGGCGCCCGCGTAATCATGATCGGCCGCAATCCACAGAAGACGGCGGCTGCCGTGGCGGCGGTCCAAGCCGCATCGGGCAACCCGGCGGTCGAGTCCGCCCTTGCGGACCTCTCTTCGCAGGCCTCGATCCGGGCCCTCGCCGCGGAACTACTGGAGCGCTGCCCCCGGATCGACGTCCTGATCAATAACGCCGGCGGGATCTTCAAGACCCGCGCGGAGTCGGTCGATGGCCTGGAGTTGACCTTCGCCCTCGACCACCTGGGCTACTTTCTGCTGACCAACCTGCTCCTCGAGCGGCTGAAGGGCAGTGCCCCGGCCCGCATCGTCAACGTCTCCTCGATGGCCCATTTGTGGGGTCGGATCAACTTTGACGACCTGCAGGGGCGCCGCCGGTACAGCCCGTGGCTGGCCTACGGGCAGGCGAAGCTGGCCAACATCCTCTTCACGCGAGAGTTGGCCCGGCGCCTTGATGGCAGCGGCGTGACGGTCAACTGCCTCCACCCCGGCGCTGTCCAATCCAACTTCGGCGATGGGCTGTTCAAGCGGCGTGGGCTCTTCGTCAAGCTCTCCCAGCGGTTCATCCTGACGGCGGCGCAGGGCGCCTCGACCTCGCTCTACCTGGCCACGTCGCCCGCGGTTGCAGAGGTTAGCGGGGAGTACTTTGCGAAGAAGCGGATCGCTCGGTCTAGCAGAGCGAGTCGGGATCCTGTGTTGGCCCAGCGGCTCTGGTCCGTCAGTGAGGCGCTAACAGCAGAACGGGGTGGCTGAACGTAGCCACCCTGTTCCCTTTTTTGTGCAGCGACGAGCAGTTGCCAGACCTCCGGGGAAGGCTCGCCGAGGAAGCTCCCCCTCATCTGCAGAGGGTGGCGCTCCCTCCGTCAGGTTTTTCGCATCTGCGACCCGCGATAAGCTGGAAAAGGCTGACCGAGATGCAGGTCCCACACGGTGTTACGCCGATTGCCGGCCTTCCCGGCGGCCATCCGTCAGCTTTCTTCGATCTTGGCCGGGCTCTGTGGTAAAAATCCTGACGGAGTCGCACGCCACCACCCGGAACTGCCACTACTCACCAGTGAACGGGACCCACACGCCAGGGCCGACCGCCGGCTCCCCGAGCCGAGGGGCGCCAAAGCGTTCTGCTAATGAGTCTGGACGCGTTATTCCATGCATGATATTATCCATTATTAACATCCCGAAGGTTCTCCCTTCCGGCACAATCCACTCGATCCAAGGAGGCCGTCACCCGATGAACACCCAACAGCTTGAGACCTTCGTCCTCGAACGCATGGCCAAGACCAAGCTCTCCGCCGTCTCGATGGCCCTGATCGATGGCGACCAGATCGTCTGGTCCCGCGGCTTTGGCCTCCGTGACCGGGAGCAGGGCCTCCCGGCTACCGCCCAGACCAACTACAACATCGGTTCGGTCACCAAGACCTTCACCGCAGTGGCGATCATGCAACTGCAGGAGCGCGGCCTCCTCTCGATCGAGGATCCGGTCAGCAAGTACCTCGACCTCCGCCTGCAGCCCTTCGGCGAGCCGATCCGCATTCGCCACCTACTGAGCCATACCTCTGGCCTGCCCGCCACCGCCTACCTGGAGAACCTCCTGCGCTACCACCACGGCCGCTCCGACAAGTTCCTGCCGCTCGGTACGCTCCAGGACATGCTCTCCTTCCTCAACGGCGCCGAGGACTGGATCGAGACCCGCCCGGGCGAGCGCTGGTTCTACTTCAATGAGGGCTACGTCCTCCTGGGCGCCATCATCGAGCAACTCAGTGGCAAGGCCTATGCCGAGTACATCCGGGAGGAGATCCTCCTGCCGCTCGGCCTGACCCGCTCCTTCCACGCCAAGGCGCTGGCCCAGCAGGATCCGGAGATGGCGGTCCCTTACGGTGTCGAAAAGGAAGGGCGCCACGTCGCCAAGCAGTACCCCTGGGGCCAGGCGGAGCCGGACGGCGGGCTGATCTCCAACGTAGCGGACCTCGCCCGCTACGTCCAGTTCTACCTCAAGAAGGGTGAACCTCTGTTGAAGGCCGACTCGATCGCCCAGATGGCGACGCCCTGGGTCCGGACCCCCAATCAGACCGCGGCGGGCGAACCGATCGGCCACTACGGCCTTGGCCTCTCGCAGACGACCCTCTTCGGACAGCGCCTCTTCGGCCACACCGGCGAGATGTACGTGGCCACGGCTGGCATGCGGATCCTGCCGGAGCGCAAGCTGGGCGCCGTCGTCCTGGCCAACGGCAGCGGCTACTCGATGGCGACCTTCGCTGACTTTGGCCTGGCCACCCTGTTGGGCGAGGATCCTTGGCAATTGCCGGCCCTGCGGACCGAGCGGCTCCTAGAGGGCCTGACCGGCCGGTACGAGACCTACCGGGGGACCTTCGGCTGTGAGGTCCTCCGCAAGGGGGATACCCTGCAGCTCGTCTTTACGACCAAGTTTGCGACCGAAACGGTGCCCCTGGTGCCGCAGGAGTTGGGGGAAGAGTCCTCACGCTTCCTCGCCTTTGGCGGGGGCGCCCGGCAGATCGTCGAGTTCCACCACCGAGCGGCCGGTACCGAGATGCTCTATGAACGCTACAAGATGCGCCGGGTTGGCCCACTGGCGGAGTAGCCGGAGACGGCACAAACTGTTGCATGGTCGGATCAGACTGAACATACCCTAAGTTGGCAACAGATACAATTTTCCTCGCGAAACAAAAAAATAATTTCGTTTTGTTGAAAGCAGAAGGAGATCGAGGGTCTGTCATCTAATTGTAACTGTACGAACCTTGGGAAGCCTTACAGTCCGGTTACAGGCGTAAGGTTCTCCTGTGGGGAGATATAGAGAGGGGGACCCCGTTTTGACCAAGCGCCAGTCATGGTCCGTTGCCGTTGCGCTGATGGTTTCCGCCGCTACGGTCCTGTCGGCTTGCTCCACCAAGACCACCGACACCAAGAACACGCCCGCCCCGGCGCCTGCCACGCAGGATCCCAACGCTGTCGTTGATGGTGGCACCTTCACCATCGGTTCCTTCTCCGACATCACGACCCTGAACCCGATCA
>DATGYC010000209.1:0-9440 GCA_035298385.1 Symbiobacteriaceae bacterium | reverse complement strand
CCAGAGTTCGTGAACGAGCCGCTGTACCTCGGCCTCGTTATAACGGCGCTTAGCACCAGGTCCGATCCCGACGCTGTGGACGCGCAGACGGTGCCCGTAGATGACGCACCAATGGCCGTCAGGTGTCTCCTTACGGTAGAGTGTCGTATGGTGGACCTGTAACAACTTGGCTGCTTCCACCGAAGAGATCAACTTCACAGGCTGTACCTCCGAATAGCGGTTCTACACTCTGCAGTCAATGCATTAGCTATCCTTGGCAGGGCGCCCGTCCAGGCGGTGCACTAGCCGCATCACTTCGGCCTCACTGTAGCGCCGCTGTGAACCCCGCCCGATTCCCGTATGGTAGACCCGGATGCGGTGCCCGTAGATGGTACACCACATCCCATCCCAGGTCTCCCAGCGATGGAGCGTTGAGATGCTAACACCAACCAGGCGTGAAAGCGCCGTGGATGTAAGAAACTTCATATCTCTACCTCCCAAAAAGCCCTCACCCCCATCGTTGACAGAATGGGGCTGCAGTAAACACCCCACGAATGGTTCTAAGCTTTTTACGCTTCGCACAGAATTTACAACCAACCATCGGAGGTGTTCGTGGATGTCACAGTGGCTAATCGCCCTGGCTTCCGTCCTGCTCAAGGCACTACTGGATTCACTCTTCCGGTTCTACGAGCGACGGAAGGCTCCACCAGCGGTGGACAAGCCCGCCCGCCGGCGCCGAAGGCGCCGCATCGCTTAACCCAAATAAAAACCCCCTGCCCGCCAAAGCGAGCAGGGGGTCTCTTAGCGCAACCTACTTCTTGAAGCCCTTGATCACGGAGGTACCCGGGAAGATAGCGGCCGAGCCCAGCTCCTCCTCGATGCGGATCAGCTGGTTGTACTTCGCCACCCGGTCGGTGCGGGACGGGGCGCCCGTCTTGATCTGGCCACAGTTCAGGGCGACGGCCAGGTCGGCGATCGTGACGTCCTCGGTCTCGCCCGAGCGGTGCGACATGACCGAGGTGTAGCCGGCCTTGTGCGCCATCTGGACCGCCTCGATCGTCTCGGTCAGGGAGCCGATCTGGTTCACCTTGACCAGGATCGAGTTCGCGGCGCCCTTGGCAATGCCCTCAGCCAGGCGCTTGGTGTTGGTGACGAAGAAATCGTCGCCGACGAGCTGGATCCGGTTGCCGAGACGGGCGGTCAGCTGGGTCCAACCATCCCAGTCGTCCTCGGCGATGCCGTCCTCGATCGAGACGATCGGGTACTGCTTGGACCAGGAGTCCCACAGGTCGATCAGGCCCTCCGAGGTGTAGGTCTTGCCACCCTCACCGGCCAGGACGTACTTGCCGTCCTTGAAGAACTCGGTCGAGGCGACGTCCATGCAGAGGAAGATATCCTTGCCCGGCTTGTAGCCCGCCTTCTCGATCGCCTCGAGGATGACGGTGATCGCCTCTTCGTTCGACTTCAGGTTCGGGGCGAAGCCGCCCTCATCGCCAACAGCGGTGTTGTAGCCCTTGGACTTCAGAACCCCCTTGAGGGTGTGGAAGACCTCGGCGCCCCAGCGGAGCGACTCGGCGAAGGTCGGGGCGCCCGCCGGGAAGATCATGAACTCCTGCATGTCGACGTTGTTGTCAGCATGGGCGCCGCCGTTGATGATGTTCATCATGGGGACCGGCAAGGTCCGGGCAGCGGTGCCGCCGATGTAGCGGTAGAGCGGCAGGTCGAGCGAGTTGGCGGCGGACTTGGCGACGGCGAGGGAGGCGCCGAGGATGGCGTTGGCGCCCAGCTTGCCCTTGTTGGCGGAGCCGTCGACCTCCAGCATCACCTTGTCGATGGCTACCTGATCCAGAGCGTCCATGCCGATCAGCTCACCGGCGAGGGTCTCGTTGACGTTCTTGACCGCCTGCTGCACGCCCTTGCCGAGGTAACGGCCCTTGTCGCCGTCGCGCAGCTCGACCGCCTCGTGGGCGCCCGTCGAGGCGCCGGAGGGGACCGCAGCGCGGCCCTTCGCGCCGTTCGCCAGTTCGACCTCGACCTCAACGGTAGGGTTGCCACGGGAGTCGAGAATCTCGCGACCATGCAACTTCAGGATCGTCGTCATGTGGGTAGTCTCCTTTTGTCTGGGGTTCTTTACGCCTTGATGATCAGGGAGTCCTGGTCCATCTGAGATGGCTTCGCCAGGCCGATCACGTCAAGCAGGGTCGGGGCCGCGTTGCCAAGCACGCCACCTTCGGCCAACTTAACGTTTAAGCGTGAATCGTCGATAAGAATACAAGGGACTGGATTCAGGGTGTGGTTGGTGTGGGGCGCCCCGGTCTCATAGTCGACCATCTGGTCGCAGTTGCCGTGATCGGCCAGGACCAGCGCCGCGCCGCCCTTGGCGAGGAGCGCCGAGATGACCTTGCCCAGGCACTCATCGACCGCCTCGACCGCCTTGATCCCCGCCTCCAGGATGCCGGTGTGGCCCACCATATCCGGGTTGGCGAAGTTCAGGACCATGAAGTCGAGCTTGTCGTTGGTGATCCAGTCGGCCGCTGTCTCGGCGATCTCGTAGGCCGACATCTCCGGCTGGAGGTCGTAGGTAGCGACCTTCGGGGAGGGGATCATCACCCGCTCCTCGCCCGGGTACGGCTCCTCTTCCATGCCGTTGAAGAAGTAGGTCACGTGCGGATACTTCTCGGTCTCAGCGACGCGGAGCTGGCGGAGGCCAGCGTCAGCGATCACCTTGCCGAGCGGCATGTCGACGTACTTCGGCTCGAAGGCGACCTGAATGCCGACGAACTTGGCGTCGTACTCGGTCATCGTGGTGATCGCCACGGGCTGGAAGCCATCCGGACGAGCGAAGCCGTCAAAGGCGGACTCGTGCAGTGCCCGAACGATCTGGCGGGCCCGGTCAGGCCGGAAGTTGAAGAAGATCACACCATCCTCGGCCTTGATCGTCCCGGCTGAGTCGATCACGGTCGGGAGGATGAACTCGTCGGTCTCGCCCCGACCATAAGCGGCCTCGATGGCCGCCGCAGCGGAGTCGGCCTTCTCGCCCTCACCCGTCACGAGCGCCTGGAACGCCTTCCCGGTCCGCTCCCAACGCTTATCCCGGTCCATGGCGTAGTAGCGCCCACTCAGCGTAGCGATCTTACCCAGGCCGATCGCCTGGATCTTTGCCTCTACCTGCTGGATGAACGGACCAGCCGACTTGGGCGGCACGTCACGGCCATCGGTAAAGGCATGGATGTAGACCGTCTGTACCCCCTCCGCCTTACAGACGTCGAGGAGTGCGAGTAGATGCTCCACGTGGGAGTGGACGCCGCCATCCGAGACGAGGCCGCAAAGATGGAGCACGCCCTTTCGGGGGGGAACCTCCTGCGGGGCCAAACCGGCGATGTCCTCGGAGGTTCCCCCTCGACCAGACTTCGCCCGCTCGAACGCCTTCTGGAAGGCGGGGAGCTTGGCATAGGAGCCGTCAGCGATCGCCCGGTAGATCCGAGGCAGGGTCTGGTAGACGATCCGGCCGGCGCCCAGGTTCAGGTGGCCGACGTTCGAGTCGCCCATCTGCCCAGGAATCTGGCCGACTGCCTCACCGTGAGCCGTCAACTGCGTGTGCGGATACTTGGCCATGTATGCATCATAGTTCGGATGCTTTGCCTGTACGACGGCATTGGCCCGGGAGTCAGGGTTAAGGCCCCAGCCGTCCAGGATGATTAGGGCGACGGGGCGGCGGAAAGATGCCATCAGTCCGGGTCACCTCCTGTTGTCCCTTGTCCTTCAACGATCATAGTCTGTCCTCACTTCCAGGCGCGATTGCAACAGAGTTGCACCGTTTGGAAGTAACTGGTATACTAGTTGTAAGAATTATCGGCGGATTGATCTGGAAGGGGCGAGTCCGATGTACTACTCCGATCCGCAGCGCTTTCGGCCGGTAAACCTGCCCGCATCAGCGGGGCCGCAGTCCACGTATGACGTGCTGCTCTCACTGCGGGGGCGCCCGGTCCTGCTGACCCTGCCGCAAGGGCAGGTGGCGGGGAAATTGGAGGACGTACAGCCGACTGGCCTCACGATTGGTCTGAACATGCCCCTTGAGTCGCTCCCGGCGGGGACTCTGGTGACCGTGGAGGTCGTCAGTGGACCCGGGGTCGTCCACTTCCGGTCCGAGTTGATCGTGGGGCCCTCCCAGGTGACCGCCCATATCCCGGTGCCAAAGCAGGTGGAGTCAGTACAGCGGCGACAGTTTAGCCGGGTACCGCTGGACATCCAGATCGCCTTTGCGACGGCCTCGATGGGGGGAGCGGCACAGAGCGGCTTCGGCCAGACCTTCGATCTGTCGGCGGGGGGGATGTCGTTCCTGACTCCGTCACCCTTGAGCGCTGGGCAGGGACTCTTTCTGACGTTTAAGACGCCAGATGACCAGCAATATCGGGCTGTGCCTGCGATTGTGTTGCGGGCGGTGGGGGATGGGCGGGGCCGGTATCGGGTTGCCCTCCGGTTTGACGGACTGACCGTCGCGGTTGAGAACTCGTTGGTACAGACTGTGTTCTGGTTGCAGGTAAAGGGTCGGGGATCTGTTCGGTAGGGGGTCTTTTTTGGGGGCTCCCGCTTGGCCTATCTTGTCCGCCCCCGCCACTGGCGGGGGCTAGGTGTTTTTACCGCGGGCCTCAATTGGGATGGGGCCGATCACCTGTCCGGCTCGGACGCCCCACATCTGGTCGAAGAGGTTGACGGCAGGGCAGACGTGGTTGGGAATGATCTCAAGGCGGTCGCCCACCTGGATCTGGGCGCCCGGCGCCATCGTTAGGACGCCGTGCTCCTCGCTGAGGCGGTCGACCCGGATCTCTGGACGACCTACGACCCAGCCGTGACCGCCATCCCGGTGCGGGTCCATCGCTAGGGACTTGGAACCGGCGTCGACGACAGCTCGGTCGCTGGTGGGGTGGCTTACTACCGTGGTCAGAACCCGGAGCGCGCACTCCTCTTCCTGGGCTAGGCCCAGGCCGATCAGGTTTCGGTCGCCGAAGATGTAGGTCCCGGGGCGCATCTCGGTGACGCCTGGGGTCTGGGCGACGAGATGGGCGATCGGGGTGGCGCCGACGGAGATCTCTAGGTTGGGGCGCCCAGCCTTGACGGCGACCATGGCCGCAACCTCTTGGCGGGCGAAGGCGAGAATCTCAGCCTCTGACCCGGCCTTCCAGGTGGGGCCGGCGTGGGCCATCAGGCCGGTCAGACGGATACCGGGGAACTGATCGAGGCTCCGGCAGAAGGCGAGGGCGTCCTCGCCGGGGGTCCGGCCGACTCGGGCTAGGCCGGTGTCGACCTCCGCGTAGACTTCGATCGGCCTGCCTAGCTGCTCGCCCAGGGCTGAGAGACCTTCCGCTACCTCGATCGAGTCGAGGGAGACGATCAGCCGGCGGAGCCGCTGGGCTAGGCGCCCGAGGCGCTCCAGCTTGAGCGGGCCGATGATCGGGTAGGCGATCAGGAGATCGTCGCAACCGGCTTCGGCCAGGACCTCCGCCTCGCCTAGCTTGGCGCAGGTGAGTCCCTGGGCGCCCAGGTCGAGCTGGCGCTGGGCGAAGTAGATAGACTTGTGGGTCTTGGTATGCGGGCGGAGTTTGACGCCGGCCTGGTCGGCTGCCGCCTGGATCCGCCGGAGGTTCCGGTCTACCTGGTCCAGATCGACAACAAGGGCCGGGGTATCGATCTCGGCGTACCGCATCGCCGCTCCTCCTTCTGGGGGCGCCCACCACCAGCCCCGAACGGCCTCACTGCCGATCGGGGCGATCTACTTCTTACGCCTTGGCGCCCTGACAGATCTGAGCGAAGGAGGCCGCCTCCAGCGCTGCACCACCAACGAGGGCGCCATCGATATGCTCCTGTCCCATGTACTCGGCAATGTTATTCGGCTTGACCGAGCCGCCGTACTGGATGCGGACCTGATCGGCGATGGACTGGCCATAGGCCTCGGCCACGACCGCCCGAATGGCGCCGATCGTCGTGTTGGCGTCGCCCGAGCCGCAGTTCTTGCCGGTGCCGATCGCCCAGACGGGCTCGTAGGCGATCACGGTCTTGGCGACCTGGTCGGCGGTCAGACCGGCGAGGCCAGCCAGGGTCTGGCGCTTGTTGACCGAATCGGTCAGGCCGTCCTCCCGCTCCTCCAGGGTCTCACCGACGCAGAGGATCGGGGTGAGGCCGGCATCGAAGGCGGCCTTCACCTTGGCGCCGACCAGTTCATCAGTCTCAGCGTAGAGCGTCCGGCGCTCGGAGTGGCCCAGGACGACGTAGGTAACGCCGACCTCCTTCAGCATGGTGGCGGAGATCTCGCCGGTGAAGGCGCCCTGCGCCTCCTTGGCCATGTTCTGGGCGCCCAGGGCGACCCGGGCGGCATTCTCCGAGGACATAGCGAGTTTAGCCCCGGAGGGGAATGCCGGCCGGATGCCGCCTAGCTTGGCGCCAACGGCGGCCAGGGCGGTGAAGGGCGGGCAGATGACGGCCTCCACGCCGGTCAGGTCTGCGACGGCAGGCGTAAACGCCTCCATGAAGGCGATCGCCTCGGCGATCGTCTTGTTCATCTTCCAGTTTGCTGCGATGATCGGCGTACGCATCGTAGGTCCTCCTTATTGAACAGCGCCCTGCGGCGCTATCGGCCCCAGTCGGCAACGAGCCAACCCTGGTTGGGATGGGGGCGAACCAGTACGTAGTAGGCCCACTGGGAGCCTTCCTTAAGCGTCGGGTCTCGCCGCTGCTCGGCCGGTACTAGGGTCAACGTAAACTCGACCCGCCAGACCGCTACTTCCGCATAGCGGTGGGCGAAGGGCGGCAGAGGAATCTTGACCGAGGCCGGCTCTAACCGGGTTAGCTCAGCCTGCTCCACCGTCTGCCGCCGCTTGTCCATGGTCCGGGGGTCATTCCAGAGCCGGGCCCGCTCGGGCGCCAGGGTCGCCAGGATCCATTCCAGATCATGGGCGACCAGGCTTGCGAAGTGGGTCCGGATCACTTCCTCGGGCGGGGCTTTTCGCCACCGCTTGCGCCACTCCTCGGCCGGGGATGGCGCCCGCCCGCGAAGCAGTCTCTGAAAGATTCCTGTTAAGCCTTGGTTGCCAGGCACGAGACACCTGGTAGCTCACGACCCTCGAGGAACTCCAGCGACGCTCCGCCGCCAGTGCTCACGTGGGTCATCTTGTCGGCTAGGCCGGCCTGCTCGATCGCTGCGACGGAGTCACCGCCGCCCACGATCGTCACGCCTTCACTGTCCGCCATTGCCTGGGCGACCGCCATCGTGCCCCGAGCATAGTTGGACATCTCAAAGACACCCATGGGCCCGTTCCAGATCACGGTCTTGGCATTCTTGATCACGTCAGCAAACTGGCGAGCGGACTCCGGACCGATATCCAGGGCCATCATCTCGCCCGGGATCTGATCGGCCGGGACGGCCTTGTGCTCCGCCTCATTCTTGAACTCGGTGGCGACGATGACGTCGGTCGGCAGGAGGATCTTTCCGCCGGACTTAGCGAGGAGCTCCTTGGCGGTCTCGATCTTCTCCGCCTCGACGAGCGACTTGCCGGTGGCATGGCCCTGGGCGGCCAGGAAGGTGTTAGCCATACCGCCGCCGATGATCAGGTGGTCAACCTTGCCGAGCAGGTTCTCGATCACCATGATCTTGTCCGAGACCTTGGCGCCGCCGATGATCGCCACGAACGGGCGGTCGGGGTTGGCCAGGGCGCCCCCCATGATGTCGACCTCCTTCTGCATCAGGAAGCCGGCCACCTTGGCCTGCATGTAGTCCGCCGCCCCGCGGGTGGAGGCGTGGGCCCGGTGAGCGGTACCGAAGGCGTCGTTGACGTAGACGTCGCCGAGCTTGGCCAGCTTCTGGGCGAAGCCGGGGTCGTTCTTCTCCTCCTCATTGTAGAAGCGGAGGTTCTCGAGGAGGATCACGTCACCGGCCTGGGCGTTCGCCACGAGTTGCTCAACCTCCGGCCCGATGCAGTCCGGCGCGAAGGTGACCTTCTTGCCCAAGAGCTGCTCCAGGCGACCGGCGACTGGGGCGAGCGAATACTTGGGGTTCTTCTCTCCCTTGGGGCGCCCAAGGTGCGAGGCGAGGATCGCCACCGCTCCGTTCTCAGCCACGTGCTGGATTGTCGGTAGGGCTGCACGGATGCGGGTGTCATCCGTAATCGTGCCGCCCTCCAGGGGGACGTTGAAGTCGACGCGGACAAAGACCTTCTTGCCCTTGACGTCGATATCCCGCACGGTCATCAGAGCCATGCTGATTCCACCTTTCACTCAGTCCGAAACCAATCTACAAGCTGGAGCTGACACTTTGTAAAGAACCTCTACAAAAGAGGTTACCACAAGCGGGATGAAAATCCCTGCTACCAAGGTAGTATCTTTCCATTAGAATCCCCGCATGTGCAGAAAAAGGGAGCAAGGCTGCTCGGAAAAGGCAGAGGAGTCGGGCCCCTACCTATCGAATTTATCTATCGAGACACCTATTTCTATGAACTTGCTCGATTGATTCTTTATGTTGATCGGGAATTGCGGGAGGGAACCGCATGGATATTCAGGAGTTGGAAGCGTTCTGGTGGATCGCCCAGACGGGCTCATTCAACCGTGCTGCGGAGCGACTCTTCCTGACCCAGCCGTCGGTCACGGCGCGCATTCAGGCGCTGGAGAAGGACCTAGGGCAGACCCTGTTTGAACGAAAGCCGCGTGGGGTCCGCCTGACTGATGCTGGTCGGGCGTTACTGCCCCATGCGGAGCGCGTCCTTCAAGACATACGCAAGGCCCGCCAGGCACTGCGGGAACTGGAGATGGCCTCCGGCGGGACGCTCTCCGTGGGGTCAGCGCTGACCACCTCCACCTACACCCTGCCGCGCATCCTCAGCCGATTTAAGGGGCAGTATCCATCGGTCGATGTCTCGGTCCGGACGGGGCGCTCGCAGCAGGTGCAGCAACTCGTTCTGGATGATACGGTCCAACTGGGCCTGACGCATGGGCCGCTCTCCAACCCGGAGATCCTGGCGGTACCGCTCTACAATGAGTCGATCGTACTCTGTGTGCCGCCGGGGCACCCGCTCGCGGGGCGTTCGATCGTAACGGCGGAAGACCTCGCGCCAGAGCCGTTCATCACGGCAGATCGGCACTCGGGTTACTGGTCGCTGGTGGAGCAATTCTGGGCGGCCTCGGGTCTCTCGCCTCGGGTCACGATGGAGTTGGACTCGATCGAGGCGGCTAAGCGGATGGTAGTGGCTCGGTTAGGGATCGGGATGCTCCCGGCGAGCACCGTGGAACTCGAATTAGCGAAGAAGGAACTGGTCTCTGTGCCGGTCGAGGGGGCGGAGTACCTGGTCCGAGAGACGCTCCTGATCCATCGCAAGGGGAAGGTCTGGAGCGGGATTGCCAACGCCTTCCTGGAGACCCTTGCTGCGGAGTACGGGGTGGAGATTCCGACCGGGCGACTGGACGACTAGTAAGAG
>DATGYC010000208.1:0-4370 GCA_035298385.1 Symbiobacteriaceae bacterium | reverse complement strand
CGCCTGAGGTGTCAACCCTCATTCTCCGGTGTCCGACCGAGGCGCTAGGCCCGACGGTGTCGCTGACAGGAAGGTTATGATACCAAGCGACGAGGCGATCCGTCAACCTTCTAGCACCTTCCGCTTTGTGGAAGTATATCTCACATAAATATCCCGCGCCCTAGAGGATTCTGACGAGGTGTGCAGTAACTATCTTGTAATTCTTTTGTGGGAGGGATTCCGTTTGCGTATTCATCGTGGCAAGTCCCGTGTTGCTGTGGCAGGTCTGAGCATCGCCCTGCTGATGGGCGCCCTGGCAGGCTGCAGTAGCGCCAAGTCCCCGGAACAGCAGCCAGCCGGTGGGACCAGCAAGAAGCCGATCAAGATCGGCGCTGTCTTCATCCTCTCGGGCAACAACGCTGGGTATGGTCAGGCCCAGAAGCCAGGTGTTGAACTCGCTGCCGAGGCGATCAACAAGGCAGGCGGAATCGACGGACAGCAGATCCAGGTCATCTTTGAAGACAGCCAGGGCAACCCAGACGAAGCCGTCAAGGCTGTCCGCAAGCTGATCGACAAGGACGAGGTCACCGCTATCATTGGTCCGACGCTCTCGACCGAGATGCAGAAGGCCGGCCCGATCGCCAACGAGGCGGGCGTCCCCATCCTGGGCGTCTCAACCACGGCTAACGGCATCACCGATATCGGCAAGTACGTCTTCCGTAACTCCCTCCCTGAAGCGAACGTGCTCCCCCTGACTACCCGCAAGGCGATGGCCAAGCACAATCTGAAGAACGTGGCCCTGATGTGGGCGGCCAACGACGCGGTCTCGGTCGGCGGCTACAACATCTTTAAGACGGAGATTCCGGCGGCTGGCATGAGCCTCGTGGCGGAGGCCTCCTTCCAGGTCAAGGACACCGACTTCTCGGCGCAGCTGACCCAGGTCCTGGCCAAGAAGCCGGAAGCAATCTTCGTCTCCTCCCTCTACCAAGAGGCGGCCCTTCTAATGGTCCAGGCCCGCAAGGCCGGCTTCACGGGCCCCTTCATCGGTGGTAACGGCTTCAACTCCCCGGCCCTGATCGATGTCGCCAAGCAGGATGCGGAGGGCGCCATCGTCGGCTCGCCGTGGTACCCGGGCGCCGACAGCAAGGTCGTCAAGGAGTTCATCGCCGCCTACACCGCCAAGGTCGGCAAGGCGCCCGATCAGTTCTCCGCCCAGGCCTATGACGGCATGTCCCTGGTCATTGAGGCGCTGAAGGCCGCCAAGTCGACCGATCATGACAAGGTACGCGACGCCCTCGCCGCCATCAAGAACTTTGAAGGCGTCACCGGCAAGTTCTCCTTTGATGAGAAGCGCAATCCCTCCATGTCCCCGTACATCCTGACCGTCCAGAACGGCAAGATGACCGAACTCAAGTAAGCAACCTAGACCCGCCCAACTACGACTGCCCCGGGCGCCCTGCCCCGGGGCAGTCGTGTATCATGCCGAAGGAGGTCGTGACCCGGTGCTACTCCAACAGCTTTTGAACGGCATCGTCCAGGGTGGTACGTACGCCCTGGTCGCCCTTGGCTACACCCTGGTCTTCGGCGTCCTAGAGATCATCAACTTGGCCCACGGCGAGCTCTTCACGGCGGGCGCCCTGATCGGCTTCTTCCTGGTCGGGCTCGGCCTTCCCCTCCCCTTGGCCATCCTCGGGGCGATGATGGGTGCCGCCCTGCTTGGTGCCGTGCTTGAACTGACCGCTCTGCGCCTCGTCCGCCGCAAGGGGGCTGGCAACCTGGCGCCGCTGATCTCTACCATCGGGCTTGGGCTGGTGCTGCAGAATCTCTACATCTTAGTGGCAGGTGCAGACCCCCGCTCCTTCCGGGCCGGGATTGGCGACTCCGTTCTGCAACTCGGCCCGATCCGGGTGACGACCGTACAGATCATCGTGCTCGGCGTCTCGCTCCTCTTGATGGCCATCCTACAGTTCACCCTGACCAAGACCCGCCTCGGGCGGGCCGTCCGGGCGGTCTCCGAGAATCCCGAGACCGCGGCCTTGCTGGGCGTGAACGTCAACGCTGTCATCATGGCCACGGTGATGCTGGCGGGCGCCCTCGGCGGCGCTGCCGGTGTATTGGTTGGACTCTCCTTCGTCTCGGTCTCGCCCATCATGGGCGCCGCCTACGGCCTGAAGGGCCTCTCCGTCATCATCTTGGGCGGCCTGGGCAACGTGACCGGCGCCGTTGGCGGTGGACTCCTGATCGGCATCGTGGAGGCGCTGACGGTCTACTTCGGCGGTACCTTCGGCTCGATCTATCGCGAAGCGATCGCCTTCGCCTTCCTCTTTGTGATCTTGGTGGTCCGCCCGCAGGGGCTCTTTGGCCAGCCGTACGCTGCCGGGAAGAGGTCGTAGCATGTCGTACTACATCAGTGTCCTGCAGTTCTTTGTCCTGAACAGCCTCTTGGGCCTCTCGGTCTATCTCGTCCTCTCGACCGGACAGCTCACCCTGGGCAACGCCGGCTTCATGTCGATCGGCGCCTATACGGCGGCCCTCCTCTCTACGAAACTGGCGATGCCCTTCTGGGTGACGGTGCCGGCGGGCGCCCTCGCTGCCGCTGTGGTCGCCATTCCACTCGGGGCTGCCTGCCTCCGGCTGTCGGGCGTCTACTTGGCAGTGGCGACGCTTGGTTTCTCCGAGTCGATCCGGGTGCTCTGGAACGGGATGCAGTCGATCGGCGGCCCGATGGGCATCAGCGGCATCCCCTCGATCCCGGGCGCCATCGCCAAAGCGATTCGCTCGATCGAGAATCGGCCCGAGTGGCTGAACCCGAAGACGACCTCCGACGTGGCGATGCTCCTGCTCTTCCTGGCCTTCCTCGGCCTGATCCTCTTCTTCTTAAAGCGGCAAGAGAAGGGCCGGGTCGGGCGAGCGTTCGCCGCCATCCGGGCCAACGAGATCGCCGCCGGGGCGATGGGGATCGACCCGACCTACTACAAGGTCCTGGCCTTTGTGCAGGGCGCCCTGATCGCCGGCTTGGCTGGTGCACTCTCCGCCCACCTAAACTTCGCCATCGCCCCGGCTGAGTTCGGCTTCGCCCGGGCGATCGAGATGCTCTCCTTCGTCGTCATCGGCGGCACGGGCCTCCCGCTTGGCCCCATCCTGGGTTCCGGTGTCATGGCCTTCCTCTCCGAGGCGCTGCGCGAGGCGACCAGCCTGCGCTTCATCCTACTCGGCCTCCTAATGATGGCGATGATGGCGATCCGGCCGCAGGGCCTCTTGAAGCGGAGGGTTGGCGCATGATCCTCGAAGTAAAGGGCCTCACCAAGCAGTTCGGTGGTCTGACCGCCGTCTCAGACGTCTCCTTCGCCGTCGAACCAGGGATGATCTATGGCCTCATCGGTCCCAATGGCGCTGGCAAGACCACCTGCTTCAACCTGATCACCAACCTCCTCCCCCCGAGCAGCGGTGAGGTCCGCTTTCAGGGCCAGCCACTTACCGGGCTGAAGCCGCACCAGGTGACGAGCCGAGGCCTCGCCCGCACCTTTCAGAACATCCGCCTCTTCGCAGAGATGACCGCCCTCGAGACCGTGATCGTCGGGCGCCACTGCCGTACCACAGCCGGGGTCTGGTCCGCCTTCCTGCGCACGCCTTCCCAGCGGCGGGAGGAAGCAGCCAACCGGGCGGCCGCGGTAGAGTTGCTGGATTTTGTAGGGCTGAGCGAGGTGGCAGGGCGCCCCTCGACCGGCCTCTCCTACGGCCAGCAGCGCCGGTTGGAGATCGCCCGTGCCCTCGCCACGGAGCCGCAGATGCTCTGCCTGGACGAGCCCGCCGCTGGCATGAACGAGCAGGAGTCGCGGGCGCTGGTCGACCTGATCCGCCGGATCCAGGCGAAGGGAATCACCGTCCTGCTGATTGAGCATGACATGCACGTGGTCATGAACCTCTGCGATCGAATCGCCGTGCTCAACTTCGGCAAGAAGATCGCCGATGGCACCCCGGCGGAGATCCAGCAGAACTCGGATGTGATCGAGGCCTACCTGGGGAGGGACGAGGATGCTGCAAGTTAAGGGACTCCAAGTCCAATACGGGGCGGTGGGAGCCGTCCACGGGATCGACCTGCATGTCGAGCAGGGCGAGATCGTCACCCTGATCGGCGCCAACGGCGCGGGTAAGTCCTCGACCCTGCGGGCGATCTCCGGGTTGCTCAAGCCGAAGGCGGGCGAGATCCTCTTTGGCGGCAAGCCGCTGACCGGGCTCCGGCCTGATCAGATCCTGACCTTGGGGGTCGCTCAAGTGCCGGAGGGCCGGGCGGTCCTGGGCCGGATGACGGTGATGGAGAACCTCCTGATGGGCGCCTTCGCCCGCAAGGACAAGGAGATCGATGCCGACCTAGCCAAAGTGCTGGAGCG
>DATGYC010000207.1:0-3288 GCA_035298385.1 Symbiobacteriaceae bacterium | reverse complement strand
GCGGCGCCCAGAAGCAGGGCCACGCCTAACAAAAAGGCCCGTACAACCCACTTCCGCAAAAAACTTCACCTACTTTGAAGGGTATCGCCTAAGGTATACGTCTAGCAGTATCGTAAGACAAATGAGACGCGATCGAAAGGGGTAACCCACCATGACGCATGAACCTGACAAGGCGCCCACCACGGGCGAGCCGACCCCGACCAGCAACGAAGAGTTCCGGCGGGAGGCTTCCGCCTTTCTGAGCGATAAGCCCGAGCCGACCTTCGCGCCTGAGCCGAGCGATAAGCCCGAGCCCAGCGCTCCCTGGGAGAAGAAGTCCACCTGGGACGCCAACGCCAAGCCCGCAGCCGAGCCGCCCAAGGAGCGTCGCTCCATCCTCTTCCCCGCCGCCCTGATCATGCTGGGTGGTCTGGCCCTTGCCTACAACTTCGGCCTGGTCCAGCCCACCTTCTGGTACTGGCTCTCGCGCCTCTGGCCGGTCTGGCTGATCGTCGCCGGCCTGGACATCGTACTCAGCCGGCGGAAGCGCTGGTTTGGCTGGGTCCTCCTCGGCCTAGTCGTCACCATCGTCTCCGGCGCGATCTGGGGTGGCCAAACCCTCTGGAACAGCGTCAACGCGCCTGGCATCCACGTGGGCTCCGGCCAGTCGACTCCTGTGACCTACATGCGGGAAGACGCCAAGGAGGCGGAGATTCGCCTGAGCCCCGGCATCGCACAGCTCGTGGTAGATGCCACGTCGTCCGATGAGTCGCTGGCCGATGGCACGGTCTACAGCCCGCCCGGCCTTCAAGTCCGTACGAACCTGGAGCGTCTGGGCGCCCGGGCGATCCTCTCCGTCAGCCAGCGGGACGCGGGAGGCATTAACCTCGGCACCTTTGAGGCCCAGCCCTGGGACCTTCACCTAAGCCCCAAGCTCCCTCTCCGGCTGACCGTTGACGGTGGCGTCGGCCGTAGCAATCTGGACCTGCGGGACCTGCAGGTGACGAACCTGTCGGTGAAGAGCGGTGTCGGCGAGACCGAGATCACGCTGCCCGCCGCTGGCAAGCTGGTTGGCACCATTGACGCCGGCGTCGGCCGGATCGTCGTCCGCATTCCGCGCTCGATGGGCGCCCAGATCCGCACCAGCACCGGGATTGGCGGGGTGCGCGTCCAGGGCACCTTCGAGCAGAACGGCCGCACCTACCTTACGCCGGGCTACGCCCAGAGCGCTAACCAGGCCGATCTGTCGATCAACGGTGGCATCGGCTCGATCGAGATCGAACTGGTTGACTAACAAAGAGACGGGCATGCGACCTTCGGTGGTTGCGTGCCCGTTTTTAGCATACCCATTTCATTGATTAAAGCAGGGAAATATATTTCGGACATAGAAATCTCCTGTTTGGGTTAACAACCGGCTGTGACCGGTCACCCGAGGAGGAATCATCCATGGCTAAGGTTCATGGCTATCTGCCGCAGGATCGTCCGCCCGTTCACGCCCTCATCTCGCTCGGTTTCCAGCATGTGCTGACCATGTTCCCGGCAACGGTCCTGGTCGCTATTCTGACCAAGTTTGATGTCGGTGTCACGCTCTTTGCCTCGGGTCTGGGCACCATCCTGGCCATTCTGGTCTCCGGCGGTCGGATTCCTCTGTACTATGGTGGCTCCTTCGCCTACATCGCTCCGGTCGTCGCCGTCGCCTCTGCCTCTTGGGGCGGGCCGCGGGTCGCCCAGGTCGGCATCGTCGCTACCGCACTTGTAAACATCATCGCTGGCTTCGTGATCCAGAAGGTCGGCAAGCAGGCGCTGGATAAGGTCCTGCCGCCCGCCATCACCGGCCCGATCGCCATCGTGATCGGCGTAACGCTGGCCAAGACCGCTCTAGACGGCGCGAGTGGCAACTGGACGGTAGCGCTCGTTACCCTCCTGGCCACCATCCTCTGCTCGGTCTTCTTGCAGGGCAAGGGACTGCTCGGCATGCTCCCAATCCTGCTCGGGGCCATCGTGGGCTACCTCACTGCGCTCTCCATGGGCCTGGTCGATTTCGCCCCGGTAGCTCAAGCGGCCTGGTTGTCGGTGCCGAACTTCCAGTTCCCTGACTTCGCCAACCCGAACGCCTGGCAGGCGATCCTGGCTATCGCCCCGATCGCTATCGCTACGCTGCCCGAGTCGACCGCCCACCTCTACCAGGTCAGCCTCTACGTTGACAAGCTGGCGGAGGAGCAGGGTCGCGCCCCGGTCAAGATCAAGAACCTGATCGGCATCAACCTGATCGCTGACGGCCTCTCTGACCTGACCTTCGGCCTCTTGGGCTCCTCGGCGGGTACCAACTACGGCGAGAACAACTCGCTGATGGCGATCACGAAGAACTACTCCACCCCGGTCCTGATGTGCGCCGGTGCGATCGCCATGGCCCTCGCGTTCGTTGGCAAGCTCTCCGAGTTGGTCCACACCATGCCTGGCTTCGTAACCGGCGGTCTGGCCATCTACCTCTTCGGCGTCATCGGCGTCCAGGGCGTCGCCCTGATGATGGAGGAGAAGGTCAACCTCTTCGATCCGGCTGAGTTGGCGGTCGCGGCGACGATCCTGGTGATCGGTATTGGCGGCAACCAGTTTGCGGATGGCGCCCTGCCGGTCTTCGGCACGAAGCTCCCGGCGATTGCGACTGCAGCCATCTTCGGCATCCTGCTCAACCTGGTCTTCCTGATCTTCAAGAAGAAGCCGGTCAAGGCGGATGCGGAGCTCTCTGACTCCGCCGCTGACTAACGATATCGAGTCAAACGAGGCAGCCCGCGCAGGGCTGCCTCTCTCTTTTTGTCCGGCACCTTGTCTGGGAGCGAGAACAAGGCCGAAGCAGGGGAGGTGGCACCGTGGCTGCCGAACGAGTACTACAACTTGAGTCACTCGAAAGGAGTGGGTCACATGATGGTCTCCTGGTCTGCTGTCATCCGGTCCGCATTGATGGGCTCCGGCGTCATCCTGCTCGTCATGTACTTCTTGCTACCGGCCCTCGGCCTCCCGAAGCTGGACTTCACCTCGGTGACGTCTGGCTGGGTCGGGGCGACGGGGCGGAACGCCCGGCTGTTTGGCATCGCCGTCTTTGTAGTAGGCGGCGTGGTCTGGGCCTACCTCTTCGCCCGGTTCTGGCCGATCCACGGCGCGATTGGTGGGTTGCTCTTCGGGCTTGTGCCGTTTGCGGTGGCGATGGCCACGGTCCTGCCTGACCTGTTCAAGGTGCACATAACCCTCTATCCGGTGCCGGGATTCATGTGGGTCAAGGTTGGCGGGCCGAACGCTGTCTTGGCCAACCTG
>DATGYC010000206.1:0-14131 GCA_035298385.1 Symbiobacteriaceae bacterium | reverse complement strand
TTTCTGTGGTAGAATTGTGGAATCATAAGTCCGTTAGACGCCTCAAGGAGAGATTGAATGTCTGAGACCAAGCTGACGTTTCGTGACCTGGGCCTGTCAGAGAATGTACTGAAGGCCCTAGATGACATGGGTTTCGAAGAGCCCTCGCCGATTCAGGAGCGGGCGATCCCGTTGCTCCTTCAGGGGAAGGACGTAATCGGTCAGGCCCAGACGGGCACCGGTAAGACGGCTGCCTTCGGCGTGCCGATCGTTGACCGGGTTGACACCAAGCTGCGCAAGGTGCAGGCTCTGGTCCTCTGCCCGACCCGTGAGCTCGCCGTCCAGGTGGCGGAGGAGATCACCAAGATCGGCAAGTATGCCCGAATCAAGACGATCGCCATCTATGGCGGCCAGTCGATCGAGCGGCAGATCCGCTCGCTGCGCATCGGCGTCGATGTCGTCATCGGCACCCCGGGCCGCATGATCGACCATCTGAACCGCGGCACCATCGACCTGACGAGCGTCAAGATGCTCATCCTGGATGAGGCCGACGAGATGCTCGATATGGGCTTCGTCGATGACATCGAGACGATCCTCAAGACGGTCCCGTCCGAGCGCCAGTCGCTCCTCTTCTCGGCGACGATGCCGCCCGAGATCAAGCGCCTCGCCCTTCGTTACATGAACGAGCCGGAGCATGTCACCGTCATGGCCTCCCAGCTGACCGTTCCGCAGATCGAGCAGGTCTTCTATGAGGTTCGCCCCTCGTTTAAGACCGATGCCCTCTGCCGTGTCCTGGACATGGAGGACGTTGAGCGCGGTATCTGCTTCTGCCGGACGAAGAAGGGCGTCGACGAGCTCGTCGAGACCCTGCAGGCCCGCGGCTTCCTGGCCGAGGGTATCCACGGCGACATGAACCAGGCCCAGCGGAACCGCGTCATGGCGCGCTTCAAGGAGGGCGGCGTTGAGCTGCTCGTCGCGACCGACGTGGCGGCCCGTGGTCTGGACATCTCGGACGTGACGCACGTCTTCAACTTCGACATCCCGCAGGACCCCGAGTCCTACGTCCACCGGATCGGCCGTACCGGCCGTGCGGGTCGGACGGGCACGGCGATGACCTTCGTCACCGCTCGGGAGTACCCGCAGCTCCGCCTGATCGAGCGCATCACCAAGACGCGCGTCACCCGGCGCCCGGTCCCGTCGGTCACCGACGTGGCTGAGAAGCAGCGTGAGCTGCTGAAGGAGCGTCTGATCAAGGTCGTCGAAGAGGCGAACTTCGGGCCGTACAAGCCGCTGGCCGACGAGCTCCTCAACGAGTTCGATCCGGGCGATCTGCTTGCCGCGGCGCTTAAGATGATCATTGGCGAGGATAAGACGCCCGCTGCTCCGGTCGGTGGTGGCGGCGGTGGCGGCGGTCTCGGACTGCCGACCCTGTCGGGCGGCATGCCCAACCTCCCGATGCTGGGCTCCTCGAACTCCTCGGGCGGCTCCTCCTCTGGCGCCTCCTTCTCGGATGCCGATTTCGGCGACACGGGCGCCGAGCCCGGCATGGTCCGCCTCTTCCTGAACCTGGGCCGGATGCAGGGGATTCAGCCGGCGGACGTCGTGCGCTCGATCGCCCAGCAGACCGGGATCTCGGGCTCTGTGATCGGCCTGATCAACATCTATGACCGCTTCACCTTCGTGGAGGTCCCGAAGGACGTGGCCAGCCAGGTTGTCGCGGCGATGCAGGATTCGACGATCAAGGGCCGTACCGTCTCGATCGAGCCGGCCAAGCGCCGCTAGTTCGAGCAGAACCAAACATTGTGAGCCCGGGGTTTTGGCCCCGGGCTTCTTCGTCTGCAGGAGGGTCTTAGGGCCGCGGCGAACTTTTCCTGTACGAGTTCTGTGTAAGGACGGTGCGGTCCGTGCTCGGTTGGAACCTACTGGTTATCGCCTTTGTACCAATGTTGCTTCTGATGCTGATCCGGATGCGGGTTCGCCAGGTGCCGACGCTGCGCCTAAAGCCGAATGAGGAGGCGAAGGAGGCCGGGGTGATCACCCTGGGCGCCTATCGACTCTACACGTGGCTGGTCTGGGCGCAGGTACTCTGGCTGGTGATCAGCCTGATGGGCGGGCACCTGCCGGTCTGGCTCTGGGTACCGACCCTGGTCGGGCAGCTCCTGCTGGCCCACGCGATCTACTGGCGGCTCGGCTTTGGGTGGGTTCGCTGGGTGTTGGTCCTGGCTAATGTCTCGGCCGTTGTTGGCCTGACGGAGGCCTACTTCTTCTTCCGCCAGGAGCTGGCGCCGGCGGAGGACGCCCGCCTGACCCGCCGGAACCCCTCGTAAACGAGCGATCCCCGGAGCGGTGGCCCCGGGGATTTTGCTTGGCGTGTACGTCTAACCTTCGGCGGGCGGATCGAGAGCGATGGCGGCCTGGGCGAGGGGGAGGAGGGCTGGCTCCTCGGCCGGCCCATCGACAGCCAGGGCGGCGCGCAGGCGGGTGACCAGGGCCCGGAACCGCTCCTCGTCCCGGTGGAGGAGGGCGCGCAGGCTCGCCTCCTCCCGCCGCAGATCACTTAGTTGGCGGCGGTGGGCGCCCTCCAGCGCTACAAGTTCGTGCTGAAGGCGCTCCTCGGCGTGGGCAGCGATGCGCTCCTCACGCTCCGCCGTCAGGGCCATGGAGGCGACAGCCTCGTCCAGGTGGGCCTTGCGGGCCCGCAGGCGGGTGGTCCGCTCCGTCAGGCTCCGCTCCTCTGCCATCAGTGCCGCGATGCCGCGGTGGGCGTTCTCCAGCATGGAGCGCTGGGCGGTCCGCTCGGCTGCCAGTTCCGCTTCGACTGTCCTGGGGTCTAGTCCGAAAAGACTGTAGGGGAATCGTTTGGTCATGACCGTTCGCCCTCCTGTAGGCTGTGGCTGGCCAGGGCGCCCCTGATCGTCGCGATCAACGACGACTCCACCCGGGCGATCCGCTCCCGCTCCCGCTGGAGGTCAGCGATCCGGAGACGCTGCTCCAGCACCTCTTGGCTGTAGGTCTCACTTACCGCCTGGAGCTGAGCACTCTCGCGGTCGATCGATCCGGTCAAGGAGCTCCGCAGTGCCTCCTCGGTTTGCTCCACCTGGCTGAGGGCTACAGTCAGGCGCTCCTCCTCGGCACGCAACTGAAGCAGGCGCTCGCGCAGCGAGACCTCCTCCGCGTGCAGATGGGCCAACTCGTCCTCAAAGGTAGCGTTGGCGGCCTGTCGCGCCTCTCTAACCGCTGCTGGCTGGTAGCCGAACCAACTTCTGCGGTCCATTTGTGATCGCTCCCTTCCTTGTATCAGATTTGATTCCATGATACAAAGAAAGAGTTGCTCGCGGTCGATCGTTACAGAAAATTTATATAATGTCGATGCGCGAGTGGAAGCGACGAGCCACCTTGTTGAGGCTGCGGCCCTGGTTACCCCGACACCGAGCCGCGGTTACGAACATTTGTTTGGGAAACCCTGTTTTTGTGGCAGGAGATCACTCCCGAGTCGTTGAATTACCCATGCTGTCCAAGAAAGTGGACGGGAAGGTGAGGAGTTCGCTCCCCGTCCAACGACCTAGCATACAGAAGCACGCAGCGCTCCGCTGCCTACAATTCTATGGATCGATAAAGGAGGACCCGTCAGCATGGCCCTCGAGGCGAGCAAGCAAAAGGCGATCGACGTGGCAATGGCCCAGATCGAGAAGCAGTTTGGTAAGGGCTCCATCATGAAGCTGGGCGAGCAGGCTGGCCGGCTCAACGTTGAGATCATCCCGACCGGTTCGGTCGCCCTCGACGTCGCACTCGGCATCGGCGGCCTCCCCAAGGGGCGCGTGGTTGAGGTCTACGGCCCGGAATCCTCCGGTAAGACGACCGTCGCCCTGCACGTGATCGCAGAGGCGCAGAAGAACGGCGGCGTCGCGGCCTTCGTCGACGCTGAGCACGCCCTGGACCCCGTCTACGCCAAGGCCCTGGGTGTCGACATCGACAACCTCCTCGTCTCGCAGCCGGACACCGGCGAGCAGGCGCTGGAGATCGTTGAGACCCTCGTTCGCTCCGGCGCCGTGGACGTGATCGTCATCGACTCTGTCGCTGCGCTCACCCCGCGTGCTGAGATCGAGGGCGAGATGGGTGACGCCTTCGTCGGCCTCCAGGCCCGCCTGATGTCCCAGGCGCTGCGCAAGCTGACCGGCGCCATCAACAAGACCAAGACGGTCTGCATCTTCATCAACCAGATCCGTGAGAAGGTCGGCGTCATGTTCGGCAACCCGGAGACGACCCCGGGCGGCCGTGCGCTGAAGTTCTACTCCTCGGTTCGCCTTGAGGTCCGCAAGACCGAGGCCCTGAAGCAGGGGACGGACGTCGTCGGCTCCCGGACCCGTGTCAAGGTGGTCAAGAACAAGGTCGCCCCGCCCTTCAAGCAGGCCGAGTTCGACATTCTATACGGCCAGGGCATCTCCAAGGAGGGCAGCCTGCTCGATATCGGCGTGGAGCTGAACCCGCCGATCATCCAGAAGTCTGGCGCCTGGTTCTCCTACGGCGATCAGCGGATCGGCCAGGGCAAGGAGAACGCCCGCGACTGGCTGAAGGCGCATCCGGAGGCCGCAGTCGAGATCGAGAAGAAGATCAAGGAGCGCCTGATGGCTGGCGCTGCGCCGGCCACGCGTCCGACGGCGGACGACGACGGCGTGATCGACGAGGAGTAGTCGCATGGCATTTCAGCCCGGTAAGAGGGGCTCGACGCATCAATCAAGGGGGACCGCTTCACGCGGTCCCGCTTTTGCTACCCGGCGCTCTGAACCGGTCGAAGTGGATTGGGAGGAGCTCCGACAGATCCAGGGCAAGGTGACGGCGATCGAGACCCAAGCCAAGGATCCTGACCGGCGTTCGCTCTATGTCGATGGTCGGTTTGTTCTGGGCCTGCATGGGGAGATTCTCTACATGGCGGCCTTGCGCGTTGGGGACCAGATCGAGGGTCAGCGCCTAGTTGAACTGCTCCAGCGTGAACTGGAGAAGCGCTGCTGGGATGATGCGCTCCGCTTCCTGGCCCGGGCGCCCCACGCTAGGCGTGAGGTGGAGCGAAAGCTCGCCCGGCGCTGGCCCGAGGAGCTGATCACCCGGGTGATTGCGCGGCTGGAGCGGGGCGGTTGGCTCGATGATGGGGCCTTTGCGCGGGTCTATATGGAGGCACACCCGGGCTACGGTCCGCGTCGACTCCTGGGCGACCTGGTGCGCAAGGGCGTCGATCGGGAGCTCGCCGAGCGGGTCCTCGCTGAGCTGACCGCGGTTGCCACGGAGCGCCGGGCTGCTTTCAACCCGCAGGAGGAACAGTCGCTGGGGCGCCCTGCCGTGGGCGACCCGGAGACCGTGCGAATCCTGGCCCTGAAGAAGCTGACCTCGGTAGCGGGCCTGGACCGGGTCGCCGCTGAGCGGCGCCTGGGCGGATTTTTGCTCCGGCGCGGCTTTGGCATGGAGGAGGTGCGGGGGGTCCTGCGCGAACTCCTGGATGGGTTTCCGCCGCCCGCCCCGCGCCCCCGCAAGGGCTGGGGACGAGCGGCAAAGGGCCAGGATGCACCTGAGGAGGATTAAGCATGAAGCTCCTCTACTTGACTGACACACACCTGCGGGGCACAGCGCCGCGCGGCCGCCTTGATGATCTGGCGGCGACGCTTGTAGCGAAGTTGACTGAAGTGGTCGCCCTGGCCAAGGAGCATCAGGTGACGGCGATCCTCCACGGCGGCGATCTCTTCGATCGTCCCGATGTGGCGCCCGCCGTGGCGCTTCAGTTCTTGCGTGTCCTGATGGAGGCGCCCTGCCCGATCTGGGGGATCGCGGGCAACCATGACCTCTTCGGTTTCAACCCGGAGACGGTCCCCCGGACGATGCTCGGCCTCTTTGACGGCTTTCAGCTAGTCCGACTGATCCGGCCTGGGGAGCGAATCTGGCTGGAGGAGGACGGGCTAAAGGTCCAGCTGACGGGGCAGGAGTTCCACCCGGAGTACGACCGGCGTAATCCGATCCTGGACTACTGCGTCGTGCCGGAGGGAGCAGGCGGCTCGCTCCACGAGCGGGCGCCCGAGGCGGACTTTGCCATCCACCTAACGCATGGGATGCTGCTGGAACGGCCCTTCATGGAGGGCGTCACCCACACCCTGCTCGATCAGGTCTTGGGCCAGACCGTGGCCGACGTCACCTTTGGCGGGCACTATCACCCGGGCTGGTCCAAGGTCTATGACCGGGATGGTCGGCTCTTTATTAACCCGGGCGCCCTGGTCCGGCTGGGCTCGCAGTCGGCTGACTGGGAGCGGCCGATCCAGGTCGTCCTGCTTGACCTGACCAAGGGAGAACCGGTCGGTTGGCAGTTGATCCCGCTGCAGTCGGCGCCCACGGCTGAGGCCGTGCTGGAGGCCGGCGCGAAGGGCGAGCAGCTCGAGCGGGAGCGCGCCCTGGCCGACTTCCTGCAGGGCGTGGGCGAGACGAGCCAGTTTGAGGTGCTGGAGGTTCAGGCCATCATGGAGAAGGTGGCCGATGCCCAAGGCGTCCCTGACCTGGTCCGCAAGGAGGCTCTCCGCCGTCTGGGCGAGGCCCAGGAGGAGTTGGCGCGCGGGGAGGTGGAGGAGTCGTGAGGCAAGAGCGGCGCTTGATCCAGCGAGTCGTGATCGAGAACTTCCAATCCCACGCCAAATCGGACCTGACCTTTGGACCAGGGCTCAACGCCATCCTCGGGCCATCGGACAATGGCAAATCAGCCGTCCTGCGCGCGCTCCGCTGGGCGCTCTACTCGGAGCCGCGCGGGACCGAGTTCGTCCGCTTTGGCGCCCGGGAGTGCCGGGTGACTGTCACGATGAGCGACGGGATCGAGATCGTCCGGGAGCTCCTCTTGAACAAGGCGGGGACCGGTGGGCGAAACCGGTATCTGCTGCGGCGCCCGGGCGCCGAGGAGCAGGTCTTTGAGGGCTTTGGCACCGAGGTGCCGCTGGAGATCATCAAGGCGCACGGCATGCCCCCGATCATCCTGGACAAGGACAAACGGGTGATGCTCAATCTGGGTAGCCAGCTTGAAGCGCCCTTCCTCTTGGCGGAGACGGGCTCGCTCCGAGCGCGGGCGGTCGGGCGATTGCTGGGTGTTCACGTCGTCGATGCCGCGGACCGGGGCACCCAGCGTGACCTGAAGGAGCGCAAGCGTGAGGCGAAAACGCTGCAGGAGCGGGTCGAGGTCTATACGGAGAAGCTCCAGCCCTTCGCGGACCTCCCGGCCGAGGAGGCGCGATTGGCCGAGGTCGAACGGCTGATGACAGAGGCGCACGACACCGTCGATAGGCGGGAGCGGCTGCGAACGCTCCGGGAGCGGTGGCTGGGGTTACAGGCCGAACGAGCAACTCTGGAAGGTGCGCTGGCGAGCCTACAGGGGATCGAGGAGGCGGAGCAGCGCCACCAGGAGGCGCTCGCCCAGCAGCAACGCTGGCGCACGCTGGCTGGGCTTCAGGCAGAGCGCAATCGCACCCGGGCTGAGATCCGGCAATGCCGCGAGCACCTGGATGGACTCGAGCGGATCGAGATCCTGGCGGCGATGCTGGTGACGGCCCAGAGCGTCTTCGAGCGGCGGAACCGTCTGGCGGGTCTGCATGAGCGGCTGTCGAGCGTTCGGTCGAGCCAGGCGCAGGGGCAGATTCTCCTGGAACGCCTCGGCGTGATCGACCAACTGGAGCCGCTGGTAGGTGAGGCGCACGCCGCTGCGGGGCGTCTCGAAGCGCTTGGGCGGGTGGGCGCCCAGTACCAGGTAGCCCGCACGGAGGGCGACCGGTTGACGGCGGCGCTTGGCGCCCTCCAGGGCCTGCCTGAGGCCGAACTACTCGTCGAGCGCTCCCGAGGCCTAACGGAGCGCCAGAGCCGTCTGAGCACGCTGGCTGCGACCTACAAGGAGCATGGAGCCACGCGCAACCGTCTATCGGCGGAGCTCCAGGCGCTCGAGCAGGTCGAGTCGGCGGAACACGCCGTTCAAGCGGTCCAGAGCCAGCTCGAGCGCCTACGGGTGCTGCGCGGGGCGTCAGACCGCTGGCAGGAGGTCCAGGATCGCCTCGTCAAGGGACGAGCCCTCGTGGCGGAGGTTGATGGTGAGTTGGGCGAGCAGATCAAGGGTTACGCGCAGGTGCTGCGCAAGCACGAGACCTGCCCCACCTGTCGCCAGCACGTCGACCCGGCGCGCATCCCCGAGATCATCCGGCAGATCGCTGTGGAATAAGGAGGCCTTCATATGCACCAGGATGTAGAGAAGCGGCTCGCTGAGTATGGCAAGGCGATTCAGGCTGGCAAGGAGAAGAAGTACCGCTTCCAGGCTCGCCTGGAGGAGTTGGCCCGGACCGAACAGCAACTCTTGGCGGAGATGAAGGCGCTGGGCGCCAACCCCGAGACGGTCGACGCTGAGATTGCGTCCTTGGAGAAGCAGCTGACGGAGAATCTGGAGAAGATCGAGGCCCTGATGCCGTCCGATCTCCTCCCGCGGTAGCCGTAGATGGACGAACGTGCAGCCCTGTTGGCGCTTGAGCCACGCCTGCGTGCGGCTCAGGCGCGCCTGAACCAGCGCAAGGGCGAGATGCGGCGGCTGGAGGAGGAGAAGGCGGAGGCGGAGGCCAAGCTCCAGGCGGCCCTTACGGAGGCCGACTTGCTGGAGAAGGTCTCGGTCCTGCTTGGCCTGACCTCCCAACATGCTCGGGCCCAGGCGAAACAGCAGATCGAGGTCCTCGTGACCAACACCCTGCGCCACGTCTTTGGCGCGCCGTACGCCTTCAAGATCGACCTGGTCGAGAAGGCCGGGCGCCCCGAGGCGGAGTTCTACGTCATCTCTCCCGGCGAGGGCGGGCAGATGCTGGAGTCTCGGCCGCAGGAGTCGCGCGGTGGTGGCGTGGTCGACGTGGTCGCCCTCGGCCTGCGCATGGCGATGCTGGAGACGTACCAACCGCCCCTCGATGGGCCGCTGATCCTGGACGAGCCGGCGAAGCACGTCTCGGAAGAGTTTGTCGCCCCGGCGGCCAACTTCCTCAAGGCGATCTCCGACTTCTTCGGGCGCCAGGTGATCATGGTGACGCATAATCCCTACCTGGCGGAGACCGCTCAGGCCGCCTACAACGTCGTCTTGCGGGACGGCGTCTCCCAGGTGAACCGGTCCCGGTAGGGTCTTAAAGGAGCGAACGATTTGGCCCGGATCTATGATGTGATCGTGATTGGCGGGGGACCGGCCGGGCTGATGGCAGCGCTGGCCGCAGGGCGGGCGGGCGCCCGGACCCTGCTCGTCGAGAAGGGTGATAAACTCGGGCGGAAGCTGATCATCTCGGGTGGTGGGCGCTGCAATGTGACCAACCGGAAGCCGGTTGATGAGCTGATCAAAGAGATCCCGGGTAATGGGCGCTTCCTCTGGAGCGCCCTCGAGGCGTTTGGCAACCAGGGGATCATCGACCTCTTTGAGTCGCTGGGGGTGCAGCTGAAGGAGGAGGATAACGGGCGGATCTTCCCGGTCTCGGATAAGGCGACGACGGTCGCCGCCGCCCTGGTTGGCGCGGTGCGATCGGCGGGGGTGGAGATCCGCCTGGGCGCCCCGGTGGCTGAACTGTTCTTGGTGGATGGAACCGACGATGGGGCTGTGGCGGACGCCGTGGCTGCTGATGCGGCGGGCGATGAATCCGCCCTTCTACGCCGCTGCCGCGGCATCCGGCTCGTCTCGGGCGAGCGAATCTCAGCGAAGGCGGTTGTTGTCGCTGTGGGCGGCACCTCGGTACCCCAGACCGGCTCCACCGGCGATGGCTACCCCTGGGCTGCGGCGGCGGGCCACACGATCACCCCGCTCTACCCGACCGAGGTCCCCCTGGTGGCCGGCGACCGCTTCATCCATGAGCGGACCCTGCAGGGGCTCTCGCTCCGGTCGATCGAGGTCAGCCTGTGGTCCCCGGCGGGCAAGCGCCTCACCCGGCAGCGGGGCGATCTGCTCTTCACGCACTTCGGGCTCTCGGGTCCGGCAGCGTTGCGGACGGCCCACTGGGTCTCGACGTCCCGTCTGAAGGGCGAGACCGCCCCGCTCCGCCTGACGGTCGACCTGGTGCCGGACGAGTCGGTGGGGGCTCTGGTGGAGCGCCTTGCCGCTGCCCTGCGGGCCGAGTCCAAGAAGGCGCTCAAGAACGTCCTGCGCGGCCTCTTCCCGGAGCGGATGGTGCCGCTCCTCTTGGCGGAGGCCGATTTGGCTGAGGACCTCACCCTCGCCCATCTGCCCAAGGATGGGCTGAACCGGCTCGCCGAGGCGGCCAAGGCCTTCCCGGTGATGATCCTGGGGACCAAGTCGCTCCACGAGGCCTTCGTCACCGGTGGTGGAGTCTCGATTAAGGAGGTCGACCCGAAGCGGCTCGCCTCCAAGCTCTGCGAGGGGCTCTTCTTCGCTGGTGAGGTGCTCGACGTGCATGCCCACACCGGTGGCTACAACATCACCATCGCCTTCTCGACCGGGTGGGTTGCGGGCCGTTCTGCCGCTCTGTTGCATAGTTCTGCCTTGCAGGACATACCCTAACCCGAAAACCGGGGAGGGGGGAGCACGTTGGCGCGAGCGCAGGACGAACAGTGGGGCGATTACCGCACGACCTACCGGCGATTCTCACTGCGGATGGAGCGAGGGCTGATCCGGGTCGCGATTCTGGCCTTGCTCCTCCTCTTGGCGGTTCAGGTCGTCTTGGTGGTGCCACGGGGGGAACGGCTCCTCTCACTGGCGGCCTTCCTGGAGGGTGAGCCAGCTCCCGCAGTCACATCTTGGCTGGGAGAGGCCGAGCGGCGCGGTGAGGTAGCCGTCTCCGGCGGGGCGGGCGCCCCCTGGGCGGAGCCCTCGATCACCTTGCAGGTGGAGGGGGGCGCCAAGCTCTCAGGGGTAAAACTTTTCATCGATGGGAAGGTCGTCGGTGACTTCGGCAAGGGCTCGCTGACCCTGGCGGTGCGGGAGGGGGCTGCCCTCTCCGTGCAGGGGGCTGGCTTGAAGAGGCCACCGACCCTGGTAGTCACCCGCACAGCGGGGCTCACCCAACCGAAGCTGGGCAGCCGCTGGGTGCTTGGTAGCGAATGGACGCCGTTGGGGGCTGTGCACGTCGTGCAGTAGATAGACAGGGAGGCGGGCGCCGGGGGGCGCCCGCCTCTTTCTCGCGGGTGGCGAACAGGGTCTGTTCCGGGTGAACCAGAACAGAGAGGAAAGTTCTGTTACGAACGTCCACCCGGCAGCCCCCTGTAGGAGGGAGATACCGTGAGAACTCGCCACCGCTGGCTGGCTTGCTTCTGCCTCCTGGTGCTGATCGCTGGCTGCTCACCGGCCAATCAGCCTAACGTCCCCGGACCGGTCACCCGCCCCACCTCGATGGACGCCAATCAGAACAAGATCTTCGACTCGCTCGACCAGTTGATGGGCAGTGTTGCCGCGGCCCCGCTACCGGTGATGGTGCTTTTGAACAGCCCGGCGGGGATTGAGCGCCTCGCCAGCTTAGGGGTGACTGTGACCCAACAGTACCGAATCCTGCCTGCAGTCGCCGCCCAGGCCACGCCGGCGCAGATCAGGCAGATGGCCGCCCTGCCGGAGGTCCGCCACGTCGAGCATGACGCGGAGGTCCGGATCAATCTGGACGGGGCGAATAACGGCTTCGGTACGGCCAAGGCACGGGCGGACTTCGGCGTCGATGGCGATCGAGACGGCAACCCGAATGGATTCTCCACGGGGGATATCGTCGTCGCCGTGATCGATACCGGCATCGATGCGAGCCATGTCGACCTCGCGGGGAAGGTGGTCGGCTGGCATGACTGGGTCGCTAACCGTTCGACGCCCTATGATGACCACGGGCATGGCACCCACGTCTCGGGGATCATCGCGGGCAAGGGCGCCGGGAATCCCCTCTACAAGGGCGTTGCGCCGGGGGCCTCCCTGGTCGGACTGAAGGTCCTGGATAGCCGTGGGTCGGGCTCACTCTCCAATGTGACCGCGGCGGTCGACTGGGCCGTGGCCAACAAGGAGACGTATCACATCCGGGTGATCTCCATGTCCCTGGGCACCTCGGGCTCATCCGATGGGACTGACATCGTCTCGCAGGCGGTCAACCGGGCCGCAGAGGCCGGGATCATCCCGGTGGTCGCTGCTGGCAACAGTGGTCCGACCCGCTACACCGTGGGCTCCCCGGGCGCCGCCGCCGGTGCGATCACCGTTGGGGCGATGGCCGACCCGAACGAGCAGGGGTACCAGCTTGCCGGCTTCTCCAGCCGGGGACCGACCCAGGATAACCGGATCAAGCCGGAGATCGTCGCCCCGGGCGTGACGATCAGCGCTCCCCGTGCGGGCTCTTCGAACGGGTACGTCAACTACTCGGGCACCTCAATGGCGACCCCGTTCGTCTCGGGGACGATCGCACTAATGCTCGATGCCAATCCGAACCTGACGGTCTCTGGGGTGCGGCAGATCCTCCAGCAGACGGCCCAGGACTGGGGACCGCCTGGGCAGGACGTCGATTACGGCTGGGGACGGCTTGATGGCTGGGCCGCCGTCAAGCGGGCAGGCAACTTCTCGGGTGGGCTACCGCCGACACTCCCGACCCATGAGTCCTTCAACGGCACCCTCTCCGGGGTTGGGCAGACAGCGGAGCATCGCATCACCGTCCAGAACACGACGTTCCCGCTCGTAACGACCCTCCTGCTACCGCTCTGGGCCTCCGGCTCGCCGGACTTTGACATGACGATCTACAATCCGGACGGCTCGGAGTTGGCTCGCTCCTCTGGCTCGAACCGGCAGGAGGTTCTGGCCCGGACGGTCACCCAGACCGGTACCTACCGGGTGGTGGTCCGTTCCTACGCTGGAGCGGGCGCCTACGCCCTCGACATCTCGGGCGGCCTGGCTACAGCGATCGACGCTCCACCAGCGATTAGCGTGGTGGACCCAGCGGAGGGCGCCCGGGTCTCTGGTCGGGTGATCGTCAAGGTCCGGGCGACCGATGACGTTCGGGTCGCCAAGGTGGAGGTCGCTGTGGGCTCGGGCGCCCCGGTCGAGATCACTGGTAACTTCGACGGCTCCTTCTACACGTACACGTGGGAGACAGGGAGCCTCACACCGGGGAGTTACGCGCTGACTGCTAGGGCCTTCGACTCGGCGGGACAGACAACCGTGACGACCCGTACGGTGACGGTCGAGCGACCGGACAACCCGCCGCCCAACCTGAGCCAGCAGATCACGCGGACGGGCCGGGTGAGCAGCGGCGCCCGTGACCAGGATGCGACCTTCAGTGTCCACGAGTCGGGCTTGGTCGACATTGCCATGAACTGGCCGGGGAGCGCTGACCTCGACTTCTACGTCTACGCCCCCGATGGGACGTTGGTCGGCCGAGCCTACTCGCTCAACAACCCCGAGCGGCTTCGGGTCGATACCGCCCGCTGGGGGACTGGGACCTACCGGGTCCGGGTCAACCTCTACGGCGGCCCGGATACGAGCTGGAGCTTGACGATCTCGGGGTATAAGCGGGTGGAGCAGACCGGGACGGTCTCGACGAGCAACCGGAACGCCACCCAGACCTACTCGACCCGCTTTACCGGCCGTGGGCGGATCACGCTCCTCTGGCCGGGCTCGGCGGATCTGGACTTCTACGTCTACGATCCGAGCGGCCGGGAGCGGGCTCGGGGCTACACGATCAACAACCCCGAGCTGCGGGACGTCGACTTCGAACCGATCGGGAGTTGGTCGGTTCGGGTCAACCTTTACTCGGGATCGACGACGGCCTTCACGCTCTGGTGGGATGTGCCGGAGCAGGTGCTCTCCTAGGGGCGGGTGGAGGGTGGGGTGTAGCAGTTCCTTTTTTACGGGGATTAGGGGGATTGAGGGGATCACCGAGTCTGGGGGGCTGGCAGAAGCCATCAACCGGGATGGTTCCCAGGCTAATCCTCCATACGAGGTCATCCCCCTAATCCCCCCAATCCCCAAAATTTTAGAACCACTACACCCCACCCACATCCAGAACCGAATTGGAAAAATGTTCCACATGGAACCAGGGGTAGATCCTACCCCTGGTTCCGCAATTTACTCCTCGAAGCAGGCCCGAAGGTTTGACGAGTGGTAATTCCGTCTGTTAATCTATGGAGAGAATCTGATTCTCTTGGGCTGATTGGAGTGGAC
>DATGYC010000205.1:0-2545 GCA_035298385.1 Symbiobacteriaceae bacterium | reverse complement strand
TAATCCCCGGCGCCCAGGTCCTCCACCTTGATCACCCGGGCGCCCCAGGACCGCAAGAGCCAGGTCGCAAACGGCCCCGGCAGCAAGCGGGTCAGATCCAGCACCGTCAGCCCTTCCAGTGGCCGCATCGGCTCTCCCCCTTACGGCTGCTCCCCGGCCGCTCCCGCTTGGGTAGCGGTCACGGCAGGCGCCCGTGACTGCTCCCGCTCCAACAGGACCCGGCGGAGGACCTTGCCCGCCATATTGATCGGTAACTCCGGCACGAACTCGATCACCCGGGGCCGCTTGTAGGCCGCCAAACGCTTCGAGCAGAACTCGAGGAGCTCCGCTTCGGTCACGGGAGCGTTCTCCCGCTTCACGACGAAGGCCTTCACCGTCTCGCCGCGGTAGGCGTCCGGTACCCCGACCGTGCAGGCGTGCAGGACCGCCGGATGCTGGTAGAGGACCTCATCGATCTCCCGCGGGTAGACGTTGAAGCCACCGGCGATGATCATATCCTTCTTGCGATCGACGATGTAGAGGTAGCCGTCCTCGTCCATCCGCCCGATATCGCCGGAGTAGAGCCAGCCGTCCTGCAGGACCTTGGCCGTCTCTTCCGGCTTGTTCCAGTACCCCTTCATCACCTGCGGGCCCCGGATCAGCACCTCGCCCTCCTGACCGACCGGCAGATCAGCCCCCGTCTCCAGGTCGATGATCCGGACCTCGGTATCCGGGTAGGGCAGCCCGACCGAGCCGATCTTGCGCGGCCCGGTGATCGGGTTCGAGTGCGTGACGGGGGAGCACTCGGTCATGCCGTAGCCCTCCAGGATCGTGGCCCCGGTCGTGCCCTCAAAGCGATGGATCAGCTCCACCGGGCAGGGCGCCGCCGCCGAGACGCAGAGCTGGATCGACTTCAGGTCGTACTTCTGCACGTCGGGATGATTCATCAGCGCTGTGTAGAGCGTCGGCACGCCCGGGAAGGCGCTCGGCTTGTACTTGTCGATCAGCTTCAAGACATCCGTCGGCTCGAAGCGCGGGACCAGAATCGCCGTCCCGCCCGTCGAGAGGAGTAACCCGAGGGAGGCGGTGAAGCCGTAGGAGTGGAAGATCGGCATCACGATCAGCGAGGTATCGACCTCGCCCTCCGGCCGCTGGAGCCACTCCTTGATCTGCCGGAAGTTGGCGTTCAGGTTGGCGTGGGTGAGCATGACGCCCTTGGCGACGCCCGTCGTGCCGCCGGTGTAGAGCAGGACTGCCGGATCCGCCAGCGCATTGACGGGGACAGGCGTGAAGCTCTCTGCCGGCTCCTTCAGTAACGCCGTATACGGGGTCGCCTCGGCCGCCGAGATCTGCGGCAGCTTCTGCTTCAGCGGGTAGAGCAGATTCTTCGGGAAGGGCAGTGCGTCCTTGATCGAGGTGACGACGGCCTCGACTCGCCGAGGACCTTGCGAGTTTAGCGCCGCAGGAGAGTCGAGGCCGAGGGCCTCCTTCACCTTCAGCCAGAGCAGGTCGAGGAAGAGGAAGGCCTCGCAGCCGCTATCCTGCAACTGGTAGGCGATCTCCCGCGGGGTGTACATCGGGTTGAACTGAACCGGGATGCAGCCCGCCCGCATCGCCCCGATGGTCGCGACGACGTTCTGCGGGCAGTTGGGCAGCATGATGCCGACCCGGGCGCCCTTCGCCAGCTTGAAGCGGTGCACAAGGGCGGCGGCGAAGCGGTCGATCTGCTCGCCCAGCTGGCGGTAGCTGGTCTTCTTGTTCAGGAAGATCAGGGCGGTGCGATCCGGATATGTGGCGATCGACTCAAAGATTAGTTGATAGGCCGGGACTTGCGGGTAGGTAAGGTGGGGCCGGACCCCTCGCGGGTAGCGGTTCAGCCAGGGACGCTCCATGTGACGTCTCCCCTTCCCTAGACAGTTCAACTCCCTTTGCGTAGTCCGAGAGAGGCGCGGGCCTCATCCGGTGTGGCCGGCTCGCGCCCGATGTCACGGGCCATGCGGACCGCCTTCGCGACGAGGTCACCATTGGAGGTGGCCATCTGGCCGGGCGCCAGGTAGAAGTTATCCTCCAGCCCGACCCGCACGTGTCCACCGAGGGCGAGCGCGGCCGCCACCATCTGCCACTGCGCGTGACCGATGGCGACGACCTGCCAGAAGGCGCCACGCGGCGCGGCCTGGGCCTGGTTGACGAGGTCAGGAACGGTGGCCGGAATCCCGCCCAGGACGCCCATGATGAAGGAGAACTGGAGTGGCTGTTGGAGCAGCCCCTGGTCGATGAGCGGCTCGCAGTTAGCGATGTGGCCGCGGTCGAAGCACTCGAGTTCGGGGCGGACCCCGGACTCTTGCATCACCTGGAGGAAGTGGCCGATCTCCTGGAACGGGTTCTGGAAGATGAAGTCGTAGACGAAGGTCTTGCGGCGGCTGGAGTAGATGGCGTAGTTCATGGAGCCCATGTTGAGGGCGGCGATCTCGGGTCTGGCGACGGGGATGTGGGCGATGCGCTCCTCCTTGGTCAGGCCGACGGCGCCGGTGGAGAGGTTGAGGATGATGGGGCAGGTCTGTCTGAC
>DATGYC010000204.1:0-4142 GCA_035298385.1 Symbiobacteriaceae bacterium | reverse complement strand
CCGCCCCGGCCCGCGGGGTCGACCGGCTCGCGGGCGACCAGCCAGATGCCGGGCAGCGCCAGCGCGATCCCGGTCCACACCAGGGCCGCGGGCCGCTCCCCGGCCAGCACGCCGACCGCGACGGGCACCAGGGCGGTGCCGACGCCGGACACCGGAGCGACGACGCCCATCCGCCCCGAGGAGAGGCCGCGGTAGAGGAACGCGGTGCCGAAGCCGTTGCCGACGCCCGCCACGACCGCCCACAGGAGGTCCTGGCCGGTGGGGGAGCCACCGGTGACCAGGGTCACGGCGAGGATGACGGTGGCCCCGCCCAGCTGGGCGACGATCATCACCTTGGCCGGCTGGATCGAGTAGCCGAGTCCACCCAGAGAACCGCTGATCTGTACCTCGCCGGTGACGAAGCCGGCGACCACCTCGACCGTGTCGGTCGAGCGGCTGGTGCCCTTCTTGATCGTCACGGTCGTGCCGGAGAGTGTGCTGGTGACGCCGCTGGCGGCCAGGTTGATCACCAGGTCGTCGCTTGCGTTTACCGCCCGGCCGGTCTCGTCCTGGAGGGAGGCGGTGATCTTGGTCTTGGCCGCACCGTCCGGGAGCAGTGTGGCAACGGCGGTGCTCAGGATGATGCGCGGGGAGGTCAGGAAGCTGATCGGGACGGTGAGGGTCGGTAGGCCAGGGGAGGAGGCGGTCAGGGTAGCCGCGCCCTCCACGGGGGCCTGCATGACGACGGTGGCCGTGCCACTCTTCGTCTCCACCTTGCTTGTGGTGAGCGTCGCCCCGCTCAGACCGGTTAGGCTCAGGGTGATCGGCCGGAAGTTGTCGGCAGTGACCAGCTTGTTGGCCTCATCCTGGACCTGGATCTGCAGCGCCACATCCTTGCCGGTGGCGAAGGGGCGGGCGAGGGCGGTGGCGTTGATGGCCAGCTTGGCCCCAGCGAAGGCGGGGCCGCTGACGGTGAAGGGGACGCTCTTGGTGATCCGGCCCCACTTGAGGACCAGGGCGCCCTTGCCCGGCAGGTTGCCGGCGTACATCTTCTGGGTTAGCGGATCAAAGGTGGCGACGTCGCCGGTGGTGCTGACCTGCATCTCGGAGAGGTCGGTCACCTCCTGGCCCATGGTGTCAAATGCCTTGATGGTGATCTTGGTCTCGCTGCCGACCTTGAAGTCGGACGGGGCGGCCACATCGATCTTGCTGATCGGGGGGAGGACGCTGACGACGATCTGCTGGGCGTTCTCGTTGCCGACCCGGTCGATGGCGACCACGTCGAAGGCTAGGTTGCCGATCTTGACGTTCTGGCGCAGGGTGAAGCGGCCGTTCTTGTCCCGGGTGATCGGCTTGCCGTTGAGCAGGAGCTTCTCGGCCTCAAACGAGGTACCGCCGATCGTGACGGTTGCCTCACGGGTGGTGATGGCGGTCTGATCCAGGGTCAGATCGGGCGGAATCGTGTCCAGGTGCATCTGCATCAACGTCTTGCCGGTCGACGGCAGCTTGATGCGGCTGATGGTGGAGGCGAGGGACCAGAAGATCTTGCCGCGGGCGGCGAGCTGGGTCGGCTCGGTGCCGACGGGCGCCAGGCCGATCTCCTGGGCGGCGGTGAAGATCGCCTCGGGCGTCCAGGGGTCCGGGATCCCCTTCTCGGCCATGCGGAAGAGGACCGTCAGGACCTCGGCGTAGGTGATGTTGGCATCCGGCCGGAAGTTGCCGGTCGGGTCGCCTTTCATCAGCCCGAGTCGGGCGATCTCTGCGATATAGGGGGCGCCCCAGTGGCCCATGGCGTCGAGGAAGGGAGCGATAACGAGGTGGCTACCTGTTGCCGCCTCTTCCCGGCCCATCGCCCGCACGAAGAGCGTGGCGGCCTCGGCGCGGGTCAGGTTCTTCTCGAGCAGGAGGTTACCCTCCTCGTCACCGCGGGCGACCCGGTAGGTACGAAGGAGCTCGATCGCTTCTGTCTCTGTAGGCAGGTCCAGGCTCTCCGCTTGGGCTGGTGTCGGGGGCAGCAGCGCTATGCAGAGCGCTAGGGCGGTCAGCAGACTGAGCAGTCTGCACCACACTTTCTTCATGGTTTGGCCTCCTCCAACGCAAACGTCCTTTCTGCTTCGATTCGCCATTCTGCCCATCTATCTCCTGTTGAATAGGAAATGTTAGGTAGATTAGTGGCTGAATCATCCACAGAAAGGACGTTCAGTGTGGGGGGAGGGGTTTCAGGCGCTAGCGGGTCAGGTTCCGGATCCGTACGACCACGGCGCAGATCTCGGCCCGAGTCAGGTTTTGGTCGGGGCGGTAGGTGAAGGTGCCGTTCGGTTCGGCAAAGCCGTTGATGTAGCCGGCCTTCTCCAGCGCCATGATCTCGTTCTTGGCCCAGTGACTGCTAATGTCCGTGAACTTCGAGTGGAAGCCATCCGGTGCCGCCGGGATGTTGAAGGCGACGACCAGGATGCGGGCCTCCTGACCCCGGGTCATGTTCAGGTCGGGCCGGAAGGTGAAGGTGCCGTCCGGTTCGGCGAAGCCGCCGACGATGTTGCGCTCCTCCAGCGCCAGGATGGCGTTGCGGGCCCAGTGGCCGGACAGGTCGGTGAACTTGGTCTGGAAGCCCGGGGAGGGACCGGTCAGCCCTAGCGTTTTGGCGATGATCGTGCAGCTCTCTGCCCGGTTGAGGAGGTTGTCTGGCCTAAACATCTGGTCGGGGTAGCCGCTCAAGAGTTTGTTGTAGACCATCGCTTCAATCGAGGCGACCGCCCAGTGGGTCAGGATGTCCGGGAAGGTGTTGACCGGCAGTAGGAGGGACTGGGTATAGGGTTCGCCGCTGTTCGGCACGACGTCCACCTGTACATAGCCAAACTGGTTTGCATCGGTATAGCCACCGGCGCCATTCGGCGTCCAGCTTGCCCGTTGGGTGCCGCGCCCCCAGTTGGCGTTTGCGACGACTGGGCTGGCCAGGCCGGTCCGCTCCCGGTAGAAGGCGATGCTGACCCGGGCCGGTTCGGCCATCTCAACGGTGATCTGGCCGGTCTCGAACTCGCTGGCACGGCCGCGCAGGGGGCGGGGCGTTACTGCGATGTGGGCGGGAGTTAGGCTGATGGGTGTGCTGAGTGGCATGTAGGCGCCGGTGCGTGGGCCGCCGTAGCAGAAGAGGGTCTCGCCGGCCTGGAGGGGGAGGCCGCCGACCCAGGGCTGGGTCACCCCACGGGAGAGCCAGCGGAAGTTACCGGAGGCGGCATCTACTGCGAGGAGCAGCATGCCGTCTGGATTGGTCTGCAGGATGCTGCCCATGAAGACCTGGCTTGCTGTAGCGGCAAGGCCAGTCTCTCTTTGGAGCGCCCGGTCGAAGAGGTAGCCGCGCTGCCAGAGGACCGCGCCATCCGAGAGGCGCATGGCGGTCAGTCGGGCGCCGATCCCGGCTGCGAAGAGTTGGTCACCGGCCCGGAGGAGGGCGCCCGTGGGCATGCCCCCACGTCGCCAAGCGATCCGGCCGTTTTCCAGGTTGTACGCGACGATCTCCTCGCCAATGCCGATCAGCAACTGCTCGCCAACGACCAGATAGGGGCGCTCTGCCTGGCCGGCGCCCGCATTGGCCACCTCGCCAGTCCAGACCAGTGATAGTTGGTTATTGCTGAGTAAGTAATAGCGAGACGGCGTACCCTTGCCATCCAGCGTTACCACCGCGGATTCACCGATCGGGACGACGGCGAACGGTTGGACGTCTGGGAGGGAGGCCCCCGCAAGGCTCCCCCGAGAGAGGTGGGTGGCAACCAGACTCTTATCGACTGCCATGAAGAGCCACCCATCCTGGAAGACGGGGGTGGAGATGTTGGTCGATGCGGTCAGGCCAAACGAGACCAGCAGTTGCTCCTCCGAGCCGTTGCCGGTGTCCCGCACCCGGAAGAGGCCCTTGCCTGCCACATAGGCGAAGAGCTCACTGCCAGAGAGGGCCAGCCGGGTCGGCAGGTAGGTCTCCTTCCCTGCCCAGACTAGCTCGCCGGTTGTCCCATTCATGGCCACCAGGCTACCATCGCTCGTGATGCCGTAGAGCCGGCCGTTCCCGGCTGCCGCTACCCGTAGGCTGGTGCTGCTCTGCCAGGCCAGTTTGAGGGGTGGGGTCAGACCCGTGGCTAGGGGAATCGATTCCATAGGCGTTCCTCCTCTTT
>DATGYC010000203.1:0-24288 GCA_035298385.1 Symbiobacteriaceae bacterium | reverse complement strand
TGAAGATCGACAACACCCATGAGGCGATCACCTTGGCGGCCGAGATGTTCGCTGGCAAGCAGCGGACCGAGATCGTTGAGGTGGCTCGTAAGACTCTGGAAGGCCATCTGCGAGCCATCTGCGCCGCTATGACGCTTGATGAGGTGAACGAGGACCGGAAGCGCCTCCAGCAGGAGATGCAAGAGGTCTCTGCCGCCGACTTCGCCAAGATGGGCCTGCACATCGTCTCGTTCAACATCGAGAAGATCGTCGATGAGGAGAACATCCTCCAGTTGAAGGGCAAGCAGCAGTCTGCTGAGCAGAAGGCGGCGACGGAGATCGGTATCGCCCGGGCCCAGCGGGAGTCCGCTCAGAACGTGGCGGATGCGAACAAGCAGGCAGAGATCGCCCGGATTACGGCCTCTCAGGAGGTCGCTGACGCCCAGAAGGATCTGGACCTGAAGCAGGCCAAGAACCAGCAGGAGGTCAAGACCGCCCAGGCGATCACCGACCAGTCCTATAAGCTGAAGGAGTTGGAGATTCAGCAGCAGATCACCCAGAAGGAGGTCGCTGTTCAGATCACCAAGACCGAGCGGGGCGCCGAGCTGGCTGACGCTGAGCGGGTCTTGGTCCAGAAGCAGCTCCTTTCGACGGTTGAAGAGCCTGCTCTAGCCGAGAAGCGCAAGCAGCAGATTCTGGCTGAGGCTCAGGTGCTGCAGGCGGAGCAGGCGGCCAAGGCGCACATGATGAAGCGTGAGGCCGAGGGTTCCGCAGAGGCGAAGTACGCCCAGACGGTCGCTCAGGCCAAGGCTGAGGCGAACCGAGCGGAGGGCTTGGCCCAGGCCGAGGTAATCCGGCAGAAGGGCCTGTCGGAGGCCGAGGTCGGCACTGCTCAGGCGAAGGTGATTCGTGAGAAGGGCCTAGCCGAGGCTGATATTGAGAAGGCGCAGGGCATCAACCGGGCTGAGGTCGTCAAGGCGATGGCCGAGGCACAGAAGCTGGAGGGCCTGGCCCTAGCGGAGGCCCAGAAGGCGCAGCAGATGGCTGCCGTTGAGGCGGAGCGGGCCCGGATGCAGTTCCTGTCCGACACGATGAATGATCAGATGCTCCAGTATCACCTGATTCAGAAGCTGCCGGAGATCATCAACGCCTTGGTAGGCGTCTTCCCGAAGTACGAGAAGGCGACCTTCGTCGACATGGGCGGCGGTGGGGCGATGGGCCAGACCGATAAGTTCACGGGCTCCGTGGTCCGGATGCTTGGTTCGGTTCTGCCGATTGTCGAGTCGATGACTGGGGTCGAGGTGGGTAAGGCGCTCCTGGGCGCCCTGCGCAGCCCGGAGGGTCAGGAGGCGGCCAAGGAGGCTGGCATGGCCGAGTCTGAACTGGCGGCGATCGGCCAGGTGATCGAGACGCTCCAGTTCCCGGGCGGCAAGGCCGTCGCCGTGGCTGAGGTCCAGAAGGCGATCAACGCCAATCCGGCGCTGGCCGAGATGGCGTTGGGCGCCCTGAAGGGATCGGCTGTTGAGGTCAAGGCGGCCGAGGCAGAGAAGGCGTAAGGAACAGCATAGCGAGAGCGGCCCCGTCAGCTTGACGGGTGCCGCTCTCTTTGGCTTGCGGTGCCTGGATGGCCGGTCTCCTCTTCTGCTTGCGTCAGAACCCTCATTTTGTTACGGTTAGGAGAGAATTGGTCGAGACGGAGGCAGCCATGTCTAACGAGGCGTTCCTGACAGTCACCAATGTAGCCTTCGCCTACCCGCAATCCCCAGGCGGTGCAGAGAATCCGCCTGTTCTGAAGGGCGTCAACCTGACGGTTCGGCGTGGAGAGTTTGTCGCGATCTTAGGTGCTAATGGCTCCGGCAAGTCGACCCTGGCCCGCCACCTGAACGGCCTCTTCCTGCCCACGGCGGGTGAGGTCCGGGTAGATGGTCTTCTGACAAGCGACGAAGCCGCTCTCTGGCCGATCCGGGATCGGGTTGGGATGGTCTTTCAAAACCCAGATAATCAGATCGTGGCGGCGGTCGTCGAGGAAGACGTCGCCTTTGGGCCCGAGAACCAGGGGTTGCCGCCGGCCCAGATTCGGGAGCGGGTGGCGGCGGCACTGGGCTCGGTAGGGCTTCTTCCCCTGCGGGAACGGGAGCCACACCTGCTCTCCGGCGGCCAAAAGCAGCGGGTGGCGATTGCGGGCGCCCTGGCTCTGCAGCCCTCCTGTCTGGTCCTGGATGAGCCGACGGCGATGCTCGACCCGGCTGGCCGGGCGGAGGTCGCCGAGGTGGTCCAACGGCTCCGGGCAGAGCTCGGCATGACCGTCATCTGGATTACCCACCATATGGAGGAGGCCGCCCTGGCTGACCGGGTCGTCGTTATGGCAGATGGGCAGGTCGTGCTGGAGGGGGCGCCCCGGCAGGTCTTCCAGGCGACCGAGCAGTTGCGCGCACTCCGCCTTGCTTTGCCCCCAGCGGTCGCAGCAGCGACGGAGCTACGGGCGGCTGGCGTGCCGCTACCGGCCGAGATCCTGACGATGGATGAACTGGTGGAGGCACTATGCCAATTACATTCGAAGCTGTAAGCTACACCTACAATCCGGGGACGCCGCTCGCCTGGAAGGCGCTTGATGGCGTCTCTCTGAGTATTCCCGATGGCTCCTTCTATGGGATCATTGGCCCGACCGGCTCGGGGAAGTCCAGCTTGATCCAGCAGATGAACGGCCTGCTTCTGCCTACAGCGGGGCGGGTTCTGGTTGATGGGCTGGACTTGACGACCAAGCGGCTCGACCTGCGCCAGGTACGTCAGAAGGTTGGCCTGGTCTTCCAGTACCCGGAGGCGCAACTCTTCGGGGAGACCGTCTACGAGGATGTCGCTTTCGGGCCTCGCAATCTGGGCCTCCCGGCTGCTGAGGTTGACCGGCGAGTGCGTGAGTCGCTCCGGGCGGTACGGCTGCCGGAGGAGTTCCTGAACCGCTCACCCTTTGGCCTCTCGGGCGGGCAGGCCCGCCGGGTAGCGCTGGCGGGTGTCCTTGCGATGGAGCCGAACTACCTGATCCTGGATGAGCCGACGGCCGGGCTGGATCCGGTGGGCCGGGAGGAGATCCTCTCCTTGGTTCAGTTCCTCAACCAGACCGGCAAGACGGTGATCCTGGTCTCACACTCCATGGATGACGTCGCTAACCTCGCTCAGCAGGTGATTGTGATGCACCAGGGCAAGGTGGCGATGCAGGGCGCCCCGGTCGAGCTCTTCGCTCGCCGGGCGGAGCTGGAGGCGATCGGCCTAGGCGTGCCCGCGGCGGCGGACCTTGTGGACCGCCTGCAGGCCAGGGGCTGGGCTCTGCCAGGCGGCGCCGTCACCCTGGAGGGCGCAGTCGTGCAGATTGCCGCCGCCTACCAAAAGGGGGTAGGCCGATGAACCTGACCTCAATTACGATCGGGCGGTACATTCCCGGTGACTCGCCCCTGCATCGGTTGGATCCGCGCATCAAGCTCCTGGGTGTCTTGCTCCTCTCGATTACGATCTTCCTACCTAAGACGCCAGTCGCTTATGGCCTGCAGGTGGGCTTTGTGGCGCTTCTGATCCTGATCTCCCGCACCTCGCTGTTGATGCTCTGGCGGGGGATCAGGCCGGTCCTGATCTTCCTGGTGATCTCCGCCCTCTTTAACGCCTTCTTCACGGATGGCGAGCCCCTGGTACAGTTGGGCTCCTTCTCAATCACCCGCGAGGGTCTGGTGATCTCCGCCCTCGCTCTCTACCGCGTTGTGACGCTCGTAGTGGTCGCCTCCCTGCTCACCCTGACCACGTCACCTCTGCGGCTGACGGACGGCTTGGAGCGGCTCTTACGGCCCTTCAAACGCATCGGGCTTCCGGCTGAGGAGATCGCCCTGATGATGACGATCGCCCTGCGCTTCATCCCGACCCTTATCGATGAGGCGGATCGAATCATCAAGGCCCAGGCAGCGCGTGGGGCAGATGTCACCTCGCGCGATCTGCGCAAGCGGATCAAGGGGATGGTACCGATCTTGGTCCCGCTCTTCGTCTCGGCCTTCCGGCGAGCGGAGGAGCTGGCCACGGCGATGGAGTCGAGAGGCTACCGGGGCGGTGAGGGCCGGACCCGGATGAAGGAGCTGGCCTACAGCCGACCGGATGCGGTGGCGCTGGTGGCCGTCCTCGCCTTCACGGCAGCGATGGCCGTCTTGCGATGGGGGTGAATCTGGTGCAGACCATCAAGCTGACCCTGCAATACGACGGCACCAGCTTTGCAGGCTTTCAGCGTCAGCCGAACGGCGTGACGGTCCAGGAGAGGCTGGAGGAAGCGCTGCGCTCCTTGCTGGGCGCCCCCGCCTTCAAGATTGGGGCGGCGGCGGGACGGACGGATGCAGGGGTTCATGCCCGCGGCCAGGTCGTCCACATCCAGACGGGTGCGTCGATTCCGCTGGACCGCTGGCCGTACGCCCTGAATCAGCGCCTGCCGGCCGAGATCGTAGCAGTGGGGGCGGAGGCTGTGCCGGACGGCTTTCACGCCCGTTACTGGGCCGAACGAAAGCGCTACGTCTACTCTTACTACCACGCCCCGTTTCCCTCGCCCTTGGCCCGGCTCTACGCGTACCACTGGGGGCGGGAACTGGACATTGCCAAGATGCAGGCGGCAGGGGAACTTCTGACTGGGACGCACGACTTTGCGGCCTTCCGTTCGACCGGTGGGGCGGCCAAGACCTCGACACGGACAGTCTACCAGGTCGACCTGAGTCAGAATGGCCCGCTGATCCAGATGGGGATCGAGGCAGACGGCTTCCTCTACAACATGGTCCGGATCATCGCAGGTACCCTGCTGGAGGTAGGCGCCGGGCGCCGCTCGCTGGACGACGTAGCCACCGCACTGCGGACTGGCGACCGAACCCTGGCGGGCAAGACGCTGCCGCCGCACGGCCTCTGCCTCGAGCGGGTCTGGTACGGCAATGGGCCGAAGCGGGCGCCCTGGGAAGTCGAAACCGACCCTGACACGGAATAATCTGGCGGTAACTTCTGCCCGGGATTCTGTCGAATCGCACACAATGACAGCGCTGACGCGCTTGACAGCCGTTTTTCTCACGGTGTACACTATTACACGTTGACTCGGAGCCGAGTGTGTCATGCCAACTAGGTGCGATCCGGACCCCGGGCTGCCCCGCCTGCACGCCGGACGTTGCCGTTAGCATAGATAGCCCCGCCCTTTTTTTGTCTTTTCGTTTATCCGTAGGAGGGAACAGAGTGAGCACGACGTTCATGGCCAATCCGCAGAACGTTACGCGGAAGTGGTTTGTTGTTGACGCCGAGGGCAAGACCCTGGGCCGTCTTGCTTCGCAGGTCGCGGCTATCCTCCGCGGCAAGCACAAGCCGACCTTCACCCCGCACACTGATACCGGTGACTTCGTCATCATCATCAACGCGGAGAAGATCGTTCTGACCGGTCGCAAGCTTTCCGACAAGATCTATACCCGCTTCTCCGGCTACCCCGGTGGCCTGAAGGAGATCCCGGCGGGTGCTATTCTCGCTAAGCATCCCGAGCGTCTCCTGGAGCACGCCATCAAGGGCATGCTGCAGCACAACCGCCTGGGCGCCCAGATGTACCGCAAGCTGAAGGTATATGCTGGCCCGACCCACCCGCACGCCGCTCAGATGCCTGAGCTGCTCGATCTTTAACGAGGAGGTACCTGTACATGACGATGACGCAGTACTGGGGTACCGGCCGTCGTAAGAACGCCATTGCCCGCGTCCGGCTCGTTCCGGGCACCGGCAACATCACCGTTAACGGCCGCTCCCTTGAGGATTACTTCGGCCTGAAGACCCTGCAGATGCTCGTTGAGTCTCCCCTGCAGGTTGCCGGCGTCGCTGGCAAGTACGACGTTTTCATTAACGCCCTCGGCGGCGGTGTCTCCGGCCAGGCTGGCGCCTGCCGTCACGGCATCTCCCGCGCCCTGCTGAAGCTGGACGGCACCTTCCGTCCTGGCCTGAAGCAGGCTGGCTACCTGACCCGTGACCCGCGCATGAAGGAGCGCAAGAAGTACGGCCTGAAGAAGGCCCGTAAGCGCCCGCAGTTCTCCAAGCGCTAATTGGAGCAAACAGAACACCCACAGCTCTGGCTGTGGGTGTTTTTTGTTTAGCTGCCCCGATAGGTGCTGTACCCCCATGGAGAGACCAGGAGTGGCACGTGATAAGAGCCGGCTCCTTCGGCCACTCCGAATCGAATGGGCACAAGGTCTAGGAAGGCTGGTTCGGCGAGGGCGGTCTCCTGCAGACGGAAGTAGTCACCGACGGCGAAGCGGAGTTCATAGACCCCTGGCGTGAGCGCCTCACCTGCAAGCAGCGGCGCATCACAGCGTCCGTCAGCGTTCGTCGCGGTGGCAGAGATGAGCACCTCATCGCGATAGAGCGAGATCTGCATGCCAGCGGCTGGCTTTCCATGTACCAGATCGAGCACGTGCGTCGTCAAGCGTGGGATCACGGGTCAGCCTCCTTTACTGGCGCGAGAGCGTGAGGTGAATCTCGCCATACGGTGGACGAGGATCTGTGTAAACCTTGATCGTGGGCTCTTCGGCCGAGACAGCAGCCGTCTCCCAGGTGCGATTCTGCGCGACGAAGCTGACCTCAGCGAGTGGCTCAAAGCGTTCCAAGAGGTGGCTCCCCATCTGGTGGAGGAGATGCTGGATCGACCGATTCTCGCGCTCGTGGAAGATCGCCTGGACCGCCGTGCGGATCTGGTCAGCGGCCACATAGCGGACCGGATTGGTGCCGGTACAGTCCGCCGGCGCCGCGTACCGCCAGCCGATCTCCAGGTAGATGAAGAGCGCGCGGTCGTGGGCTTCGGGCAAGGTGGTGTACTCGTCCCGGATGAAGCCAGCAAAGGAGTTGCCCACCAACTTGACGAGTTGGAGGGAACGCAGGCCGCACGACTGGTGGAGCAGACCTGTGCGGTCCAACTCGACCGAGGCGGTGGAGTGGGCGCCGCCCTGCTCGTGCACCAGTAGCACCGGACTGGGCTCGACCCCGCCTGCAGCAGGGACGACCGCTGGTGTAAACGGGAGCTCCGCCGCTTCAACCTGGACTGACTGCACTTGCGGGTAGGCTTGTAGGAAGCGATCGCCCACCTCTACCAGGAAGCCCTCCATGGTACAACCGTCGTACGAGGCAGCGGTGCGGAGAATGAAGTTCTTCATCGAGTCGGTGGCGATGATCGCCCGGTTCTCGCCTGCTGTGTAGGCCTCGGCGAACGCCTCCCCGATTGCGACCATGCGGACGTTCATGGCCAGTAGTGGCTTCTGTAGTTGACCGCCCGTCCTGTAGACCGTGACATCCCCTTTGCCGTACGCGTGGCGCAGCATAAGCCAATCCCTCCCCCGAAAAGATTCTGTTCGTTACAATAGATATTTGATGATTAAGATTTTATTCCTCCAAGAGAGCCGCTGTTCGTTCATGCGGGGGCGGGGACGGGCATAGGCTGTCCCGTCAAGGAGGGAGAGCCAGGTGTGGCGGTATCTGCCGTGGGTCTTACTGGTGGCATTCCTGGTTGGCCTGGTCGGTCGGACAGCCGTCTTCGCTGGTCGCGGCATGGTGGCGGCAGGCGAGTGGGACGGGCAGAAGCAGTGGGTGGCCGGCAAGGTGATTGTGCTTGATCCTGGTCATGGCGGTGATGATCCAGGCGTCGTGGTCGGGGCGATCAGGGAGAAGGAGATCACCCTGCCGGTCGCCCTCAAGACCAAGGAGATCCTAGAGGCACAGGGCGCCCGGGTTATCCTGACCCGTGATAGCGACATCGACCTGGGTGGAAAGATCGCGGAGGAGCTTGGGAAGCGGGTTCAGTTGGTGACCGAGCACGGGGCGCAGCTCTATGTGTCGATCCATGCTAACAAGCTAAACTGCAACTGCTGGGGCGCCCAGACGTTCTATCAGCGCGGCGGAACGCCGCAGGGCAAAGCGCTCGCCTTTGCCTTGCAGAACCAGTTGCGGAAGTGGACCCCGACGACCCGGACTGCCCTGGAGGCGAACTACTTTGTACTCCGGACCGCCCCGGTGCCGGCCGCTTTGGTCGAAGTCGGTTTCCTCTCAAACGGCCGTGAAGCGGCAAACTTGCGTGATCCGGCCTATCAGGGGCTGGTGGCGAACGCAATCGCCCTTGGTATCGCAGACTACTTCCAGCAGGGTAGTCAACCAGGTAGCCAGCAGGGTAGTCAGCAGGATGGCGCCCTGATCAAGAAGGCAGAATAGGGCGGGCGCAGGAGGCGACGGTCTCCCTGCCGAACTCTATTAAGGTTGATATCCGGCTGGAGGAGGCAGGGCGTTGCACCGTAATCTCAACTACGGTTGGATTGATGTGATTACCTCGGGCTCTATGTACGCGGGCAAGACCACGGAGCTGATTCGCCGGGTCCGGAACTTCATTCTCGGCAAGCGGACAGCGGCGGTCTTCCAGCCGAAGATGGCCAAGCGCTTCAGCGAGGACGAAGTGATCATGTCCCATGATGGGGTTCGCTTTGAAGCTGTCCATACCGACAACCCGCAAGAGATCCTCTGGTATGCGGAGATTCACCGTCCGGCGGTGATCGGCATCGATGAGGCGCAGTTCTATGATGAGAGCCTGGTGGACGTCGTCCAGGAGCTGGCCAATCGGGGGCACTACGTGATCCTGGCGGGACTCTCCCAGACCTCAGAGGGCAAGGCGTTCGGGATCATGCCGCAGTTGCTCACCATTGCGGACAACATCACCTCTGTCTACGGGGTCTGCATGGTCTGCGGCGAGCCGGCGACGAAGCCGTTCGCGCTGTTGGCGAAGACGGAAGATGTGTCGATTGGCGCCGGGGATAAGTATGAGGCCCGCTGCCGTAAGTGCTGGCTAGATGGGCGCCGGAGCCGGGGCGAGGCATAGTGACCCAAAGAGGGGGCGCCCTCCGCAGCGATTGCGGAGGGCGCCGTTTCGTTTGGGTGGGGTGCTAGGAGCGCGTAAAGAGAAGCCCCCAGTGGTAGGGACCGACCGGCCGCTCACCCAGGCAGGTGAAGCCCGCCAGTTCGAACTCTTCCTGGACGTCGGCCATCTGAAGGCGCTCGCTCTGGGGTGGGCCAGCGGGTGTGGGCTCGGGCTTCCACTCCACGACCAGGACGGGGGCGCCCGGCGCCAGGGTCCGCTTCAGCTCAAAGAGAAAGTTGGAGGCCGGGTCGGTCTCATGATAGGCGTTCGCCAGCAGGGCGGCCTCCACGGTGCCGGAATGGAGGGGGAACTCGTCCTCCTCCTCGGCAAGGGTGGGCTTAACCGTGGCGAGGCCGGCCTGGGCGGCTCGCTGGCCCAGGCGCTCCAGCATCTCCTCGGAGACATCAACGCCCCAGATCATGGCCGTGGGACCCATCAGGCGGGCGGCCTCCAGGGTGAAGTAGCCCGGGCCGCAGCCGATGTCAGCAAAGGTCTGCTTGGTGGGCAGGTCCAAGTGGCTGAGAATCAGGGCGGGATCGTTCCATGCCCGTCGCGCCGGGTCGATCAGGCGGTCCATCTGGGTGGGATCAAAGCGGTCTGGCATGTAGCGCTCGCTCCTTCATTTCGCTGGTAGAGGCTGGATGGAGGGCCGATCACTCCGGTAGCATTGGGCTATCAAGAGACCGAGACAGGAGTGAGTTGTATGGCCATGCCGCAGATACCGACTGTTAGCCAAGAGCAGGCGCTCATCAACTTGATTCAGGCCCTGGCGATGCAGGAGGCGGCGATCGCCTCGATCTTTAATGCGGAGGCAGCGAAGATCGATGGACTGATCGCTGCGGGCATTCCGGCCGCTGCAGAGATTGCAGACGTCAACGCCTTCCAGAGCCAGGTCAAGGAGATCCTAGCCGTCCTCTGTCAGCGTCAGCAATCCAGCGCAGAGCGCATCCAGATGATAATGACGCTCGTACAGGCCCAGGGCTAGGTATCGCCATCAAGGGCAACCTGCACGGACGCTCCGCAGCAGGTTGCCCTTGGCGCGTGCTGAGATCAGTGGGCAAGCGCCAAGTTAGGAGGCACTCTCCTGGTTCCTGAGATGATCGGCCAGCAGGGCGACGAACTCCCCGTTGGTTGGCTTTCCCCGCCGGTGGTGGATCGTGGCACCGAAGAGGCGGTTCAGTTCCATGAGGTCCGCCCGGTTCCAGGCGACTTCGATGGCATGGCGCATGGAGCGCTCGACCCGGGCTGGGATGGTGCTGTACATCCGGGCGACGGCCGGGTAGACGTCCTTGGTCATGCCGCTGGTCTGTCCACCACGGTCTAGGACGTACTGGACGGCATCCTTCAGGTAGTGGTAGCCGTCTAGGTGCATGGGAATGCCCGTCCGCTTGAGCAGATCGGCCACGGTGGGCGGGCGGGGCGGTACAGGGTCGGGGCGCCACTCGCGCAACCCCATCAGGAGGCGTGCCCGTTCCAGGACGACCTCCGGGCTGATGGGACGGAGCAGGCAGAGATCGGCGCCCTCTGTGTAATAGAGTTGGGCCAACCGTTCAGCGGCACAGGAGAGCAAGGCGATGATGCGGGTCTGGCGACCCGTGTTCAGGCGCCCCAGGACCCCCAGTCCGTCCAGCATGGGCAGCATGTCATCCAGGATAAGCAGATCTGGTTGCAGGGTCTCACTCAACTCCAGAGCCTCCAGACCCGTGCGGGCCTCCCCCAGGAGGGCGAAGTCTGGTTGCATCTCCAGTAGCTCGGCCAATTGGCGCCGAAAGGTGCTGTTGTCGTCAACTAGCAGGATCGTAATCCGATTCAGTTCCACCAGGATGCCCCCCTCGTTCCCCTGGTAGAGAAATCCTAACTTTGCGTTTGAAACACCTTCTGGGGGCGAAGGGGTTTGTTGGAGAATTAGCGCGTGAAGGTGACGTTGGGGTAGCGGGTCTGAAGACGCTCCACCAGGATCGCCTGCACATGATCGAAGCCGGGGGCGGTGGCGAGGATGTCAATGTGACCAAAGCGGACACCATCCGTGAAGGCCCGAGCGAAGCCGACGAACTGGTCATCGGACGACCAGGCGCCCTCGACAGCCGTGGCGTGCTGCAGAATCGCTTCGGCGATGCCGACGGTGCAGGTATCGCCAAGGAGTTCGGCTACCAGGGCTGGCCGGATGCGGTTCTTCTCGCCGGTATACTCGACCCCGTCGCGGTAGAGGTGGGCAAAATCAGGCGGGCGAACGATCTGGAACTGCGCACCGTCCCACTCGACCACCGTGATGGCGGTATTCCGCTGCCGCCAGCCGTAGCCCGAGTCGGGTGCGACCGCCTCGAGGAAGAGGTGAATGAAGGCACCGTGGGCGACGCAGATCAGTCGCTCGCCTGCATGCTGCTCGGCGAGAGCCTGGACGGCTGCGACGGAACGCTCGGCCAGAAGATCATCCTGTTCGACCTCCGGAAGTTCCATGAAGGTGAGACCAGGCCAGCGATCGTTCCGGTCCCAGTGGGTCATGCCTTCAGCCTGACCCATGAAGCGCTCGCGGAGCCGGGGATCGGTCTTGACGGGGAGATCCAGGGCCCGGCCGATCGCCTCAGCGGTCTGCCTGGCACGGGAGAGGTCGGAGGCGTAGATGGCGTCCCAGGACTCGTTGGCGAGGCTTTGAGCGACCAATTCGGCTTGGTGGTGGCCCTCGGCGCTGAGGGGGATATCAACGTGCCCCTGGGCACGGCCGGAGTAGTTCCATTCGGTGACACCATGGCGGACGAGGGCGAGGGTGGTCTTCATCTGGTGATACGCTCCTTATTCATCCTCATCGGTGCGGCTCTTGACGGCCTCACCGAAGGAGGGGGTCCATTCAAAGATGTTCGAGTCTTCGCGGGTCGAGCGGGCCGGGTTGCGAATAAAGCCCATCCGCTGCCAGAAGGGCTGGGCGCGGCGGTAGGTATCGAGCGTGGAGACCGGGCGCCGGAGCGCCTGCACCGCATCAACCAGGACGGCGCCGTAGCGCTTTCCTTGGGAGTTGGGGTGGACCTCAAAGGACTCGATCTCCAGTTCGACGGCCGGGCGCTTGGAGCGCGGGTCGTAGCCCTCCATGCCCGGAAGGTAGCGTGACATGAGGACGCGGGCGAGGGCGACGGTGTTTCGCCCATCCCGCAATTCCAGGTAGGTAGCAGGGGTGTTGGTCATCAGGTCCTCAATGATGAGGGATTCCCAGTCGATCTTGCACTCCTCGGCGAAGTAGACGAGGCGCTTCATGATCTTGACCGAGGGGTGAAGCCACTCTAGGACGAGACCGTTCTTGAGCTCCCGGCGCCCGAAGGGGGGCATGATCGACTCCTCGCTCTTGCGCCAGAGCTCGTCAGCGTCGGAGAACCAGAGGTTGTCGAGAACGGGATCGTCGGAACCCTCCCACCAGGCGGCGGCCCACGTGTAGCCGGCCCGGGCGCCATGCTGGCAGAGCGTCCAGATGGCAGCGAAGCGGTGGTAGTCGACGGCCGCCTGGATGGCGTCGAAGACGATGGTCTGCTGGTCGAAATGCCAGGTGGACTCGATCACCAGACGGTCCCGGGTGGCGTAGGTGTGCCAGCGGATCTGGCGGGCGACCTCTTGGCCCTCGTCGCCTAGGATGGGCGTGACCGTGGTGACGATCTCGGCCTGGGTGAGGTCAGCGAGCAGATCGGCGGTCACCGCCGGGATCTGGTCTAGGTGGAGAGGCTGGGGGTCGCAGACCTCGAGCGGGCGGAAGGTAAGGGTCAGCATGGAAGGGCGCCTCCATTTAGTTGCTTCCTTCCAGCCTACGGGTCTGGCATGGAAAAGACAAGGGGCCGTGAGTAACGCACAGGAAGAGGCGCCCCACGGCGAGGGCGCCTTTCTCGTTTCTAGACCAACTCTACCTTGTAATGGCGCATCCAGGTGTCGACCTGGCCGAGGAAGGCGAAGAACTGGGCGGTGCCCATCAACTGGCCGAACCAGGGGAGGCCCGCCGCTGAGGCATCCTGACCCGCCAACTCTCGAATCTTGGTGACATCCCAGATCTGGTGCAGCGGTGAGGTGCGATCATCCAGTAGCTCGAGCGCCCAGTCCCGGACCGCCCGATAGTAGGCCGGGTTGTGCGTCTTCGGGTAGGGCGACTTCTTCCGGTAGATGATCTCGTCCGGTAGGAGACCCTCCATTGCCATGCGGAGTACGCCCTTCTCCTGGTCGCCCGCTGTCTTCATCGCCCAGGGGATGTTCCAGACGTACTCGACGATCCGATGGTCGCAGAAGGGGACGCGAGCCTCCAGACCGGCTGCCATGGACATCCGGTCCTTCCGGTCAAGCAGGGTCGCCATGAACCATTGCAGGTTCAGGTAGAACATCTCTCGCCGACGGGCCTCCCAGGGATCCTCACCCAGGAGTTTGGGGCATTTGGCGACCGTCGCCTCGTACCGCTCCTGGACGAAGCCGGCGGCGTCCAGCCTCTGCCACTCTGGCTTTAGGAGGGCGACCCGCTCGGGCAGGGAGCGCACCCAGGGGAAGGAGCGACCGGTCAAGGCCTCGGGTTTGTGGAACCAGGGATAGCCGCCGAAGACCTCATCCGCACATTCGCCGGAGAGGACGACCGTATACTGCTCCTTGATCGCCCGGCAGAAGAGGAGGAGGGAGGCGTCTACGTCAGCCATCCCGGGCAGGTCACGGGCGAGCGTGGCCGCCTGAAGGGCGCCCACCAGCTCCGGGGTGTCGATCAGGATATCATGATGGGTGGAGCCCAGGAAGCTGGAGACCTGTTTGATGAACGGAGCGTCGGCGTTCGGCTGGAAGGCGTTCGCTTGGAAGTGCTGGTCGTTGTCAACGTAGTCGATCGACCAAGTGTGGAGCGGGGGGCGCCCCTCTCGCTGGTAGGCCCGGGCTGCGACGGCGGTGATCGAGGAGGAGTCGAGTCCGCCGGAGAGTAGGGTAGCGAGCGGTACGTCGGAGACGAGTTGACGCGTGATCGCATCCTGAACCAAGTCCCGGACGGTGGAGACCGTGGTCGGGAGGTCGTCCGTATGGGGCCGGCTCTCCAACTGCCAGAAGGAGCGGATGGTTAGGCGATCCCGAGTCAGCTTCATCAGGTGACCGGGCCGTAGCTCCTCGATCCCTTGGAAGACGCCCGAGCCCGGCGTGCGAGAGGGGCCCAGGAAGAGGATCTCGCTAAGCCCCTCCCGGTCGAGCCGCGCCGGTACGAGCGGATTGGCTAAAAGGGCCTTCAATTCAGAACCGAACAGGAAGGAGGTCCCGCGCTGGGTGTAGAACAGGGGCTTTACGCCGAAACGATCCCGGGCCAGAAAGAGTTCTTGGTCGGCCTCATTCCAGATGGCGAAGGCGAAGATGCCGTTCAGCCGCTCCACACAGGGGGCGCCCCACTCGATGTAGGCGGCGAGCAGAACCTCCGTGTCGGAACTGCCCTGGAACTGGTGCCCCCGGGCCTCTAGATCAGACCGGAGTTCGGGGGTATTGTACAGTTCCCCGTTGTAGACGAGGATGTAAAGCTTCTCGCCAGCCCGCCGGAGCATGGGCTGGGCGCCCCCCACCGGGTCGACGACCGTCAGGCGCCGGTGACCAAGGGCCGCAACGGAAGAGAGCCAGAGTCCCTTGGCATCTGGGCCGCGGCGCTCCAGCGTGGCGATCATCTGTTCAATGGTCGAGACGGATTGGGTCAAATCCTGATGCCAATCGATCCAGCCGGTAATCCCGCACATGGGTATTGCATCCCCCCGCAGGTCGGAGTACGGGCGCTTCCGTCTATCCTACTCGGGTGGTCTCCCGTTGTGCGTGGAGATTTGTAAAGGAGTGTTGGTTCGTGCTTGCTGAGAAGCTCGTTCAGACGTGGGACCTGGAGCGGATCATCCCGGGTGGCTGCGGCTCCCCGGAGTTCAAGGAGTTCCTTGCAAACCTGGATGCGGAACTAGCAGCGGTGACGGAGCAGGCCGTCGCCCTAACGTCCGATAGCGCCCCTGAGATGTGGGCCAGCGTGGTCCTCGGCATGCAAGAGGCGTCCCGCAAGGTCTTCCAGGCCTATTCGTACACGGGTTGCGCTACGGCTCAGGATACGAAGGATACCGAGGCGAAGTTGGCCTACGCCAAGTGCGCACAGGTGGGCGCTGCGTTAGGTAACATCTCCGTTCGGATTGAGGCGGCGTCCAAGGAGGCGACCCAGGAGCACTGGGAGGCGATCCTCGCTCAGCCGTCGCTTCAGGCGATCACCTGGAACCTGAATGAGATCCGGGAGAAGGCCGTCGACAAGATGCCGGCCAGTCAGGAGGTCCTGGCGGTGGACCTTGCCGTTGACGGCTACCATGGCTGGGGCGCCCTCTATGACCAGATCGTTGGCCGGATCGTCATTCCGGTTGAGATCGATGGCAAGGTGGAGGAGCTCTCCGTCGGGCAGGCGACGAACAAGTTCCATGAGCCGGACCGTGCGCTACGCCAGCGGACCTGGGAGAGCTGGAAGGCCGCCTGGGGGAAGGAGTCCGAGCTGATCGGCCACACCCTGAACAGCCTGTCTGGTTTCCGCCTGGGCCTTTATAAGCATCGCGGTTGGGATTCCATCCTGAAGGAGCCGCTCTCGATCAACCGGATGAGCGAGGCCTCCCTGGAGGCGATGTTCCATGCGGCCAAGTTGGCCCGCGGGACGATGACCAAGTTCCTGGAGCGCAAGGCGCAGCTCCTGGGCCTGGAGAAGCTCGCTTGGTATGACCGGGACGCCCCCCTCTTTGAGTCGACCCGCAAAGTCAGCTATGACGAGGCGGCCACGTTTATCGTGGAGCAGTTTAACCGCTTCTCCCCCCGCATGGCCAACTTTGCGGCTCGTGCCTTCAACAACCGCTGGATCGAGGTAGAGGACCGGCCGAACAAGATGCCGGGCGGCTTTATGACCCCCTTCCCGCTCGCCCAGGAGTCTCGTATCTTCATGACCTTCTCGGGCGATGCGGGCGGCAATGGGACGCTGGCGCATGAGCTAGGCCATGCCTACCACACCGAGGTGATGTGGGACCTGCCGCCGATGGCGCAGGAGTACGCCATGAACGTGGCCGAGACGGCCTCGACCTTCGCTGAGTTGATCGTCTCCTCCGCAGCGATCGAGCATGCCGCGACCCGTGAGGAGAAGCTCGCACTCCTCTCCAACCGGTTGGAGGATGCGACGGCCTACCTGATGAACATCCCAGCTCGCTTCTACTTTGAGAAGGCCTTCTATGCGGAACGGGCGAAGGGGCCGGTCTCGGTCGAGCGGATCTCCGCGCTGATGGAGGCGACCCTGAACGACTGGTACAACGGCGCCCTCTCTGAGGTGGAGCCGCTCTTCTGGGCCTCCAAGGGCCACTTCTATGGGACCTCTGTGCCGTTCTACAACTTCCCGTACTGCTTCGGCTACCTCTTCAGCAACGGCATCTACCAGCAGGCGCGTCAGGAGGGGCCGTCCTTCGAGTCGAAGTACGTCGACCTGCTGCGTGACACGGGCCGGATGACGGTTGAGGAGTTGGCGAAGCGCCACCTGGGCGTGGATCTGACCCAGCCGGAGTTCTGGATCGCGGGCACGCAGATGGCTCTCTCGGATGCGGAGCTCTTCCTGTCGCTGACGGAGAAGTAAGACGAAGGGGCGCCCCACTCTTGCGAGGGGGCGCCCCTTTTTGCTATGGTAAAAGGTAACAGTGCCTACGGGGGAGGTCAGCATCGTGGAGGTAGTCACCCTGATAGGCCCGGCCGGGAGCGGGAAGTCGCACCGGGCGGGTATGGTCGCGTACCGGCACGGCTGCGATGCGATCATTGATGACGGCCTCCTGATCCGCGACGGTAAGATCCTCGCTGGCTCCTCCGCGAAGCGCGAGGCGAACAAGATGGCAGCCGTCCGGCGAGCGATCTTCCTCGATCCGGAACACCGCGAGGAGGTCCGGGTCGCCCTCTGGAGTGACAAACCCAAGCGGGTCCTCGTCCTGGGCACCTCCGAGGAGATGATCGTTAAGATCTGCAACGCCCTGGACCTGCCCCACCCGGATCTGATCGTGCGGATCGAGGAGATCGCCACTCCCGCCCAGATGCGGCTCGCCCGCCGGAAGCGGCACCAGGAAGGGAAGCACGTCATTCCGGCGCCCACCTTCGAGGTGAAAAAGACCTTCTCGGGTTACATGGTCGACCCGCTCCGCTTCCTCCTAAGCCGGGAGCAAGACGAACTGCTCTCGGTCGAGAAGTCGGTTGTCCGGCCTACCTTTAGCTCGCTGGGCAAGTTCTTCATCGCCGACCACGTGGTTGCCGCGATCGCTTCCCACACGGCGGAGCAGGTCCAGGGGATCGGCAAGGTCGGTAAGGTCGTGGTCGAGAGCCGGCAGGACGGCGTTCTCGTCGAGATGGACCTCTCTGTCCGGAACGGCTTCGCAATCTGGCCGGCCATGCTGGAGGCGCAGCGCCTGGTGGCCCAGGAGATCGAGCACATGACGGCGCTGAATGTCTTGGAGATCAATATGGATGCTCGCAGATTAGCGCTCGACTAAAGAGAGAATCCCCCTGCTGGTAGAGCGGGGGGATTCCTGTATTAGTCGCTCTTTTTGATGGGTGTGGGGCGCTCACCCTCTGGCCAGGACTGGCGCCCGGGGGAGAGGATCTCCCGCTGTCCCGGCGGACCTGGCCAGACTCGTTCGAGCACGGCCAGAAGGGCAGCTAGGTTCCCCTCGATGATGAGGGCGCCCGCACTCTCCGCCGGCATCCCCGAGATGCAGTTGACCGTCAGGTCGACCGTCATCCCGTCCAGGTTGCCGATCCCGGTGACGCTCTTCTCCACCAGATTGAGCGGCGTTGTCTCAACCTTCATCTTCCTGAGTCGCAGCGCCTCCAACAAGGCGTCGTTGCCATCGGTCACCTCGTTCACCTCCTGTGGTCGGAGACCTCCGGCGGAGCCTAGATCACACCGCCCACGGAGGTCGCCCACCCCAACTCTCCCTAAGTTTGTGCAACTTGGACCAAACTCCTGCTTCGTGCGGGTAGACTACCTGCGATCGACGATCGCCGAGGACTGTGCGATTTTAGTCCCGCAGGCGATCGTTGATCGATGATTGGGGGGACGGAGATGTCTAGGCGTGGTTACGATCTCATAGGGTTGAGTATGGCCCTGGTGCTGGTGATTGGATGCGGACGGACAAGCGGGCGAATGACGATCGCTGGATCAACATCAGCCATGTTCCCGATCGGCGTCCTGGCCGAGGTCTATGAGAAGCAAGGTGGCGAGGCGTTCGCAATCACGCCGGTCGGCTCGACCGCAGGCATCCTAGCGCTCGAGCGAGGGATGGCGGCGCTTGGAATGATCGCCCGTCCTTTGTTGCCAGAAGAGAAGGCCCGCGGCTTGCGTGAGATCCCGATCGGCCACGATGTGCTGGTCGTCGTCGTTCACCCATCCAACCCGGTGAACAACCTGCGTAAGGATGATCTGCGCCAGATTTGGGAGTGGCGATCCGCGTACTGGTCAGAGTTTGGTGGCCCGCGGATTCGGACACTTCCGCATGGCCGCGAGTACGGCTCCGGGGCGCACGCCATCTGGAGCGAGGTGATCGGGACGACCAACTATGCCCTACCGATCTCGCCGGACGGGTCCCTGATCCGACAAGAGGTGATGATCGATCGCCGGGCGGTTGGCTATGTGGGCTTGCGTCATCTTCGGCGGGGCGGGGTGAAGGCCATTCGGGTCGAGGGGATGGCGCATACGGATCCGGCCTATCCGCTGAAGTACCATGTCTCTCTCGTGGTGGGTCCGAAGTCACCGCCGGCGGTCTGGCGGTTTGTGCGCTTCGTCCGGTCGGCGGAGGGCCAACGCATTGTGGCGGAGGAGGGGCTGATACCGCTTGGGCAGGAGGAACTTACCACACCGCTTGAACCGTGATCGACAGGTGGCGTTGATGCTGAGGGCGGTGACGCTGGGAGTCGCCGCCCTCGTCTGGTTGATTGGGCTCGACTTTCTCTGGGAGGCCAGACCGGCGATGACAGCGCTGTGGGGATGGGATTGGCGGCCCGCTCTGGGGCGTTTCGGAATCCCGGCCCTCATCGGGGGTTCGCTGATGGTGGCTGGTGGGGCGATTCTGGTCGCCTTGCCTATCGGAATCGGCGTGGCACTCTACCTGACTGAGTTTGCCGGTCCTCGACGCAATCGCTGGCTTCAGCGCCTTCTGCAGGTCCTAGCTGGCATGCCCTCCGTGGTGATCGGCTCCCTTGGCTGGATCTACTTGGTCCGGGCAATGGGAGACCGGAGCGACGGACTTCGGCTCGTGATTACGTTCGGGCTGCTGGGCCTGCTAATCTTGCCAACGGTGGCCACTCTGGGGGCTTCGGCCCTGAATGCCCTTCCCCCGGGCTATCGGGAGGGGGCGATCGCCCTTGGGGCCACCCGGTGGCAGGCAGTCCAGCGCTTGCTCCTACCGGCCGCCAGGGCTGGACTCTTCCAAGCAACCCTGTTGGCCTTCGGTCGGGCGATTGGGGAGACGATGATCGTCTTGCTTACAGTACGGCGGGACTACGCGGGATTTGCCTACGGGATGCCGGCCGTGCAACCCGTCACATCAGCGATCGCCATGGAGATTCCGACCTCGGTGGGGATACATCGGGCGGCACTCTTTGGGGCGGGAGCGGTTCTGCTCGGGCTCTCCCTCTTGATGGGGGCGATCGCGAGGCGGTTTGGGCGCCCGTAGGCCCCGCAACGGGGCGGGAGAAGTGGCGGAGGGGTGATGGTGATGATGCGAGCCGTCCTCACTGCGATAGCCCTGCTGGTCGTGGGCGTGGTGGGCGGTCTGATCGGCCTCGTTCTGGTCAAGGGGTTGCCCGGGGTGAGTGGATCCTTGCTCTGGTCGGCAGCGGAGCGCCTTGGGGAGGCTGGGGGTCTTCGCCCGGTCCTCACATCGACTGTCGTGATCGTTGGCGGTGCAATCCTACTGGTCGTGCCAATCGGGTTGTCTGCGGCCACCTGGCTTCAGGAGTACGCCCCGCCGAGCCTCTGGGTCGAGCAGGTTCGCCGCCTGATCGAGGCCCTGGCTGGGATTCCGTCAGTCCTCTACGGTCTCTTCGGCTTCAGCCTGTTCGCGGTGGGCCTTGGTTGGGGGTGGTCGCACCTGACGGCGATGGCCACGCTCGCCCTGATGCTTCTGCCGATGGTGATCCAGACCGGTGCGGAGGCATTGAGGACGGTTCCCGATGAGTTGCGGGAGGGCGCCCGGGCTCTCGGGGCGACCCGCTGGGAGACGGTTCGCTACTCCCTCTTCCCGGCGGCAGCCCCGGGGATCGTCACCGGCGTCTTGCTGGCCCTGGGGAGAGCACTTGGGGAGTCGGCAGCGGTTCTGCTGACGGCGGGCGGTGACCTGCGGCAGCCGCAGTCCCTGCTTGACCAGGGGCGCCCTCTGGCCGCACATCTCTACCATCTGACCATTCTGGATGCCGATCCGAATCGCATCTGGGCGACGGCGGCGGTCCTCGTCGGGCTGGTTCTGATCGTGCAGTTGACAGCGAGCTGGCTCGGCGCAAGGCTCCAGCGCTAAGGGGGAATCAGGGTGAAGCTACGGATCGAGCAACTGACGGTTGATTACGGGGGGAATCCTGTTCTTCACGGGGTCTCCCTGGCGATTCCGGATCGTCAGGTGACCGCCCTGATCGGCCCCTCGGGTTGCGGTAAGTCAACCCTTCTGCGCGCCTTGAACCGGATGCATGACCTTTATCCGCAGATTCGGGTGGGTGGACGGGTCCTGCTTGATGGGCGGGACGTGCGGCGGCTGGCGCCCGAGGAGCTGAGGGCTCGTGTCGGGATGGTCTTTCAGCGGCCGAACCCCTTCCCCATGTCCATCTGGGCGAACGTAGCCTTTGGGCCAAGCCTCTTCGGACTCGCCGGGCGGGAGTTGGACCATCTCGTTGAACGCAGCCTACAGGGGGCTTCCCTTTGGTCCGAGGTGAAGGACCGGCTAGACCAGGACGCCCGGGGGCTCTCTGGTGGCCAGCAGCAGCGGCTCTGCATCGCCCGGGCGCTGGCATTGGAGCCCGAGGTCCTGCTGATGGACGAGCCTTCCTCTGCCCTCGACCCTGGATCGACCCGAGCGATCGAGGAACTAATCCTGGCCCTGAAGGAGCGGCTAGCGATCGTCCTGGTGACACATTCGATGGCACAGGCAGGCCGGGTTGCCGATCACTTGGCGCTCTTTGTGGGGGGAAGACTGATGGAGGAGGGGCGCCCGCACGAGGTGCTGGGGCGCCCCCGAACCGAGGCGGCCAGGCAGTTCCTTACCCATGCAACATAGGGTATCAATCATATTCCCACACGGTATGTCAGGTTTTCTGACATACCGTTGACACATCCGGGCGATCCACGTATTCTGACACTGAGTAGGGCGCATGTTAGAAAATCTGACATGAACGCTCGACGCCGGAAGGGGGTGTTGTCGTGAGCCAAGATGCGAGTAGTGCCCCGGTCTATTCCATGGGCGTGGCGGAACGCCTAACCGGCCTGACTGCCCGCCAGATTCGGTACTGGGAGGTACACGGACTGATCAAGCCCTCCAGGACTGAAGGCGGGCATCGGATGTATTCGGAGGTTGATGTGGCCCGTCTGAAAGAGGTCAAGCGTCTCTTGAATGACGGGATGACCCTAGAGCGGGTGAAGGCTCACCTCATCGCCCGGGAGGAGAAGCGAAACCGCCCTCCGCTCGAGGTCCCCTTCGGCGCCATGCAGCATCGGACCCCGACCGTGACCCGCTCCCTCTATACGGGGGCCAACCGGGCAGAGCTCAACCGAATGCTCGACCGGAAACCGGGCAAGTAGGTCTACCCCACATCTGAAGGGAGCGCGACAGAATGACCCCCAAACAGGTCATGGAGCTGATCAAGGAAAAGGGCATCAAGATGATTGACGTCAAGTTCGTCGATCTCCCCGGCGTCTTTCACCATCTGACCGTCCCGGCTGACGTCGTCGATGAGGATGTGCTCCTCACCGGTTTGCCCTTTGACGGCTCGTCCATCCGTGGCTTCCGCGGGATCGCAGAGTCTGACATGGTCCTGCTGCCAGACCTGAACACGGTCGTCTTCGACCCGTTCGTCGAGGGGCCGACCCTGTCGATGTTCGTCGATGTCAAGGAGCCCGGCCTGAAGGACTACGGCCGTGACCCACGTGGTGTCGCCAAGCGTGCGGAGTTCTACCTGAAGTCGACCGGCATCGCTGACGTCTCCTACTGGGGGCCGGAGCTCGAGTTCTTCATGTTTGATAACGTCCGCTTCCAGTCCGGTGCGGACGCCTCCTACTATTTCATCGAGTCTGGGGAGGCCCACTGGAACTTCGGTAGCGGTGATGCCCCGAACTCCGGCTATAAGGTGAAGTACCAGCAGGGCTACTTCCGTGCCCTACCGATCGATGATCAGACCAACATTCGTACCGCCATGTCCCTGCAGCTGCAGGAGATGGGCTACGTGATCGAGCGCCACCACCATGAGGTAGCTTCGGCCGGTCAGAATGAGATCAACTTCCGCTTCTCGACCCTGGTCGACGCCGCCGATAAGTCGGCTATGTTTAAGTACGTCGTCAAGAACGTCGCTCGTGCCTACGGCAAGACGGTCACCTTCATGCCGAAGCCGCTCTATAAGAACTCCGGCTCGGGGATGCACGCCAACCAGTCGCTGGCCAAGGACGGCCAGAATCTCTTCTATAAGGAGGGCGGCTACGCCAACCTCTCGCAGGAGGCGCTCTGGTATATTGGCGGCATCCTGAAGCACGCCCCGGCGCTGCTCGCCCTGACCAACCCGTCGACCAACTCCTACAAGCGACTGGTGCCGGGCTACGAGGCGCCGGTCAACCTAGTCTTCTCCAAGGGGAATCGTTCGGCCGCCATCCGCGTGCCGTCCAACTTCGCCTCGCCGAAGACGACCCGGGTTGAGTTCCGTACGCCGGACCCGACCGCCAACCCCTATCTCGCCTTCGCAGCGATGCTGATGGCGGGCCTGGACGGGATCAAGAACAAGATCGACCCGATCGCTGCTGGTTACGGCCCGCTCGATAAGGACATCTACCATCTGACCGATGAGGAGAAGGCCAAGATCGGCGCCGTGCCGACTACCCTGCGTGCCGTCGTCGAGGCCCTGAAGGCCGACCACGAGTTCCTGCTCGAGGGTGGCGTCTTTACGAAGGACCTGATCGAGACCTGGGTCACCTTAAAGGAAGAGGAGATCTCCGCTCTGGAGACCCGTCCGCAGCCGGTTGAGTTCGAGATGTACTTCGACAACTAGGCCATGCGTGCAAAACAGCGCCTCCCGCAAAGGGAGGCGCTGTTTCGGTCTTTAGGGGAGTTGGGTGAGGGTGGTGATACGCTGGATGCCCGGGGGAACGGCAGCCCCGGTCTGGTGCAGGTCTAGCCAGTAGGCGGCAAGGCCGGCACCAAGGGCGCCCCCGGCGTCGCCGGGTAGGCTGTCCCCGACAAAGAGCGCCTCCTCCGGTCTGGAGCCGAGGGCCTGGAGGGCGTGGTGAAAGATGCGGGGGTCCGGCTTGGCTGCGCCCACTTCACTGGAGATGAAGACGAACTCGCCGAAGAACCGCTCTAGGCCTGCGACGGCCAACTTCTGGCGCTGGTGGGCGCCCGGTGGGCCGTTCGTGATGATGCCTAGCTTACGGTCGGCGCCCTGAAGGCGCTGGAGGAGGGGGAGGACCTCCGGAAAGGCCAGTTCGAACTGGCACATAGTCTGGACGAAGGCGTCGGCCTGGGCCGGTGAGGCGCCCGACTCGACTGCCTGGCGATACCACTTAGCCTCGATCGAGAGCTGTCCGGCGGCGACCGAGGGCCAGAGGGTAACGTCCAGTTCACGAAGGCGGACCGGGTCCACCCCCGCAGCGATCAGGGATGCCTGTGCACGTGCGGCTCGAGCGGCGTAGGGGACGAGGGTGTCGTCTAGATCGAAGAGGTAGGTCTTGTACTGCATAGGGGAGGTATTCGGGGGAAGCGACTGGAACGCCTGCTGTTGTCGGAAAGGGGGAACATCCACCGATTCGGTTGACGGGGCGCCCTGGGGCTGGTAAAGTACGTACTTGTCACCGCCGCTCCGGGCGCCCTCCGGGAGAGACTCTCCTGCGGGGCCCACATCGCACTCTCCTTGGAGAGTGCCTCTCGGTTCGAAAGAGCCGAGTGAACGACCTCGAAAAAAGAGGTTGACACACGAAGTGGTTGCTGATATGATGAATAAGTCGCCTCTACCGGAAACGAACGAGAGCGACGAACCTCCTTACCGAGGTTGGACCTTGAAAACTGAACAGTGCACTTACCAATCGAACCCCGTGAGGGGTAAGAGAACAAGCTAAGCGAACAAACGTCTCCTTTAAGGAGATAAGAGCTACAAATTTTCTTCGGAGAGTTTGATCCTGGCTCAGGACGAAC
>DATGYC010000202.1:0-2863 GCA_035298385.1 Symbiobacteriaceae bacterium | reverse complement strand
CAGGTGTCGTTCGGCATCGGACCAAAGGCACCCTTCAGCTTTGGGTCGGCATACTCGTCCGGCCAGAGCGGAACGGAGGGGGCGATGTAGGGCGCCGCCGGGTTGTTCCCGAGGCAGTTGCCCAGGGTCTGGACCATGTACGTGCAGTCTTCGATCGTGAACAGGTTCATGTAGCCCTGGCCGACCTCGAAGCCTCTGGCCTCTAGGTCCGCCTTGAGGTTGTTGACCTTCTGCTGCAGGGATTTGGGGAGCGGATTTACGTTCTGCTGGGCGTTATTGGAGCGATGGCTACACGCAGAGAGTGTGGCGATCGCCATGATCAATAGGAACCCGAGTTTGAAGCTTCGCATGGGCCCTCCTTGCCAACCGTCGTTGGTTGGAATTCCGTCCCATAGAGCCTCTCCCGATGAATGTAACGATATCCCCTATCTCGTCAACGTAGATCCCACGCGATAGGGGCACCCAGTTTTGTAAGGTACGTCTACGACCGCAGTAGTCTGGCGAGACTATAGGTGACAGGGACGGGGCTCAAGGGTGGTCGTGTTCGACGATGGTGGTGTGGGCTAGAAGCCCGTCAGTAGGCGGACCACCAGGGGCACCAGATCATGTAGGAATACATGCAGCGTTTCCGTGAACGCCGCGATGCAGAGCGCTACCAAGATCTTCTGGTTTATCGCCTTCAAGGAGATCACCTCCTTCCTTGGCGACCCTCGCCCCTGCCCTGTCACAAACGTATGTTCGTCATCAGAGGAGCCAATTCCTGGGAGACCCAGTCAGGTTCGCTCGACATCATTCGACAAGGACGGCAAGGCTCCAGAAGCGGAAGAGCTTCACCGTCAGCAAATGGGAACTCGACAACTGCCTCCCTACACGCGAACACGCAGAAAGAGCAGCTAGGGTGTTAGGAGTTCCTCTTCGTAAGCTGTGGCCCCATGAAACATGGTGAGCATAGGAGCACCTGAGCGGACGTACCTTCTGCTGGACAGTGAATCAATGAGCCAGGGCGCCACCCCCACGGTGGCGCCCTGGCTATGTCATCAGCTCAGCGGGCCCGACCCCTTTGCATACTCCGCCATGAACAGGCAGAACCCCCGCTGCATCCGCTCCCACTGCGCCACCCGCACAAACTCATCCGGGGCATGGGCCCGCTCACCCTTCCCCGAGGCGCCTAGCGTCAGCGTCTCAACCCCTAGCTGCCGCTTCAGCATCCCCATCACCGGCACCGTCCCCCCACCCCAGGTCGGATACGGCTCCTTCCCCAACAGGCCCGTCAAAACCCGGCTCGCCACCAGGTAGGCCGGATGGTTCTCTGGCATCAGGTACGGGTCCGCCTCACCCGGCAGGACCTGCACCGTCACCGCCGCATAGGAGGGCGCCTGCTTCTGGATGTGCGCCGCCACCTTCGCCCGGATGGCGCCCGGCGACTGATCCGCCACCAGGCGGCAGGTGATCTTCGCATGCGCCTCCTTCGGGATGACGGTCTTGATCCCCTCTCCCTGGTAGCCGCCCCAGATGCCGTTCACCTCCAGCGTCGGCCGCGACGCCGTCCGCTCCAGCGGCGTAAAGCCCGGCTCACCGAAGGCCTCCTTGATGCCGGCGTCGCGCAGCAGCTCATTAACATCGCCCGGTGAGGCAGCGATGGTTGCCCGTTCCGACTCCGTCATGGGCCGGACCTCATCGTAGAAGCCTTCTACTAGAATGGTGCCATCGGGCGAGCGCAGCGAGTCCAGGATGCGTATCAGGGCGTGGATCGGGTTCGGGGTCAGGCCGCCGGTGCCGGAGTGCATGTCCACGTTCGCCGTCTGCACATCGATCTGCAGGCCGCAGAGTCCTCTGCCGCCTCGGCCCAAGTGCGGCTGCTCGGGATCGCCCACGCCGCCGTCGGCACTGACCACGAGGTCGCACCGGAGCAGATCGGCGTGCGTAGCGATAAAGGCCGCCAGCGACGGACTGCCGATCTCCTCCTCCCCCTCGATGAGGAACTTGACGTTGACCGGCAGGCGCCCGAGGGTAGCCAGGAAGGCCTCGCAGGCGATGATCGGCAGCAGGTCGTTCCCCTTCATGTCGGTGGCGCCGCGGGCGAAGAGCTTGCCGTCGCGGATGACCGGCTCAAAGGGCGGGGTGGTCCAGAGCTCGATCGGATCGACCGGCTGGACGTCGAAGTGGCCGTAGAAGAGGATCGTTGGCTGGCCGGGCGCCCCGAGCCAGTCCGCGTAGACGGCAGGATGCCCACCGGTCTCCATGATGGCGACGTTCTGGAGCCCCGCCTGGCGGAGGCGATTGGCCGTCCACTCTCCGGCACGGCGGACCTCGCCCTTGGCGGCCGGGTCTGTGGAGATGGACGGGATGCGCAGGAGATCGATGAACTCGTTCATGAACCGGCGCTGGTGCTCCTCCAGGTACGACTGCCACGTCTGCGCCATTCTCATGATCCCTCCGGTATGTATCTGGCCTGGGCGCCCTCTTACTTCTTGGCGACGGGGTTCGGGGTGAGGGTGACCAGCACAGCCAGGGGCTCGTCGCCCGTGTTGCGGAGGGCGAGCTCCTCCTCGCTGGTCACGAAGAGCACGTCCCCGGGTGCGATGGGGGACTCCTGACCATCGGTGACGACGAGCCCGGTACCCGACCAGACCTGGAGCACCACGACGGAGCCGGGGTGGCGGTGCGGGGGCAGAGCCTGGCCGGGACTGAACGTGAGGACAAAGACCTGGGCTTGCGGATAGTTGAAGCAGACCTTCTTGGTAAATCGTTCGGTCGACGGTACTGAGACCTCGGGCAGGTGTACCCGTTCCATGTTGGCGTTCCTCCCACTGATTGCTTCTGTCCAGAGGATGCCCACGCGGGTGGGTCATCGTACGTCTTC
>DATGYC010000201.1:0-10803 GCA_035298385.1 Symbiobacteriaceae bacterium | reverse complement strand
ACCTCCACCAGGTTCAGCCCGTACTTGGCGACGAACGCGTCCTTGAAGGCGAGCGTCTCCGGAAAGTGGAAGCCGGTCTCCAGGAAGATGACCGGGACCGCCGGTGCAAGCCGGCTGATCAGGTGGGCCAGCACCACGCCAGCCCCGCTGAAGGAGCAGGTGAGCCCGACCCGTGGGGCGTAGCGGTCCAGCGCCCACTGGAGGATCGCCTCCGGCGCGGCCTCGCCCAGACGGGCGGCCTCTGCCGCCACGAACTCCGGTCTGATCGCCGGCACGTCCTGCCACGCTGCCGCTCGGTCACCGCCGGCCGGACGGGCGCCCTCTACCTCGCCAGTCCGCTCAGCCCCCAGCATAGGCCGCTCCCTCCTCGCACCCGGCCCGGTCCACGGTCGGCTGAATCCAGCCCCGCTCCTCTAGGTAGGCGACCACCCGCGCGGCGCTCTCCGTCGGCGTCTCGCCCACCGTCTCGATCACCAACTCCGGCGCCTCGGGCGCCTCGTACGGATCGGAAACGCCCGTAAACTGCGGAATCTCCCCCCGCAGCGCCTTGGCGTAGAGACCCTTTACGTCCCGCCGGGCACACTCCGCCAGCGGGGTCCCCACATAGATCTCCACGAAGCGCTCCGGGATCGAGGCCCGGACCTCGTCACGCACCGCCCGGAACGGGGAGATCGTCGCCGTGATCGCCACCACGTCGTGGCTAGCCAGCACCTTCGCTACCCAGCCGATCCGCCGGACGTTTGTATCCCGGTCCGCCCGGGAGAAACCAAGACCCTTCGAGAGATTCTCCCGGACCTCGTCTCCGTCCAGCACCTCAACCCGCTCGCCCCGCTCCCGCAACTGCGCCTCGACCCGTCGAGCGATCGTCGACTTCCCCGCACCGGAGAGACCGGTGAACCAGAGCACCCCTCCGCCCATGACCCTGCCTCCTCTGCCCAGACCCGGTAGACCAGCGCCCAGCCGGAACGCCAGCCTCCAGTGACCCAGGCGACCGAGATTAACATATTCCCGGCGAATCGAAAGTTGAGTAAACGACGTAGCCCCGCTCCCCTCACCAGAGGGCAGCGGGGTTACATATCATCTTTCAGGGAAACTGGAGGGAGCGTTTGATGAAGCGTACGAGTCTGATCCTAGGGCTAGTCGCCCTTGTACTGGTGGTATCCGCTTGTAGCACCAAGCCCTCCGGCTCGCCCGGGGCGCCCGTGGAACTCCTGAACGTCTCCTACGATCCGACCCGCGAGTTCTACGAAGCCTACAACAAGGCCTTCGCCGCCCACTGGACCAAGGAGTCGGGGCAGGCGGTCATCGTCAATCAGTCCCACGGCGGCTCTGGCAAGCAGGCCCGTGCCGTAATCGATGGTCTGGAGGCTGACGTAGTCACCCTCGCCCTCGCCTATGACATCGACGCCATGCAGGGCGCCGGCCTGGTCACGCCGGGCTGGCAGGGGCGCCTCCCCCAGCGCAGCGCCCCCTACCATTCGACCATCGTCTTCCTCGTGCGGAAGGGTAACCCCAAGGGAATCAAGGACTGGGGCGACCTCGTGAAGCCCGGCGTCGACGTGATCACGCCCAACCCGAAGGCCTCCGGGGGCGCCCGCTGGAACTACTTAGCCGCCTGGGGCTACGCCCTGGCCCAACCTGGCGGCAATGACGAGTCCGCCCGGACCTTCGTCACCCAACTCTTCCAGAACGTCGCCGTCCTGGACTCGGGCGCCCGCGGCGCCACTACCACCTTCCTGGAACGAGGGATGGGCGACGTGCTGATCGCCTGGGAGAACGAGGCCTACTTAGCCCTAAGGGAGTACGGCGCCGACAAGGTCGAGATCGTCACGCCCTCCCTCTCCATCCTGGCTGAGCCACCGGTCACCGTGGTTGACGCGGTCGTCGACAGGCGGGGGACCCGGAAGGTGGCGGAGGCCTATCTGGCCTACCTCTACAGCGATGAGGGGCAGAACCTGGCGGGCCAGTTCTTCTACCGCCCGACCAACCCGACCATCCTCGCCACGTACAAAGCCCAGTTCGCCGACCTGCAGCTCTTCACCATCGACGAGCGGTTCGGCGGCTGGCAACAGGCGCAGAAGACCCACTTTGCTGATGGTGGCGTCTTCGACCAGATCTACAAGCCGAAGGGGTGAGCCTGCGTGTCCCGTCCGCACCGCCTGCCCGGATTTGGTCTCACGCTCGGCTATACCCTCACCTATCTGGCGTTCCTCGTCCTCCTGCCGCTCGCCACGCTCTTCCTGAAGGCTGCCAACCTGGACTGGGGCGGGTTTTGGGCGATCGTCCTCGATCCGCGTGCCATCGCCTCTTACCGCCTCACCTTCGGGACCGCCCTGGCGGGCGCCCTGGTCAACGTGCCGTTCGGCCTTCTGCTCGCCTGGGTACTGGAGCGCTACCAATTCCCCGGGCGCCGCCTCGTCGACGGTCTTGTGGACCTGCCCTTCGCCCTCCCCACGGCCGTCGGCGGCATCGCCCTGACCGCTGCCTTCGCACCCAACGGCTGGGTCGGACAGTACCTGGAGCCGCTCGGGATCAAGGTCGCCTTCACCCCGCTGGGGATCACGATTGCGATGATCTTCATCGGGCTGCCCTTCGTCGTCCGCACGGTCCAACCGGTCCTGCACGGCCTCGACCTGAGCGCAGAGGAGGCCGCTGCCGTCCTGGGCGCCGGGCGCCTGCAGACCTTCCGCCGGGTTCTCTTACCCGCCCTGCTGCCAGCCGTCCTTGCCGGCTTTGCCCAGGCCTTCGCCCGGGCGATCGGTGAGTACGGCTCGGTCGTCTTTATCGCTGGCAACATGCCCGGCAAGACCGAGATCGTCTCGCTCCTGATCATGACCAAGCTGGAGCAGTACGACTACGCCGGGGCGACCGCCCTCGCTGTCGTCATGCTCGTCATCTCCTTCGCTCTCCTGCTCATGACCAACCTGTTGCAGGCATGGGCCAGCCGGATTGCCGGCGCGAGGTGATCGAAATGTCCATTAGCAAGCAGGTCGAATCAAAGGCCAACCCCACCTCCCTTTCGGAGCCACGCTGGGTCCGCTGGCTACTTATCACCCTTGCCCTCGCCTTCATCGCGCTCTTTCTGCTGGTCCCGCTGGGGGTCGTCCTGACCACCGCCCTGCGCAAGGGCTTCGACTACTACCTGATCGCCATCACCAGGCATGATGCGCTCCGCGCTGTCGGCCTGACACTCTTGACCGCCCTGGTAGCCGTACCACTGAATGCGCTCTTCGGCATCGCTGCCGCCTGGGTCGTCACCAAGTTCAACTTCCCCGGCAAGCAGTTCCTGGTCACCCTGATCGACCTACCCTTCTCGGTCTCACCCGTGATCGCCGGTCTGATCTTCGTCCTACTCTTCGGGGCCCGCGGCCTACTCGGTCCCTGGCTCCTGGCGGAGGGCTGGAAGATCATCTTTGCCACGCCTGGGATCATCCTGGCGACGACCTTCGTCACCTTTCCCTTCGTCGCCCGCGATCTGATCCCCGTCATGCAGGCTGGCGGCTCTGAGGAGGAAGAGGCGGCCCTCGTCCTCGGCGCCAGCGGCTGGCAGACCTTCTGGCGCGTCACCCTGCCCAAGATCAAATGGGGCCTTCTCTACGGGATGATCCTCTGCAACGCCCGTGCCATGGGGGAGTTCGGTGCGGTCTCGGTCGTCTCCGGCCACATCCGGGGTAGGACCAACACCCTCCCCCTCCATGTGGAGATCCTCTACAACGAGTACGACTTTGCCGGGGCCTTTGCCGTCGCCTCACTTCTGGTGCTGCTCGCCCTCGTTACCCTCGTGGCCAAGAGCATCGCCGAACGGCGACTGGAAGTGGGGCGCCACCGGCGACTCTCCCGAGGAGATCGCGAGTTTAGCCCTGCAGGAAGACTCGCCGACGAGCAGCAAGAGGCGGTGCAAGACGAATGAGCGTTCAGATCTCCGGGCTGAACAAGCGATTCGGTTCCTTTCAGGCACTCCACGAGATCGACCTGACGATTGAGACCGGCGAACTCGTGGCGCTCCTTGGGCCATCCGGCTCGGGCAAGACGACCCTCCTGCGGATCATCGCTGGACTGGAGGGCGCCGACTCCGGCGCGATCCAGTTCTACGGCGAGGACGCCACCGCTCGCGCCGCTCGTGACCGCGGGATCGGCTTCGTCTTCCAGCACTACGCCCTCTTCCGGCACATGACCGTCTTTGAGAACGTCGCCTTCGGCCTCCGGGTCCGGCCCCGCAAGACCCGTCCCGCCAAGGATGAGATTGCGCGGCGGGTCCATGAGCTCCTCAGCCTGGTCCAGCTCGACTGGGCGTCGAACCGCTACCCTGACCAACTCTCGGGCGGCCAGCGGCAGCGGATCGCCCTGGCGCGGGCCCTGGCGACCGAGCCGAAGGTCCTCCTCCTTGACGAGCCGTTCGGCGCCCTGGACGCCAAGGTGCGCCAAGAACTCCGCCAGTGGCTCCGCCGCTTCCACGATGAGGTCGGCGTAACGACGATCTTCGTCACCCACGACCAGGAGGAGGCGCTGGAGGTAGCCGATCGAGTGGTGATCATGAACCAGGGACGGATCGAGCAGGTCGGGACGGCCGATCAGGTCTACGAGCAGCCGGCCAACCCGTTCGTCTTCAGTTTCCTGGGCAACGTCAACCTCTTTCATGGGCGGGTCCAGGACGGTCAGGCCCGGATCGGCTCGCTGGAGCTGAAGGCGCCCGAGCACCTGGCCGAAGAGGGGCTGCCCGTCGTCGCCTACGCCCGCCCGCACGAACTCGAGGTCGAGACCACCCCGGTCGAGACCTGCACAATCGAAGGCGTGCTCCGGCATGCCAACCCGGTCGGGCGGGTCGTCCGACTGGAACTCCAGCGCATCGACAACGACGAGCTGATCCTGGCGGAGGTCCCGAAGGAGCGCTGGCGAGAGTTGGGCGTCAAGGTCGGGGATATCGTCTTCTGCCGCCCCCGGAACCTGCAACTCTTCGCCGCTGACTGGGCGTTCTAAAGCGAAAGGGGGGCGGTATCGAACCGCCCCCCTTCTACTATGCTTTACGAGCCACGCAGAGCAGTTCATGACCGTGTCCGTCAGCCTGCAGGCGGACCAAGAGGCCAAGCTGTTGATGGAACGGCAGCGCCATCTTCTCGCCTGTACGAGCCTCCCAGGCTGCGATATCCTGCTGGAGCCGGGTCGGATCCTCGCGCGAAAAGAGCTGGACAGCCGCCAGCCCAGCCTTCGCCAAGAGCATCCTCAGGGTCTCTGCCGTGTAGTGGAAGAGGTGGTCCTGCCTGCTCAAGAGAGGCGAATCGGCCTCCATCACCTGGTTGGTGAATGCGTTCAGGTTCGGCACTGCCAGGAGGATTAGCCCCTCTGGGGCCAGGCGCCCGGCCATCCCCTTGAGGAATTCGACTGGCTCAGCGATGTGCTCCAGCACATGCCAGAAGCAGATGGCGTCAAACTGAAGGTCAGCGGGGAGCATCTCATCAGACCAGGTGCCGTTGATCAATGCTAGGCCGTACTGGCTCGCTACGTACTGACACGCGTTCGCCGAGGGCTCTACCGCAACCACGTCCCAGCCGGCCTGGCGGGCCAAGTAGGCGAACTCCCCAGTCCCCGCACCAATCTCCAGCAACAGTCCCCGATTCGGCTTGACTGCGGTCAAGAGCGTTGTCTGATAGAGTGCATGTTGGTGGAACTTGTTCTCCGCCGCCTGATGATGAGTCTGGACCCACTCATCGTTATAGATCTCCTCGATCATCTGGGCCGTCTGGAGGTCGGCGCCCCGCTCCCGAAAGAGCAGCTTGCAGGACTGGCATTCAAGCAGGCGAAAGGCCGGATAGGCGTACCGGAGGGTCAGGACCTCGCCCTCACAGAGTGGGCAACGCTCAGCCACGGGGATTCTCCTCCCAGGGGATCAGGGTCGGGGCCGGATCCAGGATCGACTCGTACTGGGCCAGGCTCCCCCAGCGGCCCTCCGGATCGTTCGCCATGTACCGCTCGTACTTCGCCTGGCGATCGGCCGGGCGCGACCAACCGAGGTGCTTCACCCGCAGGGGCGCCCCCTTGGCCCGCAGCCCATCGACCGCCAGCGGCCAGCGCCCGCAGTGGTGATCCATCACCCGCCAATCGTCGGCCATGTTCGGATCCCAGCGGACCAGGAAGGGCCAGGACCGCTGGTGGGCGGTCCAAAGGTCGTCCGCCCGATAGTGCTCCTCGTCCCACATGTCATAGAGCCTGAAGCCGATCAGGTCTGCCTCATCCTGATCGATCAGCGACCGGATCGCCAAGGCCATCCGATCCTCAAAGAGTTCGTCGGCGTCCAGGTTCAGAATCCAGTCCGGCCGGGTCGCCACCGTCAGCTCCCACTGCAAGCGGCGGAGCAAGTGCTCCTGCTTAAAGAGCGAGTCCGGCAGGCGGATGATCTGGTGCGGGATCCCCTGGAGGAGTTCGGCGCAGAGTTCCGCAGTCCCGTCCGACGAGCCATCATCCAGGATGACCGCCTCGTCCACGTACTGGGCAGCATGGGTCAGGACCTGCCGCAGGAAGCGGTCCGCCTCATTCCGGACCACCATGGAGAGCGTCACCTTGTTCCCGCGTGTCTTGCGGCTGAAGGGGACGGTCAGGTTGGTCGATTCAGCAGGCTCAAAGCCCATGTCCGCGATCAGCCAGCGAGAGCCGTGTCGCTCCAGCAGCGCGACCACCTGGTTATCATCTTGATAGGTCTGATCGCCCTCACGCCCGCTCTGCCGCAGGATGCCCTCGACCCGGACGCGCCCGGGCGCCTCCTGCGTCGGAACGCCCCAGAGCAGATGGGCGCGTGAGACGGCGCCCGGGGCGGCCGGTGCCTGGCTGATTCCCAGTCGATCGGCCACCGCTGCGGTCCCGCCCTGCATGCCAGCCGCCTGAGCAGCCAGCGCCTGAGCGAGAGCGGGGACGAAGCCCGCCTCCTCCCCCGCAGGTAGAGCCCAGTGGCTGGTGCCCCAGCGCTCCAGCGTCACCTTGCAGGCCGCCAACGCCTCCTGCTCCGCCCGCACCTGGTCAAAGGAGTGCCGGAAGGCGGGGACCTTCGACAGGTCCTCGGGCCGGTAGAGATGAAGCGCCGGGTAGTGGGTATCGACCCACAGTCGCAGGCCGAGCGCCGCCGCTCGGATGCAGAAGTGGCGGTCCTCGCCCCAGAAGGAGACGTTGTGAATCTCCCGGAAGGAGAGACCAGCCGCCATCGCCCGGGCCGAGAACAGGGTCAGGGCGCCCAGCCCGCCCACCTCATAGAGCCCTGGGCGCCGCAGCATCTGCACCCAGGCCTCCTGGCGGCGCAGCGCCTCGCCCTGGGTGATCTGCTCCCCCCGGTCACGGTGGTAGAGTGTGTAGTGATCCGCCAGCCAGACCTGCGGCAGCTCCGGCTGATCCGGGGTCCACTTGGTCCAGAAGACCTCGCTGACCAGATCGACCCCCAGCCCGGTCAGATGGCGCAGGGTCGAAGGATGCAGGACCAGATCCGAGTCCACAAAGAAGAGGCCGTCATACCCCTCACTCTTGGCAAACTCGATCATCGTATCCTTATAGCTGGCCACCTTCCAGATCAGTTCTTCCTTCCAGAGATGGGTCTGCTCCGTCTTCAGATAGGCCGAGCCGCCTTGGCTCCCCTGCATCCGGTAGACCCGGCCCCCCGGGGCGAAGGCCTGGAGCAGTGCCGACGACTCGGGCTGGTCGTTATCATCGACAAAGAAGAAGTCGACCGTCAGCCCGGTCTTGTCCAGCTCCAGCAGGCTGCGGAGGAACTCCTGTAGAACCCGTGGCTCCTGGCGAATCGGGCTACCGACTAGGATACGCCGCACGTCTCTCGCCTCCAGACAGAATGTCGATATTGCTTTGGCTTAAAGCTTCTGCCTGCCCCCAGCTTTTGCCTGCTTGGCGGATCGTAACTCGATTCACACTCCTGTCGCCTAACGCATAAAGTAAAGCAGGACCCCCAACCAGGCACGGTCGCCAGCCGCAAGGCACCAGACCAACGCCGTCCAGGGGGTCCTGTTTTTTATGCGACGGACTCTCTACGGTAGCGGGTTCGGGCGGGCCGCCACCCAGAGCCGGTACCACTGCTCGCGGGTGAGCTGCACCTGCAGGGCGCCCGCCGCCTCCCGAATATGCGCCGGATTATTCGAGCCGACGAGCGGGACAACCCCCGCCGGATGATGCAGCAGCCAGGCGAGGGCCACCTGCCCCGGTGTAGCCTGCACCTCCACCGCCACCTCCGCCAGCATCGCAGTCAGCTTCTGCCAGACGGCGTAGCGCGGGTGATCCGGGGCCAACTGCTTGCCGGCCAGGTAGCCCTTGCCCAGAGGGCTGTAGGCGAGCGGCCGGATAGCCAGCGCTTCGGCCTGATCCAGGATGCCATTGTCGAACGTATCCAGATCCCAGAGTGAGATCGAGGGCTGCGTGGCGAGAATTGGGGCGGTCAGGAAGGTCTGGAGCGCCCTTACCTGCTCGGGGAAGTAGTTGGAGACGCCGACCCCGCGGATCAGCCCCTCCTCGATCAGCCTGTCCAGCGCCCGCGCGGTCTCCCGCGGGTGGGTGAACGGGTCTGGCCGGTGGAGCTGGAGCAGGTCGATATACTCGATCCCCATCCGCTCCAGCGAGGCCTCGACCGAGCGACGGATGTACGACTCGGAGAGGTTGTAGTGGTGCGGCGACCCTGGCGGGTCGTTGGGCACCCGGATCGAGCACTTGGTCGCAATCACCAGCCCCTCCCGGCCCTTGGGTAGGGCAGCGAGGCACTCCTTGAAGATGGACTCGCAGGTCGTGCGGCCGTAGATGTCGGCGTGGTCAAAGAAGTTGATGCCAACCTCGACGGCAGTCTGGACGGCCTTGATCGCCTTCTCGATGCTGGCATCGGTCACCTGCGTGGGATCCCAGGTGCCGGAGAGGCCCATCATACCGAGGCCGATGCGGCTGATGCGAAGGGCGCCGAGCGAGGTCGAGGGTAGTTGAGTGGACAAGGGAACACCTCCTGGAGCCATTCTACCACCGTTTATGCCTGAGTAAATCTGGTAACAATGCAGCGGGCGCCCCCCGCAACGCGAGGGGCGCCCCTTCCCTTTAGCAAACGTACCCGCTCTTCGCCAGCACCGCCTCCGCGATCTGCCGCTTCAGCGCGATGGTGTTCACCGGCTGGAACTTCGTCAGCCGCTTCAGCATGGAGAGCTGGGTCCGGAGCATATCCGGATCCTCCTCCAGCGTCGGCAGCAGCCGCCGCCCAATCGCGCCGATCTGCTCGAACGACTCCTGGACGCAGACCGTCGCCATCTCCACCTTCAAGCCCGCCTTGCCGGACTGCAGGCCCTTCAGCGCCCGCAGGACCGCCGACTCCATGGCGTAGATCCCGATCGCCATGTCAGCCAGCCCCATCAAGAACTCCTGCTCGCCCCCCAGCGCCATCTGATACTTCTGGACCGCCTGGCCCGCCAGCATCAGCATCGCCAGCTTCGCCCGGCCGATCAGGAACTGCTGGTAGGCCAGCGGCTCCTCCGAGCCGTCGAAGGGCTCCAGGCTCATCAGCTCATCCTGCAGGCCCAGCAGCCTGGGCATCAGCGGGATCTCGCCCTTCATCGTCCGCTTGATCAGCGTGCCCGGGATCAGGAGCCGGTTGATCTCGTTCGTGCCCTCGAAGATCCGGTTGATCCGGCTGTCCCGATAGGCGGTCGAGACCTCGTACTCGTCCATGAAGCCGTAGCCGCCGTGAATCTGGACGGCCTCATCGGCGATGAAGTCGAAGGACTCCGAGCCGTAGACCTTGTTGATCGAGCACTCGATGGCGTACTCCTCGATCCGCTCCGTGGTCTCGCGGCCGTCGGCATTGACGTCCAGGTCGGCGAGGTTCGAGTCGATGTAGCCAGCGGAGCGGTAGCACATCGACTCGTTGACGTAGGCAGAGATGTTCATCTCGGCCAGCTTGTTCGAGACCGCCTTGAACTCGCTGATCGACTTGCCGAACGCCTTGCGGGTCTGGGCGTAGTCGGCAGCGACCTTGATCACGTGCTTAGCGGCGCCGATCACGCCGGCGCCGAGCTTCCAGCGGCCGATGTTCAGGATGTTGAAGGCGATGATGTGGCCGCGGCCGATCTCGCCGAGCAGGTTCTCGACCGGCACCTTGGCATCCTCCAGGATGACCGAGCAGGTCGAGGAGGCGTGCAGGCCCATCTTCTTCTCCTCCGGGCCGACCGAGACGCCCGGGAAGCTCCGCTCGACGATGAAGGCCGAGACCTTCTCGCCATCCACCTTCGCGTAGACGACGATCACGTCGGCGAAGGCCGAGTTGGTGATCCACTGCTTGGTGCCGTTGAGGATCCAGTGCTTGCCGTCCGGAGAGAGTACGGCGGTGGTGCGCAGACCTAGCGCATCCGAGCCCGAGCCCGGCTCGGTCAAAGCGTAAGCCGCAACCCACTCGCCGGTGGCGAGCTTGGGCAGGTACTTCGTCTTCTGCTCATGGGTGCCGAAGTAGACGATCGGCAGCGAGCCGATGCCGACGTGGGCGCCAATCGTGACGCCGAAGGCGCCCGTCCGGGAGAACTCTTCGGCGGCGACGGTGGCCGTGATCTTATCAAGACCGAGGCCGCCATACTGCTCCGGGATCTCCAGGCCGAGCATGCCCAACTCGCCCAGCTCACGCAGGATGCGGCGGGAGTGGGTCGGCTTATCTTGCTCGATGGCGTGGAGTTGGGCCCGGATCTCGTCCGCCTTGGCGCGGGCGGTCTCGGCGATCATCCGGTGCTCTTCGGTGAACTCCTCGGGCGTAAAGACATCCGCCAGGGCCGGGGCTTCAAGGACAAACGAACCGCC
>DATGYC010000200.1:0-1523 GCA_035298385.1 Symbiobacteriaceae bacterium | reverse complement strand
CAACGACTCGACCAAGCCCTCGCCAGCCGCGGGCTCGTCCCCTCCCGCGAGCGGGCTCAGGAGGCGATCAAGGCCGGGATGGTCCTGGTGAACGGGCGCCCCGCCACCCGCTCCGCCCAGCCGGTTACGGAGACCGATGAGCTTCAGGTGACCGGTGATCCCATCGGCTACGTTGGCCGGGGTGGGCTGAAGCTCGAAGCGGCCCTGGACGCCTTCTTCATCGATCCAACGGGCCAGGTCTGCCTTGATGTGGGCGCCTCCACGGGCGGCTTCACCGAGTGCCTCCTCCGCCGGGGCGCCAGCCAGGTCTTCGCCCTCGATGTCGGCCGGGACCAGCTCCATCCCTCCCTGCGGAGCGATGAGCGGATCGTGGTGATGGAGGAGACGGACATCCGCTCCCTCGAGTCTCTGCCGGTGGCGCCGACCCTCATCACCGTCGATGTCTCCTTTATCAGCCTGAAGCATGTACTCGAACCGATCGGGCGGCTCGCGGCCCCGGAGGCGACCGTCATTGCCCTGATCAAGCCGCAGTTTGAGGTCGGTCCGGGCAAGGTGGACCGGAAGGGCATCGTCCGGGATCCCCACCTGATGGGCGCTGCGATCGAAGGGGTCGTCGAGGCGGCGACGACGCTCGGCTGGTTGCCGGGGCGAGTGATCCCTTCGCCGATCAAGGGGACGGAGGGGAATCTGGAGTACCTGACCTCCTTCCGCCTCTCCCGCTCGGGCTGGAAAGCTTAGACATGCACTCTGCCTGTATGGTAAACTGGGTCTACTTCGACATGGAAGGTTGTGTTTTGTTTGGCGCAGCAGATTGAGTGCGCTCATTGCGGCAACCAGGAGCTGCAGCAGATCCCCGGGGTCTGGAGCCCGCTGGTCCTGACCCAAGAGGGCCAGGTGCCGGGTCCGGCCGTGCCGGTGGTCATGCTGGCCTGCCCGCAGTGCGGCTTTATCCAGATGTTCTCGCCGCAGCGCGTGCAGCCCGCTCCCTTCCCGGAGTCGCCGGAGGCGCAGCCGACTGAGGAGTAACGACAGACCAAAGGGCGCCCCAACCATTCGCTGGTTGGGGCGCCCTTTTTCCGGCGGCGATTTAGATCGGAAAGGGCGAAGTCACGACGGTCGTGGCTGGTACAACGCTCGAGTAGCCGCCGGACTTTGAAGCCGGATAGCCGAAGCCCTTGCCAAAGCCCTTGCCAAATCCCTTGCCATATGGATACTTGCCGAACTTGCCAAACTTGCCGTAGGGAGCGGTGAACTTGGAGTAGTTTGGCGTCTTCTTGAAGTAGCCACTGGACTTGGTGGCTGGATAGCCGTAGAACATGCAGGTTGCCTCCCTTTTCGGAGTCTACACCAGTCTATGCAGAAACGTACAAGCGTGACATGCCGTCGGCTAGCAGATTTCGTCCCCTCGGCGCGTACCTATAGTAGCGCATGGCCGGAAACCCCGAGAGGAGGAGGAGGATGGCACCGAATCATTCGTCACGACACAAGCTGCGCGGACAGTCGACCGCCCATCGGGTGGAGGC
>DATGYC010000199.1:0-1568 GCA_035298385.1 Symbiobacteriaceae bacterium | reverse complement strand
AAACCTGACCGACTCGGCCACGGACGTTGAGCGAACCCGCAACTACCCAGCTGACCGGGCCATTCGCATCCTGCATGGGCTGGTCGACCTGCTTGCAGCAGCGGCGGAGCGGCTCGTGGGCGCCCCCTGGACGATCGTCGTCGACGGCTTTGATCAGGCGGGCGCCCTTGTCCAGGCCTTCTACTCGCATCTCTTGCGGCGGCGGGGCAAAGACCTTGGGCTGACCCTGCTGATCGCCACCGCTCCCGGCAGGGGGGATGAGGCGATGGGGCGCTTCCCGGCGGCCTGCCAGGGCGCCCGCTTCTACCTGGACCTGATCGGGGATATGCCGGTGGTGCTCTCGCCGCTGGAGGCGCGGGCAGAGGCGCTCGCCCTTGAGGCGGAGGCCGGAACAGACCGGATCCAGCGGGAGATCCTCCTGCCGGCGATCATTCCAGCCTGGCTGACCAGTGATGAGCCCCAGCGAGCGCTGCCCTGGCTGGGGGAGGCGCTCGATCGGTACGTGACGCAGGGGCTCTATGCTGACGCGCTGCCCTACGGCGAGATGGCGATGAGCCTCTTGGAGGCACATGACGCGGCGAATCTCGACTTGCGCTGGTTCATCACGGCGAAGCTCTTCAACATCTTCGCCGGCCTGAATGAGGGGCCGAAGGCGAACATCGCCATCGAGCAGTTCCTGTCCCACACGTCTAATCCGTGGTATACCTTCCAGTGCAACTACTACCAGGCGATGCTCTGGAGCCGTTACTTGCCGGAGCGGGACTATGACCGCGCGGAGGCCTTCCTCCTAGAAGGCCTTGATAGCCTGCAGCGCAGCGGGATGGAGGAGGAGCGCAAGCAGTTCCGCGGGGTCTTCCTGAAGAACGGCCTTGCCCTTATTCGGGTCCGTCAGCGGCGCATGGAAGAGGCATTGGCGCTCTGCCAAGAGGGCTTCCACTTGATGGCGCGCATCCTGCCGGATGCCCATCACCTCCACCGCTCGGTCCTGCTCTACAACTCGGCGCAGGTCTATGCCATGATTGGGCGGGTCGACGAGGCGATCGAGCAGTTCGGCGGGGCGATCGAGATGGACCCGAACTACTCGGAGTACTACAACGACCGCGGCTCCATCTACCTGGGACTCGGGCGCCTGGCAGAGGCAGAGGCCGACTACCGGCGAGCGATCGAACTCTCCCCGCCGTACGCAGAGGTCTGGGTCAACCTGGGCCAGTGCCTCCGCCAGGCGGGGCGGGAGCGTGAGGCGGTGGAGGCGTATGGGCGGGCGCTAGACCTGGAGCCGGCGCTGGCTTCGGCCCGTTTGGGTCGGGCTGAGTGCCTGGAGGGGCTGGGCGACCTACCTACGGCTCTGCTCGACTACGATGAACTCCTGGCGGTCTCGCCGGCTCACGTGGTGGCACGGGGGAACCGGGCCGTGCTGCACTGGACGATGGGGCGCCCGGACCTGGCGCTCCACGACCTGACCACGGCGATCGAGATCGCCCCGCGGGAGGCGGAACTCTACCAGAACCGGGCGGTTGCGCTGGTGGAGGTAGGAAGGCCCCAGGAGGCAAGGGCCGATCTGCAGACCT
>DATGYC010000198.1:0-1698 GCA_035298385.1 Symbiobacteriaceae bacterium | reverse complement strand
AGCTCCTTCACCTTCGCCTCGGAGGCGAGCAGGGCCGCGGCGGCGCCATCGCAGATCGGCGAGGAGACGCCGGCGTGGATGATCCCATCGGGGAAGAGCGGCGCCAGGCCGGCCATCTGCTCGTAGGTCGTGCCGGGGCGGACCGTCTCGTCCGTGGCGAGGCCGCCGGCGGGGATCACCTCCTTGGCGAAGCGCCCTTCGATCCAGGCCTGGCTCGCCCGCCGGTGCGACTCGAGGGCGTACTGGTCGGACTCTGCCCGGGAGATCCCCCACTTGGTGGCGATCCGCTCGGCCGAGAGGTGCTGCGGGATGATCTCAAAGCGCTCATTGAGGCCGGGCGCCCAGTCACCGCCATCGGAGCCCATCGGGACGCGGGACATCATCTCGGTCCCGGCGGCGATGATCAGGTCGTGGGTCCCGCTCATGATCCCCTGCGCCGCCCAGTGGACGGCCTGCAGGCCGGAGCCGCACATCCGGTTGATCGTGGTGCCGCAGACGGAGAGCGGCAGGTCGGCGAGGAGGGCGATCTGGCGCCCGAGGTTCCAGCCCTGCTCGCCGATCGGGGTGACGCAGCCGAGGATCAGGTCCTCGACGTGATCGGCGGGCGCCCCCGTCCGCTCGAGGAGCGCCTTGACCGGAATGGTGGCGAGTTCGTCGCCGCGGATGGCGGACAGGGCGCCCTTCTTCTTGCCGGTGGGCGTTCGGACCGCATCGATGAGATAGGCTTCCATGGCGTCCCTCCTAGAAGGTGAAGAGCTCGATGCCGCCGGAGACGTTCAGCCCCACCCCGGTGATATACCCCGCCTCCACCGAGCAGAGGAAGGTGATGGCGTGGGCGATATCCTCGGGCTTGCCCGCTCGCCGGAAGGCGGTCCGGGCCTCCATCCGCTCCCGCATCTTGGGGCTGGAGGTGTTGAAGGCCTCGGTGGCGATGATCCCGGGGATGATGGCGTTGCAGGTGATGCCAGAGCGGGCGCCCTCCAGCGCCAGCGTCCGCGTCAGCCCGAGGATGCCGGCCTTCGTCGTCGAGTAGGAGGCCTGGCCGAAGCCGCCGAGCGTCCCGGCGACGGAGGCCATGTTGATGATCCGGCCCCAGCCCTGCTCCTTCATGACCGGCCAGACGGCCTTGGCGCAGTTGAAGGCGCCGGTCAGGTTCACCTTCAGGTCGCGCTCCCAGAGCTCATCGACCTGCTGCTCGATCTGCAGGACGTGGTCGAGGGTGCCGGCGTTGTTGACCAGGATGTCGATGCGGCCGAACTCCGCCTGCACCCGGGCGATGACGGCTTGGACCTGGGCCTTGTCGGTCACGTCCATCTTGTAGGCGGCGGCGCGGCGCCCTTGCTCCCGGATGGCGGCGGCGGTCTGTTCGGCGTAGACCTGGCCGGAGGCCTGCATCGCCTGGGAGAGGATGCCGTACTGGGCGGCGGTCTCGGCGGCGGCGATGTCGGACTCGATCAGGATGTCGGTGATGACGACGTCGGCGCCGGCCTTGGCGAGGGCGAGGGCGTCAGCGCGGCCGAGTCCACGGGAGCCGCCGGTGATCAAAGCGACCTTGCCTTCGAGGTTGAACATGGGTCCTTACCTCCTTTTGTGGGGGACGATTCCTTGGCGCTGCAGATGGGCGACCGCCTCAGCGGTGACGCCGAGGGAGCGGAGGACGCTGGTGGAGTGGGCGCCCTGGTTGGGCGCGGGGCCGCT
>DATGYC010000197.1:0-3186 GCA_035298385.1 Symbiobacteriaceae bacterium | reverse complement strand
CCGCTCTACGGCCACGAGATCACCGACCAGACCAACCCCTACGAGGCGGGTCTCGGCTTCTTCGTCAAGCTGAAGAAGGGTGTCGCCTTCAAGGGCCAGGCTGCCCTTGAGGCCGTCAAGGCCGCGGGCACGACCCGCAAGCTGGTCGGCCTCCAGATGATCGACCGTGGCATTCCCCGCCAGGGCTACCCGCTCGCCAAGGACGGCGTCGAGGTCGGCTTCATCACGACCGGCTCCTTCTCGCCGACGCTGGAGACGAACATCGGTCTGGGCTACGTCCCGGTCGAGCTCGCCGAAGTCGGGACCGAGGTCGACGTGGTGATCCGCGGCAAGGCGCTCAAGGCCCAGGTCGTCCCGGCGCCCTTCTACCAACCCCGCTACAAGCGGTAGGCGGCCGTGATTCGCTTCTTCTGGACCCTGGCGCTTATCTGGCTGGCGCTCACCGTTTACTGGGTCTTCCATGGGGCGCCCCGCCAGATGGTGGGGCAGACGCTCCTGATGGTCGGCGTCAACGGCGCCGCCGCTTGGACTCTCCAGTGGCTCCAGGATCGGCGATCGAAGCGGTAGTCTCCCGTTACCATCCGTTCCATTCGTCAAAGGAGGACCCTTATCATGGCCGATTTCAAGACCCCCGCTGAGCTGAAGTACACCAAGGAGCATGAGTGGATCAAGATCGAGGGCAACATCGGCACCATCGGCATCACCGACTTCGCTCAGGATCAGCTCGGTGACGTCGTCTTCGTCGAGCTCCCCGCCGTTGGCCGTGAGCTGAAGGCCCACGAGCAGTTCGGCGTCGTTGAGTCGGTCAAGACCGTCTCCGATCTCTACATCCCGGTCGCCGGCAAGGTGATCGAGGTCAACACCGCCCTCGACGGCTCCCCCGAGCTCGTCAACTCCGGCACCTATACCGATGGCTGGATGGTCAAGATCGAGCTGACCAACGCCGCCGATGCGGACGTCCTGCTGGACGCCGCCGCCTACGAAGCCTACACCAAGGAGGCCGGCCACTAAATCATGCGCTACATCCCGATCACGCAGGCCGATAAGGAGGCCATGCTGCGGGAGATTGGCGTCTCCTCCACCGAGGAGCTCTTCGCGGCCAACATCCCCGCCTCTGTACGCTTGAACCGGTCGCTGCAGCTGGACCCGGCTCTGACGGAGATGGAGATCCTGGCCCATGTGAACGAACTGACCGCCAAGAACGTGAACACGTCGACGCACGCCTACTTCCTGGGCGCCGGCGCCTACGATCACTACATCCCCTCGGCGGTCGATACGTTCCTCACCCGCGGTGAGTTCCTCACCGCCTACACCCCCTATCAGCCCGAGATCTCGCAGGGCGTCCTGCAGGTCATCTATGAGTATCAGTCCCTGGTCTGCGAACTGACCGGGATGGACCTCTCGAACGCCTCCATGTACGATGGCGCCTCGGCCCTCGCCGAGGCCGCCGGCATGGTGGTCTCGCAGACGGGTCGCAAGAAGATCGTCCTGGCCGCCTCTGTGCATCCGGACTACCGCCGGACCGTTAAGACCTACATGCACGGCATCGGCGTCGAGGTGATCGAGGCCCCGATCGTCAGCGGCGGTCTGGACCTGGACAAGCTCGAGTCGCTGATCACGGATGAGGTCGCTGGCGTGCTCGTGCAGATGCCGAACTTCCTCGGCTATCTCGAAGAGGTCCGGGCGATCGAGCAGCTGACGCACGCGAAGGGCGCCCTCTTCGTCGTCGCCGTCGATCCGATCTCCCTCGGCCTCTTGGAGGCCCCGGGCGCCTACGGTGCGGACATCGTCGTGGCGGAGGGCCAGTCCCTCGGCAACGGCCTCTCCTACGGCGGCCCGTACCTGGGCATCATGGCGACGCGCGAGAAGTTCTCCCGCAAGATCCCGGGCCGCATCGTCGGCGCGACCCTGGACAACCGCGGCCAGCGGGCCTTCGTCCTGACCCTCCAGGCCCGTGAGCAGCACATCCGCCGTGAGAAGGCGACCTCCAACATCTGCACCAACCAGGCGCTCAACGCCCTGGCGGCGACGGTCTACCTGAGCCTGCTCGGCAAGGAGGGCCTCCGTGAGGTGGCGACCCTCTCCTTCCAGAAGGCGCACTACGCCGCGAAGCAGATCGGCGCCCTCTCGGGCTACAAGCTCGCCTCGGATCGCCCCTTCTTCAAGGAGTTCACGATCGTCTGCCCGGAGGACGTGGCGGCGATCAATACGAAGCTCCTCGACAAGAGGATCGTCGGCGGCTACGCCTCTGGGAACGACTACCCGGAGCTCGGCAACGCCATGACGATCGCCGTGACGGAAAAGCGCACCCGGGCCGAGATCGACGCCCTGGTTGCAGCCCTGGGGGAGGTGTAGCCCGATGTCCGAGTTCAAGCTCTCCTTTGAGAAGTCGACGCCCGGCAAGCGGGCGATCCGTTTCCCGGCCGCTGACGTCCCCGAGATCGCTCTAGATGAAGCGATCCCGGCTGATCTGATCCGCCAGACCCCGGCGGGCCTGCCCGAGCTCTCCGAGATCGAGGTCGTCCGCCACTTCACCGGCCTCTCGCGCCGGAACCACGGCATCGACGTGGACTTCTACCCGCTCGGCTCCTGCACCATGAAGTACAACCCGAAGGTGAACGAGCAGGTCGCCCGGATTCCTGGCATCGCTGGGACCCATCCGCTGCAGCCGGTCGAGACCGTCCAGGGTAACCTGGAGCTGCTCTACAAGCTGGAGCAGACCCTCTGCGAGGTGACCGGCATGGACCGGATCACCTTCCAGCCGGCGGCGGGCGCCCACGGCGAGCTGACCGGTATCCTCCTGATCAAGGCCTACCACGAGTCGCGGGGCGACCTGGCCCGCCGCAAGGTGATCGTGCCGAACTCGGCGCACGGCACCAACCCGGCGACCGCCGCTATGGCCGGCTATGAGGTGGTCTCGGTCAACTCAGCCGCTGACGGCTCGGTCGACCTCGGCGCCCTGCGGGCGGTCGTTGGTGCGGATACCGCAGCCCTGATGATGACCAACCCGTCCACCCTGGGCCTCTTCGATCCGAACATCCAAGAGATCGCCCAGATCGTCCACGAGGCGGGCGGCCTAGTCTACTACGACGGCGCCAACATGAACGCCATTATGGGCTATGCCCGTCCTGGCGACATGGGCTTCGACGTCGTCCACCTGAACCTGCACAAGACCTTCTCGACCCC
>DATGYC010000196.1:0-13650 GCA_035298385.1 Symbiobacteriaceae bacterium | reverse complement strand
GCCTCCAGCCGCTCCACCTGCTCCGGCGTCCAGCCGAAGGCCCGGCAGAGCTGGACCAGGGAGAGGTCCGGATGCGGCACTCCCTGCGCGATCGCGGCCTGCAGGAGCGCCCCATCCGTCCGGGTCAGCCGATCCAGGGCGCCCAGGACCGCCTCCCCCAGCGGCACCGGCCACTCGGCCAGAGCCCCCGGGCTCAGGGGCGCCCCGTCCACCAACCGGACGCAGCCAAGGAGCATCGACCGTTCAAAGGTGAGCAGGTCGATCGTCACCTGGCCCCCGGTGAGCCGAAGCGCATCGCGCAGGGCGGCGTTCCGCTCGCCAAAGGTCCAGGGCTGCAGCTGCAGGTCGATCCCCTCGCCCCTCACCCGGCGCCCCTCGCCATGCAGGCGAAGAGCCGCCCGCTCCGTCTCGATCAGGGCGAGGGCCTGGGTCAGGAGCTCGTCCCCTTCGGCGGCGGGGAGCGCTTGCAGTTCGGTCCGGGTGACCGGATCGACGATGCAGGCCAAGAGGCACGCTTCCAGCAGGGCTGCCGCCCCTTCACTCCCCGCCGACAGGGCTACCTGCCACGCTAACCAGCGGGGCGCCCGTACGTGAAACCGGGCCATCGGTTAGCGGACCCGGGTGGCCGAGAACTGATAGATCACCTCGACCACACCGCCGGCCGCGAGCCCGAAGGATCGGCCGGTCATGTAGCACTCATCCAGGGTCAGTTCCTTCGAGGTCTCGGCCTCCGCCGCCATGTGCTTGAGGGAGGCGAGGATCTGGAAGGAGCCCTTCGACTGGATCAGGGCGTCCAGTTCATCGCTCGCTGAGCGGACGCGCAGGGAACCGGCCACCTTGGTCATGCCGTAGACCACGCCGACCCGCTCATCCGTCCCGATCGCCGCGATCTCCATCTGGGGCTGTACGGTCTGATACGTGATCTCCTGGAGCCCCTCGATCACCTTACCGTTCACGAGGACGTTGCTCCGGTTAGCGGAAAGAATCGTCGCCACGAGGAGCCCTCCTTAGAACGCCTGTACCTTGATGGTGGCGTAGATGTAGTCGATCGCCCGGACCGGCCGGACCGCCGTAGCGACCCGCACGATGCCTGCGGCGAAGTCGTCCGGGGCCGACTCGACGGCGACGGCGAAGGCCGGTGACTTCCCATCGGTCGAGGGGACGAGGGCGCCCTCCTTCTCCATCCGGGTGAAGGCCTCCGTGATCCGCTGCTTCAGGGCGAGGCGCTGGGCCTCGGTGTTGAGCAGCCCGACGAAGTCCTGGGCGATGTTCTGGACGTGGCGGACGGCCCGGTCAGCGATCCGCGTCACGTTGATCTGGGTGGTATCGGTCGTGATCCCCTTGACGCAGGCGATGCCCTTGCGGGGGATCTCATCGACGGCGCAGAGGCCGCCCTGGATCAGCGCGGCCAGGGCCGGATCGCTGAAGTCGAAGGCGAGGTCGGTGACGCCCACCAGGGGCTTGAAGGTCGGCGACTCAAAGTACCGCAGCCCGGCGATCATCCCGATCATGGCGCCCATGTAGCCGTTGGGGGCGGTCATGACGAACCGGTCGGAGACGAGGCGCCCGGCCATCCGGACCGCCTGGGTGGTGTCCGGGGCCGCCCCCGTTGCGCTCGGGGCGACCTGGCCGAAGGCGAGGCGGGGCTTCGCCTGGTTCGACATCTTGTTGGCATGGGTGAGGACCTCAGCCCAGACCTTCATCGCGTCCGCCTCCGGGTAGAGGTGGGCAGCGGTGACCAGGTCGACCTCGCCGAAGCTCTCCAGCCGGGCGAGCGCCGTGGCGATCGCATCGGAGGAGGGGTCGGTGCCGCCCTTGAGCAGGAGCGGGGTCGCCCCCGGCAGGTCGTTCGTCGGCAGGACCTGGCTGTTCGGGTCCGCCACCGCCCGGAGTTCAACCCGGACGATCTCGCTACGGCTGTTCACGACGTTGATGAAGTGGCGATCCCCCGCGTCCCGCATCGGGCTCAGGTTGCGGAAGGTCTCGACCGCCTTCTTCTCGATCAGGGTCTCGGCGTCCGGGAAGAAGACCTCCACCTCCACCACCTCATCACCGGCCGGGCCGGGCTTCTTGGTGAGGCGAATGGAGACCTGGTTCCCCCAGGCGCCGGGCGCCCGGGCCTGGACATTCAGGCGGGCCGGCTTTCCATCGACCGTCAGCGGCACGCTGATCGAGGCAGCCGTAGCGGCGTCGGCGGGGACGTTGGCGACGACGACCTGGTTCAGCCCGGCGGCGAAGGCCTGCTTCACCTCGGGCATGGCCAGAGCGCTGGCTGGACCGAAGGTATCCTTGAAGGAAGCGAACGAAGCGAGGGCCTGGAGCGGTTTGTTGGAGAGATCCTTCTCCACACAGCCGACGATCCCCAGGACGCCCGTCGCCCCTAAGGGACGGGGCACGAGTTCACGGATGACGCGGATATCTACGCCAGGAATGATCAGGTCCACGTTCTCTCTCCTCTCAGACCGTCCGACTTAGGCTGCGGGCGTGTCCACGAACTTGATGAAGGCATTGACCTGGTAGGCGTCGGCCTTCTGACCGATCTGCTGCCACGTGACGATCGCCAGGTCGATGCCGAGGTCCATCAGGATCGGCAGGTTGTCGCGAATATCGCCGTTGATGATCTCCTTGAGGCGCCCCAGGTCGGTCGCGATCGCCGTCCAGAGGCCTTGAATCTTGCCGATCACCGGCAGGGCCGCTGCGAGCGCATCCTGGATCCCCTTCATGCCGTTCACGGCGTTCTCCATGCCGTTGAGCAACTTGAAGCGAGCGGCCACCTTGTCCTCGAACTGTGCCAGCGACGCCTTCGTCTCCTCGATCTTCTTGAGCGCCTTCACCGCCCGGTCGCCGTAGACACCAGCCACAACGGCGGCGGCGATCGTGCCAAACGGGAAGACCCAGGCGTAGGTCGGTGAGGTGGCGGCGACGACGACGTCGTGGTTGTACTCGTCGTTGAGCGCATTGATCAACTCCTTCAGTTCCTTCACGTTCTTCTGAAGGTCCTTGAGGTCAGCGGAGCCGTCGCCCCACTTCTTGTTCATGTCGGCATGGACGGTCCGCAAGCGGTCGTAGTCCGCGCCGGACTGGTTCGCAAACTCGGTCACCCGCTCCTTGACCACCGCCGCCTTCTTGGCGAACGCATCAGCCTCCTTGGCCATCTGGTCACAGATGGCGGCAACCATCTGTTGATCCCGCTTCGAGTCCATGTTCTCGACGAGCCGCGCCACCGCGTCCCGCAGGGGCTTGAAGTAGACGGTCGCCTTGTTGGCGTAGTGAACAATGTCGTTCGCCAGCAAGACCGTGGCCGGGAAGGTCTCGTCCTGCCAGGCATGGCCGTGGCTGTTCATCTGGGTGTAGATCTGCAGCATGTCACCGAAGCTGTCGAGCGGCAGGGTGGGATCACCCTTCAGGTAGCTACGCAGAGCGTCCTGGTTCGTCGGAAGCTGAACCGCTTCAGCGACGTAGCGCTGAACGTTGATCCACTCCCCGCGGGAGAGGATGAACGAGTTGGTCTCCGGATCGGTCATTCCGTTCGGGGCGAGGGAGAGCTTGTCCGGCATTGAGAGGGGCTCCTTTCGTAGGGCTCAGTTGCTAAGCCGCCAACACGATCGCTCGGAACTGGGCGTCTGCGTTCTGCCGGTACTCCGCTGCCGCCTGACCGAGCTTCTGCCAGCCCAGGAGGGCCTCATCGGTCACGAAGTCGCGCAGGATCGGGTCGGCCTGCGCCAGATCCTCCTTGACCAGGCGGGTCACGTTGGTCAAATCGGCGGCGAAGGCCCGCCAGACGCCCTCCATCCTCTGGATCACCGGGAGGGCCGCTGCCAGGGAGGCGTCGACCGTGCCCGTGATCTGCTGGCCGCGCTGGATCGCATCGAGCAGGGCCCGGTCGCGAGCGACCTGCTCCTGCAGCCGGACGATCTGGTCACGGGCCGCCTCAGCCTCGGCCTTCGCCTTGACCGCCTTGTCGCCGTAGACCCCAGCGACGACGCCACCGGCGATCCAGCCGATGATCGGGATCCAGGCGTAGGTCGGCGTGGTGGCGGCGACGATCACCGCCTGCTTGTACTCCTCGATCTTCCCCTCTAGCCGGTGCCGCTCGGCCTCCAACTGGCGGTAGCGATCGTTCATCTGGTCCTGGGTCTGGCCGAACTGCCAGTTGTAGTGGTTGATGATCTGGATCAGGCGGTCATGGTCTGCGCTGGCGCCCTTGCTGTAGTCGACGACGGCCTGGGCCGTGGCGCCCGCCTGGTCGGCCATCCGCTGGGCCGTTGCCGCCAGCGGGGCGATCTGCCGCTCGAACTCTGCCTGGAGCTCCGGGGTTGGGGCGTTCAGCAGTTGGAGGATCACCGGCCGGAGTCCGTTGTAGGATTGGGTGGTCGTGCCGGCGTACTGGACGATCCCGTCCGCCATCCCGATCACCTGACCGAAGAGGCCATCCCGCCACTGGGCGGCTCGGTTCTTGATCGAGCGGTAGGTATCCAGCAGGGGGTTGAAGGGACCGAAGTCCGGGCCCCCGTACCCGATGTACTGGCGGAGCGGGCCTTCGTCCGTTGGCAGGCGAAGCCCGCCCTGAGCGAACGCATGGACCTTGTTCCAGTCGGCGCTACTCAGCAGGTACGGGGACTGCTCGTTGCCGAAACGCCGGGCCGTCAAGTCGATTGGAGCCATCTACATCCCTCCTAGTCGTTGATGCCGAACAGGTGGTGCGCGTAGAGCGTCTGGAGCGCCATCAGGTTGGCCGACTTGTAGAAGGCCCGGTCGACGGCGGCCGCCTCAAACTTGGGCGGCGCCTTTGGATCGAGCTTGCAGGTCTGAACCCCCGGCCACTTACCCGGCCGTAGCCAGATCATCAGCCGTTCATTCGGGAGGCCAAAGCCCGCCTTCGTCGCCAGCAGGTCGAGGAGGGTCTGAACCTCCGTCTCCCCGCCGTTGCTGCTTCGGACGTTTTGCGCGGCCTTCTGCACCGCCTCGATCACGTCCGGATGGAGGCCGTGGCTCTTGCCGAAGGCGCTGCCGCTGGCCAGGCTGTTCACGAAGTCCGTGGCGATCTCGATCGCAAACGGATCCGCAACCGCCCCGTCGTTGATCTCGTAGAGATGGTTCTTGAGGAGCTCTTGGCCGGCGTGGCCCTGGAAGAGGTCAAGCTCGGTCAGTGCCCACTTGGCCTCCGCCGGGATCGTATCCTTACGGATGCCAGTGAGGCCCCAGCGCAGGATCGCCTTGTACTGCGCCGGGCTGAAGGAGGCCGTGCTTAGGAAGGTCTGGAAGGCCTTCATCACCTTCGGGTGGATCGTGCCGGGGTCACAGTTGATCCGATCAAGCTGCCAGGCCTCGAGCTCCGGGTAGATCGGGTCGTCGATCCGCTCCTTCATCGTCCGGATCAGCCGGAGGATGTGGTAATCCTCCATGCCAACGGTGGCGATGCCGGCCTTAGCGGCGATCTCCTTATCCTCCAGCGGCACAAAGTAGGAGCCGGTCAGCGAGACGACCTCGCCCCGCTTGCCCTTCGACCGCTGGATCAGCTCCTGCAGGCTGCTCTCCGCCGGCAGGGAGTCGGCGCCCTTCACCTTCTTGCCGGTGAGGCCCTTCTGCACGATGGCGTGGAAGGCGGCCCGGGCCTGCTCGACGGCCTGCTCGCCCGCGTCGGCCGGGATCAGATCGTCCAGCGACTTCCGTTCGGCCACCTGCTGGCGGTGGAACTCATAGACCGAGTCGGCGTTACAGAAGGCGACCAGGCTGTAGGCGCCATCCTTCTGGTACTCGGCGCCCACGAAGAGCGAGCCGGTGACGGCGCTGATCTCGCCGGGGATGATCTTGGGATCAGAGGCGCCCTGGGCGCCAAAGGCGGAGAGCCGCACGGGTAGCGCGTAGGCGTTGGTGGCGTGGGTCCTCAGGGCGAGTGCGTACCCAAGCTGGGCGGCGACGGCCTGAACGACCTTCATCAGGAAGCGCAGGTAGGGGCGCATCAGGGAGGGCTGCAGACCCATCTCCGGGGTCCGAATCACGATGATCGGGGTCTGGTCCTCGGCGCCCACCGCGAAGCGGACGACGTAGAGGCCCACCTCCCCGTCCTTGCTGATCGGGGTCTTGGTGGCGCCCGGCCCCCTCTGCGCCAGCAGGTTCATGACGTCAAAGAGGCGGACGATGGGGACGCCCCTCTCACGCAGGGCCGCCTCCTGGATCAGGTTCTGCTCCAGCGAAAGCGAGAGCATCCGGGCGAGCATCTGCTCAACCGGGACCGAACCAGTCGACGACTCCGCAAGTGCGGGCTCAATCCCGCGGTTTGAGGCCTTGTAGACCTTGAAGGGCGCCGGGTAGGAGGAGGCCGGCCACTCGAGCAGGACGTCCTTCCCCTTCATCTCTCGCTCGATCAGGATGACGGGGCGCCCTTTGGTGCCCTTCTCCTTCTCACGGCGGACGATCTCCGCCAGACGAGCGTTCACCTCCTCATCCATGAAACCGAGGTACAGATCGATCACCATCGCAGCACGCTCCTTCGTACCCGAATTCTAGAACGACAGAACGTTCCAGCCATTAAACTAAATACGTTTATTTGTGCGATCTTCCTCCTCCGTTCCCGTAAATTTTTCCTTGATTTTAAAGATTATCAAAATGTAGACAGCCCATCTGCTTAGTTGCAGATGGGCTGTCGTTTGTTGGGCGGGAGGGCTAACGGAGGAGCCAGTCGACCGTGGCCTGAACCTCGTCCAGACGGGCGACGATTGCATCCGGGGTGCAGTCCTTTAAGGCTGCAGCCGGGGTGTGATCAAACTTCATCTCGCGCGCCCGGCGGGCGCCCAGCCACTCCGCGGCCTGGGCAGGGCGCTCCCACGGGGCAAGAGCCGCTAGATGGGCCGGCAGCTCCTCGCCGTCCGGTGCCTGGATCTGGCAGATGTAGATCGCCTGGAAGCCAGCGGCCCGGGCGGCGCCCGCCACATCCTGCAGCAGGGTGTCGCCAATATGAATCGCTGGCCCACCCCAGTCTGCAATAGCCGCCCGGTAGATCCCCGGATCCGGCTTCGCCGCTCCGGTCGACTCCGGCGAGTACATCGCGCGCAGGTACTGCAGCAAGCCAAGCTTGCGCATCACCGGCTCTTGGTAGCACTTGTAGCCGTTGGTGATCGAGACGACCGTATGACCGGCATCGGTCAGCCCCTGCAGGCAGGCGGCGGCGCCCGGGTAGGACCAGATCAGCCCCGGGACCTCGCACCCTTCCTCGACCAGCTTGACCACGTCGACTTGCTCGGGGAAGCCGAGCTCCGCCCCGACCTTGTTGACGATCTCGTCCCAGTCATAGGCGGCGACCAGCTCTCCCGCCGCGAGGCGGGCCTGGTGTTCGCCGTAGATCCGGCGCAGGGCAACGGTCGCTGCGTCGACGGGCGCCTGGCTGTTAAAGGCCCCGGCCCCGACCGCCGCACCGACGTGCACCGCCTGCGGGCCATCGGTCCCGGTGACCGCTTCAACGTACGGCGCCAGCGCCGCCTTCAGGCGCCCGAAGACGCCCTGCGGATGGCCCGCCGCGAACGGATTCTTCTGCAGAACCCCATCCAAGTCAAACGAGATCAGGGCCATGGACCTCACCTCTACTTAATCGCACCAGCGGTTAGGCCAGCGATGAACTGTCGGCTCGCTACGATGAAGGCGACGATCACGGGGACGACCGAGATCGTCAGGGCCGCAAAGAGCGTGGCCCAGTCGGTGGCGTACTCGCCGAAGAAGACGGAGAGGCCGACCGGAATCGTCATCAGCTTCTCCGAGCGCAGGAAGATCAGGGGGAAGAAGAAGTCGTTCCAGATCCCCATGAACTCGAAGATCGCCACCGTCGCCAGCGCCGGGCGGACGAGCGGGAGCATGATCTTCCAGTAGATCGTCCAGGTCCCCGCCCCCTCCACAACGGCAGCCTCCTCCAGCTCATGCGGGACCTGCCGGAAGAAGGTCGTCAGCAGGAAGATCGCGAACGGCATGGCATTGGCCGTGTAGACCAGAATCAGGCCCGTATGGGAGTTCAGGAGCTTCAGGTCCCGCAGGAGCAGGAAGAGCGGGATGATCGAGAGGCGCCCTGAGACGATCATACCGGCGACGAAGAAGCCGAAGATCCACGCGTTCAGCTTGAACTTGAAGCGGCCCAAGATGAAGGCCGCCATCGAGGAACAGAGCAGGATCGAGAGCGTCGCAATCACTGTGACCCAGAGCGAGTTCTTCGCATAGAGGGCGAAGTTCGCCTCGGTCCAAGCCCGGGCGTAGTTCGACCAGTTGAAGATCTCCGGCCAGCCGTAGGGGTTGACGATGAGATCCCGCGTCGTCTTGACCGAGCCCAGGAGCATGGTGAAGAGCGGATAGAGCACGACTCCGGTGTACGCAATCAGGACTACGTGAAAGAGGATGACCGCGGTGCGCAGGCGGGTGTTCTGCCAGATCTTCATGCTACACCTCCACCTGGAACCGGCGCTGGATCCGGCTCAAGAGCAGCGAGAGCGGGATGACGATCAGGAAGGTGACGACCGCGAGGGCGGCGCCTAGGCCCATGCCGGAGGCGGTGGCGCCCATGCCGCCAAAGGCGGTGCGGTAGAAGAGCGTACCGAGCAGGTCGGTGCTGTAGAACGGACCGGCCTCGGCGCCCTGCATCACGAAGACCATCTCAAAGAGGCCGAAGGCGCCCGTGATGTTGAGGGCGATCAGGTTGAGCACGTTCGGCAGGATGATCGGGAAGGTGATCTTCCAGAACTGGAGGAACCGGTTGGCCCCGTCCACCTCTGCCGCCTCCAGGATCTCCTTGGGCACGCTGAGCATCGCGGCGAGGGCGACCAGCACCGGGAAGCCCAGGCCGTGCCAGACCTGGATGGCGATGACCGTGGGCAGCGCCAACTTGCTGTCACCAAGCCAGGGGAGCGCCAGGGCGCCCAACCCAACCTTCTTCAGCAGGAAGTTGACGGCGCCGAACTGCGGGTTGAGCAGCAGCGACCAGAGGAAGCCGGTGACGGCGATCGAGATCGTGTTGGGCAGGAAGACCATCGTCTTGTAGAACCCGGCGCCCCGCTTGATCTGCGTCAGCATCCAGGCCAAGAGTACGCCCATGCCGGTCGACCAGACCAGCATCAACCCAACGACGATCAGGTTATGCCCGAAGGCCCGCCGCCACATCGGCGCAAAGGGCTCCTGGACCAGAATCCGGAGGTAGTTCTCAAAGCCGACCCAGACCTTGGGCGAACCGGGGACGCCGTTCCACTTGTAGAAGCTGAGCGCCACGGAGTCCAGGAACGGATAGATTCGGAAGGTTACATAGAGGAGGAGGGCCGGGGCGAGGAACAGCCAATAGCTGTATCGCCCCAGGCCCTTTTGCGTATGCCGCATCGGTTACCCCTACTTCTTGAAGGCCGGGTACCAGGAGGCGAGATCCTTCTGGACCGCATCAGCCGCCTGATCCGGGGTGATCTTGCCGGAGAGCATGCCCTGCAGGTTGGCGCCCAGCGAGGTCGAGATATCCGGGGCGCCGCCATCGAACGGCGAGCGGATCCGGAAGAGGGTCTTCAGGCCGACCTCGTTCTTCTGCTGAACAGCCTTCTTGAGCATCGGCTTGGAGTCGGGGAACTTGACGTTCTTGTTGCCGGGGATCTCAGCAAACGCGTCCGCGTACATCTGCGCGAACTCGTCGGAGGCGGTGAAGGCCGCAACCTTCAGAGCGGCAGCCTTGACCTTCGTCCCGGCGTTAACGGCGTAGCCGCCATCGACGTACGGGTAAAGGGCGACGGGGTCACCAGCCTTGGTCGGGGGAGCGAGGAAGGAGCCCAGCTTGATGTTCGGGTTGGTCTTCAGGTAGTAGGTCTCAACGGCCCAGATGCCGTCGATGATCATGGCCGTCTGACCGGTGGCGAAGAGGGTACGGGCATCCTTCTGAGCGGTCGCCATGAAGTCCTTCTGGGCGTACTGCTTCAGCGAATCGACCTTCTTCATGACGCCCTTGAAGGAGGCATCAGCGAAGTTGGTCTTGCCAGCGATCGCGTCCTGAGCCCACTTGTTGCCCAGGTCGGTGGCGCCGATGGTATCGACCATCAGGCAGAGGGCGTAGCCGTCCTTGCCGCCCATGGCGATCGGGGTGATCCCCTTGGCCTTGAGGGCCTCCATGCTCTTCATCAGCTCGTCCCAGGTCGCCGGCACCTTGAGGCCGTTCTGGTCGAAGATCTCCTGGTTGTAGAAGAAGGTGAGGGTCTGAACAGCGAAGGGCACCGCGTAGACCTTCTGGTTGAAGGAGGCCTGGTCCAGGATGCCCTGGTCAAAGCCCTTCAGGTCCAGGTCGTTCAGGGGGAGGATCTGGTTCGCCTCCGCGTACTTCTTGGTGCCCGAGCCGCCACGTGCAGCGAAGATGTCCGGGCCATCGCCACCGTTCATGGAGGTCTGGAGGACGGAGTCGTACTCGGTCGACTTCACGCCGCGGAAGTCAATGGTGATCGGGTCGCCCTTGGCCTGGAGCTTCTCCTGAACCTTGGTCCAGAGGTCCTTATCCTGGGGGCGCCAAGACCAGACAGAGACGGTTGCGGGTTCCGCCTTCTTGGTCTCCGTAGCCGGGGCCTGTTCAGGGGCCTTCGAGCCTGAGCAGGCAGCGAGGGCGATGGCAGTGGCAGTCAGAAGGGCAAAGAGTTGCTTCTTCAACTGGTGGAACCTCCCCATGTGATGTTGTTAACGGGTCGTTAACTATTATGTATATACAACTATACCATATACACAAAAGACATGTAATCAAATCGTAGTTTGTTCTCTTTATCACAAAGCGAAAACTCCCCGCCGATCTGTCGGCGGGGAGTCGCTTCCGTCATCAGGGCTTCAGGGTCAGCTTCTTGCCGCTGGCGTACGCCGCTGGCTTCATCAACATCGGCTGGAGTGCCCCCGCCACGTGCTGGTCCGCTTGGCTTGTGTACCACGGGCTGAGCGGGTGACCCGCCTGGCCGGGATTCAGGATGTCACGGGAGTTCCCCTGAATGTCGGCGAAGTCGACCACGTGGCGCCACGGTGCCGCCAGGTTGACATTGCCGGTGGACCGGTTGAAGCCCATCGCTCCGACCGTCAGGCCGCTGCCGCTGACCGCCTGGGACCTCGGATTGAGGAGCCAGCCGAGCGCCGCCACCTCTGCACCGATCGGGTGGGCTGGCCCAATCCGGTGGAACTCGCCCCAGGTCCACTTGTGCGGATCGCTGCCGAAGCGGCTGGCGAGGTCGGCGACGGTCGCCTTGAAGGAGTCCTGGGCCAGCTTCGCTAAGCCACCTGCTGCCGTCACCCACTCGTTTGGCTGACCAGCGACCGCCTGGCGCAGGATGGCGTCCGTGATCAGGCCCTTGTCTGTCATCTGACCGTAGAGATCCTCGCCCATCTTCGGCTCATAGAGCAGCTTGGTCAACTGGTCCCACCAGGCGTGGTAGACCAGCGGGGCGCCCTTGTCGGCGCTATCCGCGAAGTCCCACGACTGGATCAGGGCGAGCGCCTTCTGCTCCTGGGCAGTCAAGGTGGCGCTGCCCATCTGCTTCAGCAGTACGGGGACGAGCCAACGCGCCTGCAGATCCAGGTAGTCGGTCTGGAGCTTCTGCATGTCGTCAGCGGTAAACTGGCCGCCCTTGGCCGTCAACTCTTCCCGGATCCGGGTCGCCCGATAGGGCTGCGCCCAGGCGTAGGTCAGGAAGTACGGATAGGCGTCATCGACAGCCTTGTTGTTCGCTGTAGAGATGAAGCCCTCCGCCGGGTTGACCACCTCGGGCATCTCATCGAACGGAATGAACGACGTCCACTCATAGGTGTCGACCCAGCCCGGGACCGGAACCATGCCGTCGCCTTGATTCCGGATCGGTACCATGCCGCCGGCGTGATAGGCGATCGTCCCGTCGACGGCGGCGAAGACGAAGTTCTGGGTCGGGCCCTTGAAGAGCTGGAGCGCCTGGCGGAACTCCTGCCAGTTCTGCGCCCGGTCGAAGGCCAGGACCGCCTCGATCTCGCGGGAGGGCATGTGGGCCGTCCACTTGGCGGCCAGCGCCTCCTGGGGCCGGTTCTCTGCCGTACCGCCGACCTCTGAGACGATCGGGCCGTGGCGGGTGACGACGATCTCCAGCGGGACGTCAGCCTGGCCCTTGACCTTGATCGACTCCTTATGGACCGTCGCATCCTCCCAGGTGCCCATGTACTCGAACTGGTACGGGTTGGCCGGGTTGCGCCGCTCCATGTAGAGATCAAGGACGTCCGGATCCGTGTTGGTCATGCCCCAGGCGATCTTCTCGTTGTGACCGAGGATCAGGCCGGGGGCGCCCGGAATCGTCACGCCGATCACGTTCAGGCCGCCCTTGACCATCAGGTGGCTCTGGTACCAGATCGAGGGGGTCCGCAGGCTCAGGTGCGGGTCATTCGCCAGCAACGGCTTACCCGTGGCGGTCAGCCGACCGCTGATCACCCAGTTGTTTGAGCCGACGAACTCCTCCGGCCAGACCGCTGCGGCCATCAGGCCGGAGACGTCGATCTGGCTGTCATCTGCCGGCATGGGGGCGAAGGCCGCCTTCTTGGCCGCCGTTCCCGCCGCCGCCTTCATGATCGTGACGCCGTCCTCGGGGTAGGCCGGGACGAGCTGGCTGGTCAGTTGGTCGCCGACGGCCTGGCGGATCTGGTAACGGAAGATCTCGCTCTCCATCTGATCGCCGTTCATGTCATAGGCCATATACTTGCCGATCGAGAGCGAGTCAACGATCGACCAGGGCTCCGGCTGGTAGCCCAAGAGCGTGAACTCCGGCGAGAGGCTCCCCGCTGCGACCGCTTGCGCGATAAAGGCGTTGACGCCCTCGGCGTAGGCGGTCAGGATCGAGACGGTCTCGGCGGAGAGCTCCGGTACGCTTGCCTCCGCGGCGCGCCGCAGGGTCAGGGTCCGGAAGAACTTGTCGGTGCTCAGCATCCCCGCCCCCATCACCTCGGCGAGACGGCCGGCGACGGCGCGCCGGGTCAGGTCCATCTCCCAGAGGCGGTCCTGAGCGGTCACATAGCCCTGGGCCCGGAAGAGATCGACCTCGGTCTGGGCCTCAATGTGAGGGATACCCCGCTCGTCTCGGGTGACGGTGACGGGGGCGCCCAGGCCCTTCAGGTTCAGTTCACCGGTCACCTGAGGCAGCGAGCGCCGCAGGAAGAGGTAACCACCTCCAGCAACGATCACGACCAGCGCTACCAGAGCGAGGGCCACGTAGCGGAGCCAGCGGCGACGGGGGCGCCGCTCGGGCGCCGGGGTCGGAGCGGGTTGCGAGATGGCAGCGACGAACAAAGAGTTTTCCCCCTCAGACGAGTGTCGCACTTCCTATTCGATATCGAATTACTAATTCCTATGTACGCATAACTCGCACAAGGAGGAGATGCACGCCGCATCTCCTCCTCTTCGTATGCAGAACGTCGCGACCCGAACGGCGGCGCTCTTCCTCTCATAGCGAAAGGTTGGCGTCAGGCGCCAGTCTGGTGCTTCTGGTCGCTGGGATCCTGTTCAGCTCGACCCTGGCCTGGCGGGTGTGGCAGCCGGGGCCCACCTCTGGCCCCGGCGCCATTCCTCCACCCATCACCCGCTCGGTCCCGGTCCCTGTTCCAGAACCGGTGTCGGTCATGGCAAGGCGCTCCTCAGTCCCACTCCAGCGCGCGCTTCTTGAG
>DATGYC010000195.1:0-2391 GCA_035298385.1 Symbiobacteriaceae bacterium | reverse complement strand
GGGAAGCGCTCATCCCGGGGGCGCCCGTTGCGGGAGACCCAGACCGCGGCCATCCCAGCGGCCATCGCACCGGCGACGTCTCGCTCTGGGTTGTCGCCGACCATGACGCACGCCGCGGGCTGGACGCCCAACTGCGTGCAGATGTGGTGGAAGATGCCGGGGTCGGGCTTGCCACAGTCGATCTCACCGGAGGCGACGGCGGCATCGAAGAGGGGCAACAGGCCGCATCCGTCCAGCTTTCGGCGCTGCAGGTCCGGGACGCCGTTGGTGACGATGCCGAGCTTGTAGCCGCGGGCCTTTAGGCTCGTTAAGAGCTCAGGGATCTCCGGGTAGAGCGGGTAGGAACGGCGGGCCTCCTTGAAGCGCGCGGCCATGGCGGCAGGGAGGGCGCCGCCACCGCCCGTGCTCGCCTCCGGGGCGCCGCCCACTTCCGCCAGCGCCTGCTGCCAAACGGCGATCTGGTAGCCGGGCGCCCACTCCCGCAGGATTGCGATCAGCGGGTGATCCCCGCGGTCGTACTCGGCCCAGAGCCCCTCCCAGGCCGAATGGCCGATGCGGAGGCAGTACTCGTAGGCAGGGCCCGCCTGCCACAGCTTCCGAGCGATCCGCCCGGCGCTCTCGGCCAGAGCGGCGCTCTTCAGTCCCAAGGGTTCCGCAAGGGCGGCGGCGGCGCGGAAGGCCTCGTGGGAGACGGCCTCATCGAGGATCAATGTCTCATCCAGATCGAAGAGAATCGCCTTCATGGTTCGCCTCCTTGGTTAGTGGCGGGGCTTGGCCCGGCTCGTCGGCACCGCCGAGAGCGGGTCCTCCGGCCAGTGATGCTTCGGATACCGCCCCCGCAGGTCCTTGCGGACCTCGAAGTAGGCGCCCCGCCAGAACGAGGCGAGGTCCTGCGTCACCTGAACCGGTCGGTGGGCTGGCGAGAGCAGGTGCAGGAGGATCGGCTGCCGCCCACCAGCGATGCGCGGTGTCTCCAGTAGGCCAAAGACCTCCTGCAGGCGGACGGCGAGGACGGGCGCCCCCGGGTCGCTGTAGTCGATCGGGATCCGGGAGCCGCTCGGCACGGTGAGATGGGTCGGCGCCAGTTCATCCAGTTGCGCACGCTGGGACCAGGGCAGTAGCCCCTTGAGCGCCTCGGTCAGGTCGATGCGCTGCAGGTCTCCCTTCGACTTGGCGCCCGCCAGGTGTGGTGCCAGCCACTCCGCCAGCGTGACGAGGAGGGCCTGATCGGTCGCATCGGGCCAGTCGGGCAGGAACCGGTGGAGGAAGACGAGACGCTCCTGCAGTTGGCGGGCCGCTTTGGACCACGGGAGTAGTGCGAGCCCCTCGGTCCGGATCCCCTCGAGCAGTGCGGTCAGGAGGAGAGCCGGGTCGGGGTTGGACAGATGGCTCTCCGCCAGGAGGAGGGCGCCGAGCCGCTCACGGCGGCGGGCCCGGACCGCTGTGCCCTCCCAGGCGACGAGCTCCTCCGTCTGAATCTGATCAGCGAACGCCTCCCGCAGGTCAGCCAGAGCGATCGGTGCGGCAAGGTCGATCCGGCCATCGGCGCCCTGGTCGTCCAACTCGGCGATCACGAGATAGGGCTCGTCAGCGAGGGGCTGGAAGGCCGGGAAGGCGGCGCCTCGGCCGTTGCTGAGGAGGAATCGCCCTGTGGAGCGGCGCTGGGCGATCCGGTCCGGGTAGGCGAAGGCCAGAAGGAGCCCGGTGGCGTCTGCGTCGGGAGTCTGGACCGGGCGAAGGGGTTCGGGGGTAGGGCCAGAGGGCGCCGTGGTACGATCTGGGGCGACCCCGAAGGTGCGCCGCAAGGCCGATGCTTCAGCGATCACCCGCTGGCGGATCGCCCGGTCGACTAGATAGCCACCCGCGCCTCCACCCCGGAGGGCGTCCACGCGCAGGTGGAGGTCGGATTGAGGGCGCCCCCCCTCCCCACGAAGGAGGTCCCGCTCGGAGAGCAGCGCGGCCAGATCGCAGGCGATCGCCCCTAGCCCTCGCGCAATGCCAGCCAGGACCAGGTGGGCGAGGCGGGGATGAAGCCCGGCCCGCGCCATCGCCTGGCCGTGCGGGGTGACGGCGCCCGCACCATCGAGGGCGCCCAACTGCTGGAGCAGCCCGCGGGCCTGGGCAAGCGCCGCCGCCGGCGGCGGGTCCAGCCAGGCCAGATCCAACGGATCGGCGCCCCAGGCCGCCAATTCGAGCGCCAGGGGAGCGAGGTCCGCCTCACGGATCTCGGGCGGCGACTGCGGGAGGAGTTGCCGATCCTGCTCCTCGGTCCAGAGGCGGAAGCAGAGGCCGGGGCCAAGGCGCCCGGCTCGCCCGCGGCGCTGATCGGCCGCGGCCCGGGAGACGGGGAGGGTCTCAAGCCGGGTCATCCCGGTTCGGGGCGAGAAGCGG
>DATGYC010000194.1:0-3861 GCA_035298385.1 Symbiobacteriaceae bacterium | reverse complement strand
AACTCCAGGACCTTCGCCGTGTAGCCGGCGCCATCCTCACTGGCGGCACCATCCGTCGGCACGCTCTGCGAGAAGCTGGAGAGGGTATTGACACCCGGGCCAGCGAGCTCGACGTCCGCGTTGTACTGCGAGAAGCTGGCCTTCGCCAGGTTCTCATCCACAGCGGCGACCGAGACGACGCTCGAGTAGCCAGCCGGGTAGGAGGTCGTGCTGTCACCGGCGTTGCCGGCAGCCGCGATCACCAGGGCGCCCTTCTTGGTGTAGACGTTGCTGTAGGTGCGATCCTCGGTCATCGAGGCGGCGCCACCGCCGAGCGACATCGAGAGCACGTTCGCCCCGACGGTCCCAGCGCACCAGTTGACGCCGTTCATGATCCAGCTCGAGGCGCCCTTGCCGTCATCGCCGAGCACCTTGGCCACGTAGAGCTCAACGTCCGGCGCCACGCCGATGTAGCTGCCGTTGATGGTCGACTGGCCAGCGATTGTGCCCGCCACGTGGGTCCCGTGGCCGACCATATCATTGACGCCGTTCGGGCTGCCCGTGAAGTCCTGGTAGCCCTTGACGATCGAGACACCGTTCCGGAAGAACTGCGGATGATTTAGATCGATACCGGTATCGAGGACGCAGACCTTGCGGCCGGTGCCCTTGTGGCCGAGCGTCGTCCAGGCAGCCGGCGCATTAACAGCCTGTACACCCCACGTGTAGGTCCCGTCGGCGTAGAGGTTGCCCAGCGCATGACGCTCGAGATCCTCCTCCACGTAGACGACGTTCGGGTTGTGCTTCAGGCCCTCTGCAGCAGCCGGCGTTGCCATGATGTGGGCGGCTTCAATCTCAGCCCACTCGGTGACGACGTCGACGCCATTCTGGAGGAGACCCTTGGCATGGGTACCAGGAGTGAGACCGACCAGATAGGAGCGCTTGACCTGAGTCGGGGCGGCAGCGGCCATGGTAGCGGAAGCGAGAACGACGACAGAACTAACGATTGCAACCCAGCGCTTCACACGACTACCCCCTCGACGATTTAGAGCACGGTAATGTAATATGACGGTGATAAAGCAGTTCCTTCATTCATGTCAGGTATTTACGAAATATAGGACATAGGTCCCATGCGCATCCACCGATCGGATGAGAGCCATACCCCTTCCTTCTCCTCCGCAAGGAGGAGAACAGAGAAAGACCCCCGCATGGCGGGGGTCTTCGTCTTTGCGGTCGCGCTTACTTGGTCTTGGCCAGGTTGACAGCCGCGTCGGCCTTCACGAGGCCGTAGCCGAAGTTGGTGTCACGGCCAGCGGCGCCAAGGTCCTGCGCCGTGGTCTGCAGCACGCTGCGGATGACGGTGTTCGACAGGGTCGGCTTGGCCGACCAAGCGAGGGCCGCCACAGCCGAGACGTGCGGCGTGGCCATCGAGGTGCCCTGGTAGTAGGCGTAATCCCAGGCCGTCAGGCTGACGGTACCCGTGGAGAGGCCACCGCCCCGGATCGCAACGCCGCTGTTGTAGGAGACAGAGGCGGTCGGGATCCAGTTGCCGGCGGCGCCGAGGGTGAAGGAGCCCGCGTCATCCGGCGCGGCGGTGTCGTTGTTGGCGATGATCGCCGCCGAGGCGCCCTGCCCCATCACGTTGGTCACCTTGTCCGAGAAGGCGTTGGTGCCACGGCTGATCATGGCGATCCAGGCGCCCGAGGCCGGCTTGCCCGTGCAGGAGGAGGTCGTCTCCGCCGTGCCGCACTCGACGAGCGGGCCGTTCACCGTGCCGTTCGGCGCGAACTCCAGGCCGGCCGACTTGTAGGTGGTGCTGCCCTCGCTCACCGTGGACTTCGAGCCCGTGCCCAGCGGGACGCTGGAGAGGGTGTTGACGCCCGGGCCAGCCAGCTCAACGTCCGAGTTGTACTGCGAGAAGGAGGCCTTCGCCAGGTTCTCGTCCACGGCCGCGATCGAGATGACGTTGGCGTAGCCCGCCGGGTAGGAGACCCGGTTGTTGCCATCGTTGCCGGCGGCGGCGATGATCAGCTTGCCACCGTTGTAGATCGAGTTGTAGGTGTTCTCCTCCGTCTTCGACTTCAGGCCGCCACCGAGCGACATCGAGAGGATGTTGGCGCCCTGGGAGGCGCACCAGTTGGCGCCGTTGAGGATGTTGCTGGTGGAGCCGCTGCCGTCATCGCCAAGGACCTTGGCGATGTAGAGGTCAACGCCCGGTGCCACACCGATATAGCTACCGCTGGCGTTCAACTGACCAGCGATCGTGCCAGCGACGTGGGTGCCGTGGCCGACGATGTCAGCGATGCCGTTCGGGCTGCCGGAGAAGTCCTTGTAGGCCTTGATGACCGAGGTGCCACCGCGGTTGAACTCGGGGTGGCTCAGGTTGATGCCGGTATCCAGGATGCAGACCTTGATGCCGGTGCCCTTGTGGCCGAGGGAGGTCCACGCCGCGGGGGCGTTGACGGCCTGCAGGCCCCAGGTGTAGGTGCCGTCGGCGAGGGCGCCCATCGTGTAGCGGGGGGCATCCTCCTCGACGTAGTCGACGTTCGGGTTGTGCTCGAGGGCCTTGGCGGCGGCAGCGGTTGCCCTGATCTGGACGGCGCCCACATTGGCGTACTCAGAGCCGATCTCAATACCGGAACCGCTCAGAGCCTGGGCGCTGGCACCGGGATGGAGCCCAACCAGATACGAGGCCTTAGCGGACTGGGATGGGTCAGCTGCTGCGACGGTGGCCGAGGCGAGTACGGCGATCGATCCTACGATTGCAACCCAACGCTTCAACTCTTCTACCCCCTCACGTTTTTGGAGCACGAATAGGGGTATTAGGCGAAATTATAACTCTTCCTGCGGACATGTTAGAAACATTTTAAAGTTAGTCCAAAAGTCCTATAGCCGTGTAGGACCAATGGACCACCCTCATCACACGGGGTTCGTTAGCAGACTGATTCCTTTCTATAACGAAATATTTGTAATCTTTGTGCAACATAGTTGATATGTTCAAACCATTGCGATACGATAGGAGTGGGACCGGTCAACCCCGACTTGACTAGGAGGGATGCGTATGCCAAGGGATGGTAAGTACGCGGTGGCCAAGCAGATTCGTGATCAGGAGAAGCCCCAGGCGATCTTCGTGAACTCTCGTGGCCAGGCTTCGTTCAACCCGCCCAGCTACCGCGCTCTGGAATCCTGTAACCAGCCGCCAGCGGGCCTTTTCGCTGCCTTCGACAAGATCAATGACCGGCTCTGGGCCTGTGATCTGGTGGCGAAGGGAACGGACGGGGCCGTCGTGCTCCAGCGCTCCAAGAACAACAAGACGGCTCGCTGCAGTTTCGGTGCCGTCCTGGCTGAGCGTCCCGATCTGAAGGTCGAGGCTGGCCGGCAGCGCAAGATCCCGTGGTACATCGACAAGGCGGAGAACCGCTTCATCCTGCAGCTGGACCTGGAAGAGAATATCCCGGCGCCAAAGCGGGGGAAGAAGAAGGTCTCGCTGACGGAGGTCCATCCGTCCAAGCTAGAAGATCTGTAGGAGATGCTGGAGGGCCGCCCATGCAGGCGGCCCTCGGTCATGTGGGGGGAGATGCGATGCGTAGATACGCGGATCGGAAGGCGTTCCAGCGGGGGCAGTTGGATCAGACGGTGCACCTGACGGGGTATGATGCGTTCTACGGCCACCACCGCTTCGTGAAGGCGCTGCGGTCGGTCTGCGGGTTCAAGCCGGACTGGGTGGGGTATGAGCCGCTGGACTGGCCGAAGGTGGCCGTGGATGGGCTGCGCAAGCCGGTCGATGGGGCGGTGCCGGTCAAGTGGGCGAAGAATGAGGGGTCGTGCCTGGTGCCGTTTGGGCCGATGCTGGCGAAGCATGAGCATCTGAAGGTAAGCCTTGGG
>DATGYC010000193.1:0-4758 GCA_035298385.1 Symbiobacteriaceae bacterium | reverse complement strand
TGCCGGGTGGCGTAGTCGGCCAGCTTGGCGTACTGCGGGCGAAGCTGCGGCAGGAGCGCCTCCCCCCGGTGGACCAGGATGACCCGGAACGGATGCTCCTGCAGGACCGGGTAGTAGCGGCGGGCCGCCCGCACCAGGTCGAGAATCGTGGCCGACATCTCGACCCCGGCGAAGCCGCCTCCGGCGACTACCGCTTGCAGGAAGCGGGTCTCAGGTCCCGCGCCGCCAGAATCCCCCCGCCCTCGGAGGTTGCCCCCCTCCGTGACGGCTTCCGCCTGCTCAAGGACGTGGATCAGGTGGCTGCGCAGGGCGAGCATATCGCTGGGGCGCTTCAGGCGATGGCCGTACTCGCTCAGGCCAGGCGCCGTCTCCAGGTGGTCCCGCGACCCGGTGGCGATCAGGAGATGATCGTAGGCCAGCACCGCCGTCTCCCCCTCGCCGACGAGGCGGATCTGGACGGTCTGGCTGACCGGGTCGACGCGCTCGACCTCGGCGTGGATGAGCTTTGCCAGCGGCATTAGCGGCCGAAGGGCGGTCAGTGAGTGCTGGATTGGGATGATCCCAGAGAGGACCTCGCCGGTCCAGCCATGGAAGGCGTGGAAGTTGTCCAGGGTAACGACCGTCAGTTCGACCTCGCCTCGTTTCAGGGCGGGCCGCAACCGCTTCGCCAGCGACCGGTAGGCCCAGAGGGCGGTGTAGCCACCACCCAGGATCAGAACTCGCTTGCTCACGATGACACCTCCGCCACCAGCAAGTCGGGCTGGGGCGCCAGCGGGCGCCCAAAGCAGTAGAAGGGAGCCAGCGTGAAGCCGTACTGCCGCCACTTGAGCGCCAGGGCAGCGATCCGTTCAGCCTGCTCCGGCGTGGGCGCCCCGATGCTGAAGTGCCCCTCATGCCCCTCCAGCGCCAGCAGGAGCGTCTCCGCGAGGCAGGCCGGGACGATCCCCCGCGGGAAGCCCAGGTTGACCCCCAGGGAGATCCCCTCTAGCTGTACGAGACCGCCATCGACGAGCATGAGATCGGGCCGCTCGGTCAGGAGGGTCGGGTCCGTGTTGCGCGGCTGGGTGTCATCCAGGACGATTGCGCCCTCCTTCAGATGCTCGGAGCGCAGGAGGCAGTCGGCGGAGGAGGTGAGCAGGATCACCACGTCAGCGGTCTGGACTGCATCCATCGTGGTCGACTCGGTGACGGCTAGCGCCGGGACGTCACCCCGGACCAGGTCGGCTGCCGCCGTAAGGCGGGCGGAGTCCCGTGCCACCATCAGGAGGCTCACGTCAGGCAGGCGCCGGGCGATCAGCCGGCAGAGGCAGGTCCCGACAGAGCCGGAGGCGCCCACGACAGCGATCGTCGGGTTCGGATTCGGGCAATGGGCTAGGAGGCGAGCCAGACCCTCCATGGTGATTGCGGCGGTGAAGGCGTTCCCGTTGGTCACCCCGACGTCGGTCCGGTCAGCGAGCTTCTGGCCACCGGTCGTCACGGGCGCCGTCAGGGCGCCCAGTCCCACCAGGCTAGCACCGGCCGCCACGGCATGATCGACGGCAGCGCGCACCTTCCGCAGGACCAGCGGGCGGGGGAGCGAGAGCATCTGGCGCCCGCTCAGCGGCACGAGGACGATCTGCCCGAGGGTCCGCCCATCTACGCGTACCTGCCCGATCGTGACCGGTGGCACTGGCAGCAGGCGGAGCGCGAGGCTGTAGATCGCCTCTGGGATCCAGCCGAGCGGCCGCCAGACCCGACCAAGATCCCGCTGGACCGATCGGCGCGGGTGGACTAAAAAGGCGAACTTCTTTTCATGCACGATAGACCCCTCCAGTAAAACGACACAATTTCAGAATACACACCCAATGAAACGAACGCTCAAACCGTTTTCGCATCTCGCTGAGAGGAAAAAAGAATGGGAGCCCGCCAAACGCGGGCTCCCAGCATCGTTCTTTGCGTTAGGTGCGCATCCAGTCAGGGCCGGTCTGTGAACCGATCCACTCCTCGCCATCGGCCCAGATCTCCTTCTTCCAGATCGGGACGATCTGCTTCAGCCGCTCGATCGCGTGTCGGCAGGCGGCGAAGGCGTCCGCTCGGTGGGGCGTCGCGACCGCGATCACGACGGAGGCCTCCTCGATCCCCAGCGTGCCGACCCGGTGGACGATCGCCGTCCGGGCGCCCGGCCACTCGGCCGCAATCTCTGCTCCGATCTTTTGCATCTGCGCGACTGCCATCTCCGGATATGCTTCATACTCCAGATGGATGGTCTGCTTTCCCTTTGTCCATTCCCGTACCGTTCCCACGAAGACGAGCGTCGCACCAGAGTAAGGGTTGGTCACCCGGCTGGCGATCTCATCGGCTGAGAGGGGCGCCTCCGTTACCTCGAAGAGGGGCGGATCCGTTGTCTCGCCCGACCCGCCCGAGACCGGCGGAATCAGGGCGACCTCATCTCCTGCTTGGATCATCTGGTCCGGTTGGGCATACTCCCGGTTGATGGCGACTGCTAGGACCGACACCAACGGCTGTAGGCGCGGATACTGGCTTGCCAGCAACGCCACGAGCGCCGAGGCGCTCTGCCCCGCCCAATCCCCTTCCAGACGGCGGGCGCCCACCGCATCCGCTGCGGCGGCGAAAAGCTTGACTGTGACCATCGCTCTGCCCCTTTCCGGCCGCCCAGTCTAGGGGCGGCACCGGGAATCTTCCCCGCTAGTTGTTGCTCCTGTATACATACATTATACTTACCCCGAAAGGGAGTTGTTGTGATGATTCGGCTCGAGTTGCGTTCCTTGGGTGTGGTGGAGGAGACTTCGACCTTCCTGGTCGTTCTGCATGCGCCGGTGGAGGCCCGGGTCTTGCTCCTAGAGGTTGGCACCCCCGAGGGGCGGGCGATCGCCGTGGAGTCGGAGGAGCTAAAGACTCCCCGGCCGCTCACGCATCAGCTGGTGGGCGACCTGATGCACACCCTGGGCGCCCGCCTCAACCATGTGCTTATTCACCGTTACGAGTCAGCTACCTTCTACTCGTACCTCGCAATTACGCAGCAGGACGGCACGGAGCTCCAGATGGAGTGCCGCCCCTCGGACGCGATCGCGGTAGCGCTCCACCTGGGCGCCCCGCTCTACGTCACCCCGGAGGTCCTGGCGGAGGCCGGGCAGGATGAGGCCGAGTACGAGGCCGATATCGCCCGGATTGAGGAGCTGATGGAGGAGATCCTCGAGGTCGACGTCGAGGAGGGCACCTCCGAACTGGCCGCAGATGGCACCACCGCCGAGGCGGTCGAGGGCGCCCCCGCCACCGAAGCAACCGAGATGGATGAGGACGAGGAGATGCCAGTCCGGACGCTCCGCTGGCTGACAAAGCGGACCGTTCACTAGGCTCTTAGGATAGACCACGGCTCTACTCGTGTAAGCTGACCATGGAGGCACTACCCAATGCAGCTCTCCGAACTGAACCCGCCCGAACGGCTTCTGATGGGACCCGGCCCCTCTAACACCGACCCTCGCATCCTGCGGGCGATGGCCACCCCGGTGATCGGTCACCTGGACCCGGCCTTCCTGCAGATCATGGACGAGACGATGGGCGCCCTGCGTGCCCTCTACCAGACCAGTAACCACCACACCGTGCCGCTCTCGGCCACGGGCTCCGCCGGCATCGAGGCGATGATGGTCAACCTGCTGGAGCCCGGTGATGATGTGATCGTCGGGATCATCGGCTACTTCGGCCAGCGGATCGCTGACGTCGCCAGCCGGACCGGCGCCAACGTCCGGCTCGTTGAGGCGCCCTTCGGCGAGGTGATCCAGCCCGAGCAGATCGAGGCTGAACTGCGCCGGAAGCCGGCCAAGCTGGTCGCCCTGGTCCACGCTGAGACCTCGACCGGCGCCTGCCAGCCGATCGCCGAGATCGCTGAGATCGCCCACCGCTACGGCGCCCTGATCGCTATTGACTGCGTCACCTCGCTCGGCGGCATGGAGGTTAAGATCGACGAGTGGGGGATCGATGCCGCCGCCTCTTGTACCCAGAAGTGCCTGGGCGCCCCGCCCGGCCTCTCGCCGATCACCTTCTCGCCCCGAGCGATGGAGGTTGTGCGTAGCCGCAAGACGAAGGTCCAGTCCTGGTACCTGGACCTGAGCCTCCTCTTCAGTTATTGGGGAGAGACGGGCGCCCACACCCGGGCCTTCCACCACACCGGCCCGATCTCGATGATCTATGCGATCCACGAGGCGCTCCGGATCGTGATGGAGGAGGGGCTTGAGGCCCGCTTCGCCCGCCACCAGCAGGCCCACCAGGCCTTCGTCGCCGGCCTGGATGCGATGGGGCTCTCGCTCTTTACGCCTGCCCCCCGATTACCGATGCTGAACGTGGTCAACATCCCCGACGGCGTCAACGATCTGGCCATCCGGCGTCGCCTACTGGAACTGGGCATCGAGATCTCCGGTGGCTTCGGACCGCTGGCCGGGAAGACCTGGCGCATCGGCCTGATGGGCGTCAACGCCACACCCAATTCGATCCATCGCCTGCTTTCCGGCTTGGAACTTGCCCTCGCTGAGGCGGGCCATCCGGTGGAGCGGGGCGCCGGCCCGACGGCCGCGGCTCGGGCCTACCAAACGAAGGTTTAATCTTAAGGTTTCAACAAAAATCTTGAAACTTAATCCCCCTCCTCACCGTCTATTGTGACAGACAGGTGACGAGGGGGATTTCCTATGCAGAAGCGGACCGGTTTAGCGCTCCTGCTCCTGGTAACGGTGGCGCTGGCGGTCGGCTGCGGCAGCGCCAAGAACA
>DATGYC010000192.1:0-2006 GCA_035298385.1 Symbiobacteriaceae bacterium | reverse complement strand
GTTGGGATCACCCATGGTGATGATGACTGTGACGATGATTGCGACGGGACCGACGTGGAGAGCGTCTCCTTCGTCGCCCAGAAGATCCAGTGGAGCGCTGACGGGGTGACCTGGGCGGATGACTGGCTGGCCGCCCCTTCGTCGGCGAGCGGTGGCGTGCCTACCTACTTCATGGCGATCAACGAGAAGGGCGTGCCGTCCCGGCCGAAGAAGCAGACGAAGGCCGCTGCCTACCGGACGCAGATCATCAGCCCGCGCGACGCTGGCAGCGGTCTGCCGACCGGGAAGCGCCAGCACAGCCCGTTCATCCTGGTGATGCCCAACTCCAGCGAGACGCCGGAGCTGACCACCTCGTTCTTGACCGGGCGCCCCATAGACCGCGTCTCGGTGATCACCTACGGGCCGGATGGTGTGGCGAAGGGCGCCGTCAGCCTGGTCAACGTCCAGGTCGTCTCGATGATGGAGACCCGGCGGTCCTATGTGATCCCGCACGTGCTGGAGACGAGTGGCCGACTGTCGGGGGTCAACTCGAACCCGCTTTACGAGGATGCCGTCGTTGCCGGTCAGGACTGCGTCTATGAGCTAACGTACCAGAAGATCGAGTGGCTTGACGCCTCCGGCGGGGTTACCCATGAGGACACCTGGGACGCGCAGCGATAGTCTGTCGTAGCTCTGTCGTACCCTGTTGAAACGAAGGCCGCCCAAGCGTTTGGGCGGCCTTCGTTCCGTCTTGGATGACTGTGGTATACTGGTAACAACATGCAATCACCGAAGGAGAGGCCATCCATGCCCACGCCAACGCTGCCCATCCTTACCAACCGTGGCGATACCCTTAAATACGTCGACGGCGTCGTCCAGGTTCTGGACCGCCGCAAGCTGCCCGAACAGGTCATCTGGGTTCCCTGCCATACCTACCAGGACGTCGCCCAGGCGATCATCGACATGGTGATTCAGGGCGCCCCGCCGCTCGCCTATGCGGCTGGCTTCGGCCTCGCCCTGGCCGCTCGCCAGTTCAAGGATCTCCCGGCCAGCGTCTTCGCCGAGCGGCTGACGGAGGCCCACGGGATCCTCCGCTCGACCCGTCCGACGGGGGCCGATATCTTCCCCCTGATGGACAAGGCCCTCGAACTCGGCCTGGACGCCATCGAGAAGGGCGAGGACGTCGAGGAGACGATTCGCGCCTTCACGGCTGAGCGCCTCGCCGCCGGTGATCGGGCTGGGCGACTCGCTGGCAAGGCCGCGGCTGCGTTGCTACAGTCGGGCGACAAGATCCTCACGCACTGCTTCGCCGGCTCGGCGCTGAACTGGATGCTCTACTTCGCCTTGATGGACGGCAAGGAGATCGAACTGATCTGCACGGAGACGCGCCCCTACCTGCAGGGCGCCCGCCTAACGGCAGCGCAGGCGAAGGAGATCGGCGTTCCCGTCACCCTCGTGACCGATAACATGCCGGGCTATCTCTTCTACAAGGGCATGATCACCAAGTACGTGACGGCGGCGGACTCGATCTCGCTGGACGGGCACGTCTCAAACAAGGTCGGGACCTACCAGTACGCCGTTCTGGCGCACGCCCACGGCGTCCCGTTCATCGTCCTGGGCTATGATGGCCCGGACTACGAGCGGGCGACCGGCGCTGATATCCCGATCGAGGAGCGGAACCCGGAGGAGGTCTTCTACGCCCGCGGCGTTCGGACCGCGGTTGAGGGGATCCAAGGCTACTACCCGGCCTTTGATATCACCCCGCCGCAGTTCGTCTCCGTGATCGCGACCGAGCGCGGCCTCTTCTCGCCCTGGAACGTGGCCAGCTTCAAGGATCGTCCGCTGCTTGAAGGCTAGCCGATGGGGACGACCTTCATCATTGGCGGTACGGCCGCCTACCATTTAGAAGCGCAGTGGGGCGAGGAGCGGATGATCTGGACCCCGTTCGGCGAGGCGGGGCCGGTCGCCTTCTTCGAGCACGCGGGTGAGACCTGCGCCTTCCTCTCCCGCCACGGCGGGAAGGGGCA
>DATGYC010000191.1:0-11841 GCA_035298385.1 Symbiobacteriaceae bacterium | reverse complement strand
CGCTCAGCCCCGCCCATTCTTCCCACCGAGCGATCACGGGTGACCGTCAACTCCCCCGTGCGGCTGTCGTAGATCTGGTTGAAGAGTTGCTCACACCGACCCGTCGTGCAGGCGTACCACTCGAACCAGACCCGCTGGCGTTTGGTCTTGTCCGGCAGGCTCTGGTTTTGCCCTTTCCACAGGGAGGCCAGGTAGTCGGCAATCTGCTTGGCTGCAAAGCGGGAGTCGATCGAAGCTTCAATGTCCATATACTTACCCACGCCCGCCGAGTCGATCTGCCAGGGGCCAACCCCGGGGTGCCAGTAGACACGGGGAAAGTGCTCACGGCTTGGGCCATAGAGATTCTTGTTCCGGTCGCCGACATCCCAGCGGCTCAGAGTCATGGGCGATGGGGGGGCACCCGCCTGGGCGTCGGCTGCCTCCGGCCAGGTAATGGCCAGCATGATGGCAGCGAACTCGTTCGCTGACAGGCATCCCCCGTCTTGTCTCTTCAGGCACTCCCGTACGGTACTCTCCGTCGCCCAGCGGAGCACATCCTGGAGCGGCTCTTGTCCGTATGTGAGGGCTTGAGCCGAAGCCTGTGCTACCCAGATGCCCATGGACCCGAGGAAGATCACCATCAGCGCGACGGCGCGCAACCAGCCTCTCATGCTCCCACCACCCAGTACATCGGTGTAAGATCGTACAACCGTGGTCCCATCTTGGGATCGTCGACTTGAATGACGCGGAAGTGTGCGAAACCCTTGGGTGAGATGGGTCCCGCAAAGGAAGGGTCCATGGTGGTCTGCTCGACCCACACCACCTGGTCCTGATCGTTGAGCCAGGCCAACAGAAGGTTGGCTCCAGGAACCGGTCTTTCGCCGATATTCTGGAAGCCCGTACCCAGCTTGTAGGGGTAGACTCGTCGGCCATGGCGCCAGACGGCGTCCCGCCGTCTTACCCCCTTGACCTCGACTCTGTCGTAGGGGAGTTCCCAGTACTTCATGAGCAGGAGGTCCCGGCTGACCGGTTTTGCCTCGCCAGGCTGGAGGGCGAACTCCGCCCGCTTTACCTTCGCGGCGGGAACCTGGGTGGTGACGTGGAATGGTCCTGGTTCGCCGGGGCGCAGGTTCGCGATCGGCACGGTCGCCGGAGCCTTTGCCAAGAGCGCCCCGTCCTGGCCAAACAGCGAGGCCGTGACCACGACGTTGCCGACAGATTTATTCATCTGATTGCGCACAAGCCCCCACGCTTGCCAGAGGCCCTCCTTGCTCTGAGTGATGCTCTCTGTCAGAAGGTGGACCGCGCCCGGCTCTGCGTTGGGCCCGGGCGCCTGAAAATAAGGCCCCTCGAACCCGGGCAGATCCGCATAGTGACCAAGCTCCAGATGGAGCAGCATCCGCGCGGGTATCTTCACGCCGCATAGGCGGGTTCCGGCCCCTTCCTCCCCCGGCGGAACCACCTTGCAGCCCTGTGCATCGAAGATGCCCGGATTGATCTCATGGGGGGAGGGGAGCTTGGGTGTGGTGGGGCTCGGTTGCGCTAGTGTTATCGCCGCGCCGGTTACCAGCATGGCTGTTGCTAGCAGGAGAGCGAGCAGGTGTTTTGATCTCAACGCGATCCTCACTCTTTTCGACTGATGAGTAGCGGCGCCGGAGGGCGTAGACGTCCTGGGTAGTCTCCACGGAACAGCCGCTCAAGATTCGGCCCCCAGGCTTCAGCCTGGGGGCCTATTGCGGTTACCTGTCCACCACCTCGACATCCGCCGCCTTCACAAAGGCGTAGCGGTGGTTGAACTGGATGCGGTAGAACGCCTCCTTGCCCATGACGTACCGGTCTGCCGCTGGATCCAGCGAATAGATGCCGGCATGGTAGTACCGCCCCCGGATCCGTTCTACCGCCACGTAGACCTGACCGGCCGGGAGTGCATACCCGATCGTCGTCAGCTCCGGCGCCGGGATCTCAGCGGGGAAGGCCGACGCCTCTGGGTAGGCGGTGCCATAGACCGGAATCGAACCGAGGCCGGCCCTGGGCGTGATCAGCACGCCCCGGCCGGGAATCGTGTTGGCGCCCTTCGGGTCGAAGAACCAGGCCTTCTGACCGCCGTACCAGATCGCTGCCCAGTCGCCCTGCCGCTCGGCCAGGGCGTAGCGCTGACCCACCCGTGCCTTGTTGCCCCAGTCTGAAGCCTTCTGGGTACCCGAGTCGGTCAGGACCGGGTCATCGAGCAGGGGCGCCGAGAGGGAGGGCGCCTGGTGGAGGTAGAGGAAGTTGGCGGGCTGGAGCGGGGCGCCGGTGACGGGCTGCCGATTCTGCTGAAAGGGCGGGTTGATCGTCACGATCGACAACGGCGCCTGGCGCCAGCGGGGTGCGGGTTTGATGGGGGCGCCCACGAGCGCCATGAAGTGGCCCCAGTCCCAGTAGGGGCCGGGATCCCAGTGCATCCGCTCTTGTCTCTCTCTGGATGTGCCTGGGATCTCATCATGGCCGATGATATGGGCTCGGTCCTTCGGAATCTTGTACCTCGCCGCCAGATACCGGACCAGTCTGGCCGAGGTCTGGTAGAGCCGCTCGTTATACCAGGCGGCGCCGTCGATGGCGTACCCCTCATGCTCGAGCCCGATCGAGTGCGTGTTGAAGAACCAGTTGCCAGCGTGCCAGGCGGTCTGCTTGACGTCGACCATCTGCGTCACCTCGCCGTCAGCGGAGCGGATCACGTAGTGGGCGGAGACGCCGGACTTTGGGTTCTGGAACCAGATGACGGCGCGGTCATAGGCGCTCTCCGTGTCATGGATGACGATGTAGCGGATGGCGGGGCCGCCTCTGCTACGATTGGTGGCATCCAAGTTGCCGTAGCCGGCCTCGCTCTGGCCGTAGAAGGCCGGGATGAAGCGGCAGGCGATCTCCTTTGGGCAGTCAGCGGCGCCCTGCGCCTTGGAGCGTCTTAGCCGTAATGTGGCCAAGGTAGCCAGGTTCGGTCGGACCGACTTGGCGGCCAGCTTTAGATGATGGCCATCATTTGTCTGGCGCTCGGCGCCCGCGTTGATGGCGGTGTAGACCTGATCGGCAAAGCTGAGGGCGGCATCGGACTCGGTCGAGCCGCTGTACTTGGCGACGGCGCCGTACCAGTCAGCCTCCCGTACCGGCAGGCCGCCGGTCGTCTCGCGGGCGTACTGCGCCAGCAGGGCTGCGGCACCGCGGATGTTCTGGTCTGGATCGCGCGTGAGGCGCCCAGTTGGCAGGCCGAGGAGTTGGGCGGCGCGATCGAGCGTGTGGAGGCTGGGGTCGTTCGGGTCGTCATCTAGCTTGGTCAGGTGCATCAGCCCATAGCCCGCCGTGGTGGAGGGGCGCCCGTCATGCTGCTCCCAGCGCGACAGGTTGTAGGCGACGGAGAGCAGGATGGCCTCGGGCACGCCGAATTCTCGGGCGGCGGCAGCGAACGCAGCCTGACGGGTGTCGACGTTGGTCGGCAAGGCAGGAGTCACTTCGGTCGGGGCGGCGCCAGCCCGTAGCTGAGCGGTCAAGGCGAAGAGGGCGAGGAGCCAGCCCAGCCAGGGCTTGGCGAATGATGAGTGGTGCATGGGCGACAGGTCCTCCGTGGTGGCGACCTCGTGATCAATGCTGTGGAGAGGTCCCCCTCGTATCATGCTCCGATTGGTCGCCCTTCTCCTCGTGGTGTCGGCCTGTCGGGGCGCCCCGTCTACCGAATGTTACAAAAAGTTTATGTATTGGAGAAAGGATCATAAAGACCTGGGCGGGAATGAGAGATGGAGAGGCTTACATATCTTCTGGTACTCTCGAATTTCCGGGGGGGAGAAGCGATGAAACCGCCACGCTTTGCCTACCATGACCCAACCACGATTGAGGAGGTACTGGACCTGCTCCACCTGCACGGCGATGAGGCGAAGTTGCTGGCGGGCGGCCAGTCGCTCATCCCCGTGCTGAATATGCGTCTCACTAGCCCCAAGGTCTTGATCGACCTGGGGCGCATCCCCATGCTCGCCTTCATTCGTGAGGAGGCGGGCTTTTTAGCGCTTGGGGCGATGACCCGTCATGCGCTGGTGGAACGCTCCGCCCTGGTCGCCCAGCGTCAGCCGCTCCTGGCTGAGGCGATCCGCCAGGTGGGCCATCCACAGATCCGCAATCGCGGGACGATCGGTGGGAGTCTGGCCCATGCAGACCCGGCGGCCGAGCTGCCGGCGGTCCTGCTCGCCCTTGGGGGTTCGGTGGTCGTGCAAGGACGGGGCGCCCAGCGGGAGATCGCAGCGGCAGATCTCTTTCAAGGGCTCTTCACAACGGCGATCGGGCCGACGGAGCTCCTGACGGAGGTCCGAGTCCCGGTGCTGCCAGAGCGGACTGGCTGGGCCTTTGTGGAACTGGCCCGTCGCCACGGGGATTTCGCCCTGGCAGGCGTCGCCTGCACGCTTACCCTGGCGCCTGATGGCCAGATCGCTGGGTGCCAGTTGGCGCTGACCGGCGTGGGCGCCGGACCCGTGCAGGGATCAGCGGCGGCGTCGTCGCTGGTCGGCAAGATGCCATCCGCCACGAGCTTTGCAGAGGCGGCAGCGCTGGTGCAAGCGGCGGTGGAGCCTGAATCGGATATCCATGCGACCGCTGCGTACCGGCGCCATCTGGCCGGTCTACTGACCGAGCGAGCGCTGGCCCAAGCGTTGGCTCGGGTCTCTCGCTTGGAAGGGGGCGCCGCCGGATGAGCATGAGGCCGATCTCGCTGACGGTAAATGGCACGACCTTTACCCGGACGGTGGAGCCGCGGCTCCTCCTCTCGGACTTTCTGCGTCATGAACTCGGGCTGACCGGGACTCACGTGGGCTGTGAGCACGGGGTCTGCGGGGCCTGCACCGTGTTGCTGGACGGGGCGCCCGTCCGCTCCTGCCTCGCCTTCGCCATTCAGATGGATGGGGCGACGATCACCACGGTCGAGGGGCTGGCCTCGGATGGCGAGCTTCATCCGTTGCAGGAGGCCTTCCAGGAGAAGCATGGCCTGCAGTGCGGCTTCTGCACGCCCGGGATTCTGATGACGATGTTGCCCTGGATTGCCGAGCATCCGAACCCGACGGAGGCGGAGATCCGGGAGGCGCTCTCGGGGAACCTCTGCCGCTGCACGGGCTACCAGAAGATCGTCGAGGCGGTCCAACTGGCGGCAGGTGGGGGGAGGGGTGAGGGATGAGCGGGGAACTGAAGGTGTCGGGCACCGCTGAAGCGCCGAGTGCGGTTGGCAAGGCGTCCCAGACGGAGGCTACCGGCAGGGCTACGGCGCACGGGATCGGCGCTTCGGTGCGTCGCCGGGAGGACCCCCGGCTCCTGCGCGGTGAGGGGTTCTACGTCGATGATCTCCGGCGCCCGGATCTGCTCCACGGCGCCGTGGTTCGCTCGCCCTACGCCCACGCCCGCATCCTTTCGATTGATACAAGCCGGGCCCGCGCCCTCCCTGGCGTCGAGCTCGTTCTGACCGCGCCTGACCTGGGCAAGCTGAACGGCCCCCTCCCGATCCTGATCCCGCATGAGGACCTGCAGTACCCCCGCACCCAGTCCGCCCTGGTGCTGGAGACGGTCCGGCACATCGGGGAGGCCGTCGCCTTCGTCGTCGCTCGGGACCGGTACGTCGCAGAGGACGCGGCCGAACTGGTCGAGGTGGAGTACGAGCCGCTCGACGTCGCCGCTGATCTTGAGGCGGCGGCGCAGCCGGGGGCGCCCTTGGTGCACGACGACCTGGAATCGAACATCGGCGGGCACTACGTGCGCGAGGTTGGCGACTGGGCCGCTGCCAAGGCCCAGGCCGACTTCGTCCTGACCGAGCGCTTCCGGCTCGACCGCGGCACCGCCTCCCCAATGGAGACGCGCGGCATCGTGGCGATCCCGGAGGCGAACGCCCTGACGATCTACGTCTCGACCCAGGCGCCGGTCGCCCTGCGCGGCGGTCTGGCCAACTGGTTCGGCATCCCTGAGATGCAACTCCGGCTGATCGCCCCCGATGTGGGCGGCGGCTTTGGCCCCAAAGTGATGATGTTCTACCCCGAGGAGGTCCTGGTCCCCTTCGCTGCCCTAGAGCTGAAGCGCCCGGTCAAATGGATCGAGGATCGGCGGGAGCACTTCGTGGCGACGACCCAGGAGCGGGAGCAGATCCACGATGTCGAGGTGGCGGCCACAAAGGACGGGCGACTCCTGGGCCTGAAGACGACGATGCTGCACGACTCCGGCGCCTTCACGCCCTACGGCATCCAGACGCCGATCATCTCGATCACGACGCTGCCGGGGCCCTACCAGCTACGGAACTACAGCGTGGAGTTCAAGGCGGTCTACACCAATAAGCCGATCGTCACGCCCTACCGGGGCGCCGGGCGCCCGCACGGGGTCTTCGTGATGGAGCGGATGATGGACCGCATTGCCGAGGCGACCGGGCTGGACCGGTGGGAGGTCCGGCGGCGGAACTTCATCCAGCCGGAGCAGTTCCCCTGGTCAACGGGGCTGATCTACCAGGACTGGGCGCCCTGTACCTACGACTCGGGCAACTATCCCGAGTTGGCTAGCCGCCTGGAGGCCTTGCTGGACCGGGAGCGGACCGAACGAGAGCTGGCGGAGGCCCGGGCAGCGGGCAAGTACGTCGGGCTGGGGATCGGCTTCTATGTAGAGGGCGCCGGCCCTGGACCCTACGAGGGCGTCCGGGTTCGGGTGGAGCCCTCGGGCAAGGTGGAGGTGGCTACCGGGGTCGGCACACAGGGGCAGGGGCACCAGACGACCTTCGCCCAGGTGGTGGCGGCCCAGCTTGGTGTGGACCTGGAGGCGATCCACGTCGTCACCGGGGATACGGCAGCGATGGGCTGGGGGATCGGGACCTTCGCCTCGCGGGCGGCCGTCGTGGTCGGCAACGCCGCCCACATGGCGGCGGGGGCGGTGGCCGAGAAGGCGAAGCAGGTTGCGGCGCAGCTCTTGGAGTGCCGGCCGGACGAGATCGAGTTGGCGGATGGGATGGCCTGGGTCAGGAGCGAACGGGAGCGGGTAAGGGCCTCCGCTGGCGTCGACGGTGAGGGCGCCCCCCGGGGCATCCCACTCGGGGAGCTGGCCCGCCGGGCTAACCCGCTGCGCGGTACCCTCGCCTTCCCCGAGCCCGGTTTGGAGGCGACCAAGTTCTTCAGCCCGCAGCAGTCGACCTTCCCGAGCGGCTGTCACGCCGCCATCGTCGAGGTCGACCCGGCAACGGCGATGATCGAGATCAAACGCTACCTCGTCGTCCACGACTGCGGGACGATGATCAACCCCCTGATCGTTGAGGGCCAAGTCCATGGCGGCGTCGCCCAGGGGATCGGCTCCTGCTTCTATGAGAAGCTCGTCTACGACGAGTGGGGGCAGCTCCTGAACGCCTCCTTCGTCGACTACCTGCTCCCGACAGCCCTCGAGGTGCCCCGGATCGAGACCGACCACATCGAGACGCCCTCCCCGCTTAACCCGCTGGGGCTCAAGGGCGCCGGTGAGGCCGGGGTGATCCCCTGCGCCGCCGTGATCGCAGCCGCCATCGAGGACGCCCTTCGCCCCTTCGGGATCCGGATCAGCGAGATGCCGTTGAGTCCGACCAAACTCTGGTCGTTGATTCAAAATAGTTCCGGCCGCTGACCCGAAGACGACGAAGGAGGATGGGTATGAACGACGCGAAGCAGTCCGCCCACGTCACCGGTTACTTGCCCCAGGACACCCCACCCGTCGGCGCCCTGATCACGCTCGGGCTTCAACATGTCCTGACCATGTTTCCGGCCACCGTCCTTGTCGCCATCCTGACGGGCTTCGATGTCGGCGTCACACTCTTCACCTCTGGCCTGGCCACCATCGTAGCGATCCTGGTCTCCGGGCGCCGGATCCCGCTCTACTACGGCGGCTCCTTCGCCTACATCGCCCCCGTCGTGGCGGTCGCAACTGCCAAGTGGGGCGGGCCCCAGGTCGCACAGGTCGGCATCGTAGCGACGGGCCTCCTTAATATCGTGATCGGTCTCATCGTCCAGAAGACGGGCAAGGCGTTCCTGGATAAGGTCCTCCCGCCGGCCGTAACGGGCTCGATCGCCATCGTGATCGGCATCGCCCTGGCGAAGGCGGCGCTCGACATGGCCTCGGCCAACTGGGCGATTGCTGGGGTCACCCTCCTGGTGACGGTCCTCTGCTCGGTCTTCCTCCGTAAGGGCTTCCTCTCGATGATCCCCGTCCTGATCGGCGCCGTTGCCGGCTATCTGACGGCGCTCGCCTTCGGCCTTGTCAGCTTCGCTGCTGTGGGGAAGGCGGCATGGCTCGCCCTGCCACACTTCCAGTTCCCCGCCTTCACCAGCCCGGGCGCCTGGGCGGCCATTGCCGCGATCGCCCCGATCGCCATCGCCACCCTGCCCGAGTCGACGGCGCACCTCTACCAAGTCTCGCTCTACGTCGACAAGCTGGCCGATGAGCAGGGGCGCCCGCCGCTCGTCATCAAGGCGCTGGTCGGTATCAACCTGGTCTGCGACGGGCTCTCGGATATGATCAACGGCCTCTTGGGCGCCTCCTCTGGCACCAACTATGGCGAGAACAACTCCCTGATGGCGATCACCCGGAACTACTCCGGGCCGGTCCTGATGATGGCCGGACTCATCGCGATCTGCCTCGCCTTCCTTGGGAAGCTGACGGCGATCGTCGGCACCATTCCGGGCTTCGTCACCGGCGGCTTAGCGATCTACCTCTTCGGCGTGATCGGTGTGCAGGGGATCGCCCTGATGCAGGAGGAGCGGGTCAACCTCTTCGATCCGGCCCAGTTGGCGATCGTCGCGACCGTCCTGGTGATCGGCCTTGGCGGCAACCAGTTTGAGGGCGGGAATCTGGTGATTGGCAGCCTGCATCTACCGGCGATCGCCACAGCGGCGGTGGCGGGTATTCTCATGAACCTGGTCTTCTTGATCTTCCGTCGGCCGAAGGAAGCGTCAGAGGTAGAGTCGAGGCGGGTGGGGTAGATGGCGGCAGTACGGATCTGGGTGGAGCGGAATCGGTACCACGACTCGGTCTCCCTGATGGCCGTCGCCGAGGGAGTCCGGGCCGTTCCAGGCGTGCTGGAGGCGGTCCTGGTGATGGGGACGCCAATGAACCAAGCGCTGCTGGCGCGCGTCGATCTGCTCGGGCCGGAGGCAGCGGCGGCGGGGCCAATGGATCTGGTCGTCGGCGTGAAGGCGGTAAGCGAGGAGGCGGCGGAGGCGGGGCTGGCGGCGGCGCGGCAGTTGCTCAGCGGGGGCCCCGCCCTCTCTGACGCACCGTACGCCACCGGCCTGTCTGAGCTCAACCGGGGGGCGTACCACACCTTGCGGGCCGCGGTTCGGGCGGAGCCTGACCTGAACTTCGCCTTCATCTCGGTCCCGGGCGCCTATGCGGTCTTGAAGGCCCGCCGGGCGCTCTTGGCCGGGCTTGATGTGATGCTCTACAGCGACAACGTCAGCATCGAGGCGGAGGTCGAACTAAAGCGGCTTGCGTGCGAGCGCCACCTGCTCTGCCTGGGTCCGGACTGTGGGACGGCGATCCTGGACGGGGTTGGCCTGGGCTTTGCCAATACCGTGCGGCGTGGTCCGATCGGGATCGTGGCGGCGTCGGGAACGGGCGCCCAGGAGCTCTCGGTCCTGATCGACCGGATGGGGAGCGGCATCTCGCATCTGATCGGCGTGGGCGGGCGAGATCTCTCCGCACAGGTGGGCGGCCTGATGTCGATCGCGGCGCTGAGCCGTCTGCAGGCCGATCCGGGGACCGAGTTGATCGTCTTGGTCGCCAAGCCGCCGGCCCCAGAGGTCCGTGCTTTGGTGGAGGCGAGTGCGGCGGCGGGGCCGAAGCCGGTCCTGCTCTGCTTCCTGGACGGGAGCGCTTCCATTGATGATGTGGCGGTCGAGGCGGTGCATCGGGTGACCGGGCGCCCCGCGTTGGCGGTCGCGGCCGAACTCGGGGGAGATGGGGAGCGGGTCGGGCCGGGCGGTCGACTCTTCACGGTGGAGAGTAGCTTTCTCCCGCCCGAGGGGCGTACCAAGGTGATCGGTCTCTTCTCGGGCGGCTCACTCTGCGATCAGGCCCTCGCCATCTTAGAGGCCCAACTTGGGCGGGTCGCTTGCAACGTCCATCCGGTGCCGGAGTGGCGGGTGGAGACTCCCTGTGCCGAGCATGACGGGCATCTCTTGCTCGACCTTGGCAGCGACGAGTTCACGCGGGGGCGCCCCCACCCGATGATCGACTTCGGTCTGCGGCGGGAGTTCATCCGCTGGGCGGCGGATCGCCCCACCACGGGGGCGATCCTCCTGGATGTGGTCTTGGGCTGGGGCGCCAACCCCGACCCGGCGGGCGCCATGGCTGAGGCGATTCAGTATGCGACCTGGCAGCGAGTCCCGGTCGTCGCCTCCGTCACGGGGACGGAGGCCGATCGCCAGGGGTATTCGAAGCAGGTGGCACGACTGAAGGAGGCCGGGGCGATCCTCCTCCCGACGGCCCGGCAGGCCGCCCAAGTCGTCGCCCGTTCGCTGGCGGAAAGGGGGAGCTACGCATGAGAATCCTCAGTGTCGGCGCCCCGCACTTCGCCGAGTCCCTGCGGGCGCAGGGCGTTCAGGTGACGCATCTGGATTGGCGCCCCCCGGCAGGCGGAGACGCGGCGCTGACGGCAGCCCTGAATCGACTCAACCGCGCTGAGACGGAGGCGGCGAATGCGCGAGCGGTCCAGATCCTGCAGGAGGGGCATCCCGTGCTGGTCGGGCTGGGCCGGGCGGGGGAACTGATCCCGGGCATGACCCGGGAGACGATCCTGCACAGCGGCCCGCCGAATGCGTGGGCGACCATGGCTGGGCCTCAGCGGGGTGCGGTGATCGGCGCCCTCATCTTGGAGGGGCTGGCAGCGAGCCCGGCCGAGGCGGAGGCGCTGGCGGCATCCGGACGCATCCGCTTTGCGGCCAACAACGATCATGGCTGCGTCGGGCCTATGGCGGGCGTCATCTCCTACTCGTCGGCTCTCTTTATTGTTGAGAACAAAGCGTTTGGCAATCGGGCCTACACCAACCTGAACGAGGGCTACGGCAAGGTGCTGCGGATGGGGGCTTACGCCCCGGAGGTCCTCGATAAGCTCCGCTGGATCAACGGCGATCTGGCGACGGCGCTCGGGGAGGCGATTGCGGCCAGCGGCGGGCTCGACCTGCGGGCGATCATCGCTCAGGCGCTCCACATGGGCGACGAGTGTCACAACCGGAACAAGGCGGCGGGCGCCCTCTTCCTGCGGGAGTTGGTGCCGCACCTGGTCACCTGCTCGCTCCCGCCCGAGCGTCTCGCACCGGTCGTCGACTTCCTCGGCCACAACGAGGTCTGGTTCGTCAACCTGTCCATGGCCGCCTCAAAGGCGGTGCTGGATGCCGCCCGCGGCGTGGCAGGATCGACGCTGGTCACCTGCATGGCCCGCAACGGCTACGAGTTTGGCCTGCAGGTGGCGGGGCTACCGGGGCGCTGGTTCGTCGGACCGGCCCAGAAGGTGGAGGCGCTCTACTTCCCCGGCTTTACCGAGGCGGATGCGGCCCTCGATATCGGCGACTCAGTGATCACGGAGACGGCCGGGATTGGCGGTTTTGCGATGGCGGCGGCGCCAGCGATCGTCCAGTTCATCGGCGGGACACCAGAGTTGGCCTTCGAGCTCACGGGGCGGATGTATGAGATCACGCTGAGCGAGTCGCGCCACTATACGATCCCGATCCTCGGCTTCCGGGGCACGCCGACAGGGATCGATCTACGGATGGTCGTCGAGACGGGCGTCCTGCCAGCGATCAATACCGGTGTGGCGCACCGTCTGCCGGGGATCGGGCAGGTGGGCGCCGGGCTGGTCTACCC
>DATGYC010000190.1:0-2048 GCA_035298385.1 Symbiobacteriaceae bacterium | reverse complement strand
GCGGTGGACGGCGTCTCCTGGCGCATCCTCACCGAGGACTTCCAAACAGCTTACGGCCAGCTAAAGAGCGGCCAACCGGTCCAGTTGCCCCGCAAGACGACCTCCTTCAAGCACTGGTCCTACAAGCTGCAGGAGTACGCCCAGGGCGAGGCGCTCCAGAAGGAGCTGCCCTACTGGCTCGATGCTCGCCGCACGGCGGTGGCGCCGCTCCCGGTGGACTTCCCCGGCGGCCTCCATGCCAACACCTCGACCCAGACGGTGCCGCTCGTGCTCTCGGCGGAGGAGACCAAGGCGATCCTGCAGGAGGTGCCCGCGGCCTTCCACGCCCAGGTCAACGACATCCTGCTGACGGCGCTCGCTCAGGCCCTGCAGAAGTGGACGGGCCGGAACGCCTTCCTGGTCGACCTCGAAGGCCACGGCCGCGAAGAGATCATCCCGGGCGCCGACCTGACCCGTACCGTGGGCTGGTTCACATCGGCCTACCCGGTCCTGCTGGAGCCGGGCGCCCCCACCGCTACGCCGGGCGACGCCCTGAAGGTGGTCAAGGAGCAGCTCCGGGCGGTGCCCAACAAGGGCATCGGCTATGGCCTGCTCCGCTACCTGAGCGGCGACGCGGCGACCGAGGCTCAGTTGAAGGCCCTGCCCCAGGCGGCGATCGCCTTCAACTACCTCGGCCAGTTCGAGCAGGCCGGTGCCGAAGAGAGCACGGGCCATGCCCAGTCTCTGGCTGGCACGCAGGACCACCCGCTGCTGCTGACCGGTTACATCACCGGCGGCCAGCTCCGGCTCACCTGGCTCTACAGCGCCAACATCCACCGGCGCACCACGATTGAGAACCTCTCCAACCGGTACCTGGAGGCGCTGCGGGCGTTGATCGCCCAGTGTCGCAAGGGCGCCGGCGGCTTCACCCCCTCCGACTTCACCAAGGCGAAGGGACTGGATCAGAACAAGCTTGATAAGTTGATGTCCAAGATTGGCGGCAAGGGGCTTAAGAAGTAATGAGCATGGATAATGTCCAGGATATTTATACGCTCTCTCCGATGCAGCAGGGCATGCTGTTTCACACGCTCTACGACCCCACCTCGGGGGCGTACAGCGTCCAGACGATCTTCACCGTCAAGGGCGCCCTTGACACCGACGCCTTTCGGCGGACCTGGGGGCGCATTGTCGAGCGCCACCCGATCCTCCGCACGGCCTTCGTCTGGGAGGGCGTGGAGGAGCCGCTGCAGGTCGTCTACGCTGAGGTCGACCTGCCGATGGCGGAGCATGACCTCCGCTGGCTCAGTGGCGAGGCGCAAGAGCAGCAGTTGAATGAACTGCTGGCGGCGGATCGGGCGCAGAGTTTTGACCTGACCGAGCCCCCGCTGATGCGCTTTGCGCTGATCCGGCTGGCCGAGCAGGAGTATCGCTTCGTCTGGTCGATCCATCACATCCTGGTGGACGGCTGGTCGCTGCCGCTCTTGATGACCGAGTTCCAGGCCTTCTACGAGGCGTTCCGGCGGGGCGAGGATCTCTACCTGCCGGAGCCGCTGCCGTACGGCGAGTACATCGGCTGGCTGCAGGAGCAGGACCTCGCTGAGGTGGAGGCGTTCTGGCGCCGCAACCTAGCCGGCTTCGCCGCGCCGACCCCGCTGGGGATCACCCGCGGGGCCGGGGCGCCCGCCGGCGCCCCCGAGGAGTACACCGAGCAGGAGACCGAGCTCTCCCGGGAGCTGACGACCCGGCTGCAGTCTCTGGCGCAGCAGCATGGCCTCACCCTGAACACCGTGCTGCAGGCCGCCTGGGGCCTGATCCTCAGCAAGTACAGTGGCGAGGATGACGTCCTCTTCGGCGCCGTCGTCTCGGGCCGCTCGGTCCCCCTGCCGGGCGTCGAGGCGATGGTCGGCCCCTTCATCAATACCCTGCCTGTGCGCATGACGATCGATCCGGCGGAGCGGCTGACCGACTGGTGGAAGCGGCTGCAGGCGCAGCAGTTTGAGGCCCGCCAGTACGAGTTCAGCCCGCTCGTTCAGGTGCAGTCCTGGAGCGAGGTGCCCCGCGGCACGGCG
>DATGYC010000189.1:0-6494 GCA_035298385.1 Symbiobacteriaceae bacterium | reverse complement strand
AGCGCCAAGCCTAAGCGCCAAGCCTAAGCGCCAAGCCTAAGCGCCAAGCCTAAGCGCCAAGCCTAAGCGCCAAGCCTAAGCGTCAAGCCTAAGCGCCAAGCCCAAGCGCCAAGCCCAAGCGCCAAGCCTAAGCGCCAAGCCTAAGCGCCAAGCCTAAGCGCCAAGCCCAAGCGCCAAGCCCAAGCGCCAAGCCCAAGCGCCAAGCCCGAGCGCCAGGCCCAAGCGCCAGGCCCAAGCGCCAAGCCCTCGGTCCATCTTTGCACGCTGGGGCTCCTCTCTGGCATGCAATACGGGATCAAGAGGGCCCTTTCACTGGGTTTTGGGGCTCAAACCAGGCCAAATGCTCCCCTCGGTCCGGTTTTGCAAGCCCTCGCGGGGCCCAGTCATGTAAAACGGGTCCGAGGGGCCAAGCCCCAAGCCCCACGCCCCACGCCCAGAGATAGTCCCAAAGTGCTATGGTAGGTCTACCCAACCCAGAGTTATGATGCAAGTGGGAATCGAACCACAGGCACCAGCGAAAGGGGCGGTGATCGATGTATCACAAGATCCTCGTGGCAACCGATGGCTCACAGAGCAGCCTGAAGGCCGCCCAGGCGGCCGCCCGCCTGGCCCGCTTGACGCCCGACGCAACCGTCACGGTGCTCTACGTGCTCCACGTCCCCGCTGTGCTCCAGCCGATGGTCGATATCCCAATGGACGCCATGGTCCGCAACACGGGCCGTGCGGTCATAGACTCGACCGTCGGTGCGATGGAACTCCCCGAGGTGCAGCTGCGCACGGAGATCCAGGTTGGTGATCCGGCCACCGAGATCGTGCAGTTTGCGCGTGCCGGTCTCTTCGACCTCGTCGTGATGGGCACCCGCGGCCTCTCCCCGCTCAAGGAGATGTTCCTGGGCGGAGTCAGTCACCGGGTAGCGAACACGGCGCCCTGCCCGGTCCTGCTGGTGCGGTAAGAAGAAAGACGCCACCCCGCGCTGTGCGGGGTGGCTTTCCCTTTGGGTATACTCCGTCGCCTAGTCCGCTAGGGTAGTGGACCGCGTCTCCGTCACCGGCGCCGGCCGGTAGGGGAGGACGAACCAGTTGACGGCCCAACCGATCAAGAGGCCCACCACCGAGGCCGTGAACCGGAAGGCCGCGTACTTCCAGCCGTGCTCCGTATGCTCCAGGATGAAGAGGCAGTTACTCAGCCCACCGCCGATGGCGCCCGCTAGGTTCATCTCCGTCAGGGCCAGGATCAGGCCGACCACCACCAGACCGGAGAGCCAGGGCGCCCACCCGATGAACTGCCCCACCACGGCGCCCACCAGCGCCCCAAAGGCGGCGGCGAAGAACTGCGCTCTCGCCCATTGCTTGCCCGCTTCCTTGCTCGGGGCGATCATCAGCGCAGCGCTCACACCCGCACCGACAAGCCCGTGGGTCGGATCGATGAAGGACATGAGTCCGGTAGCCAGACTAACAGCCAGACCGGTCTTGATGAGCCGAGCACCGATGCGGCGAGGAAGGTGCAGACGCATCTTTTAGGACCTCCACTAATCGATGGCCCCATTATACACCTCTGTATCAAAAAGTACATATATGGGCGGCTAGAATGTATAAAAACCAGGTTTTTACCCAGATTTTGATTACAGAGCGGCGACGAAGCCTAGGTTCGACGCCGGATCAGCAACGTTTTTCGGCCCGTGTGAAACGCACGTGATGGAAGCCTCGTCCATTCCAGTGACTACGATGAAAGAGGTGCTTACATGAACAGCTGGCAGAAGACCGCTGGTACCGTTGCCCTGCTCCTGCTGACGAACGTCGCCCCCGCCTTCGCTGAGACGTTTGACGCGGTTCCGATCATGGCGCCCAGCAGCCTGCCGTTCGTGCCGGTTACCGCCAAGCATACCCTGCCTGCCCAGATCACCGTCAAGGGCCAGGCGCTCAAGCTCGATCAGCCAGCGGTCGTTCAGGCCGAGGTTCTCTACGTGCCCCTGCGATTCATCGCTGAGGCGGCCGGCGGCACGGTGCAGTGGGATGGCGCCACCCAGACCGTCAGCGTCGACCTGCCCGACCGGACCGTGACCTTCGTCATCGGCCAGGATGAGGCGGAGCTGAACAAGCGCGGCGTCTTCTACATCCGGCGCAACATGATCAAGCTGGCTGGCGCAGTCCAGCTGATCAACGGCCGCACCATGATCCCCGCTGATGCCCTCACCTCGATCCTGGGTCTGGTCGAGCGGGCAGATACGGATATGAACCTTGATCTGATCCCTACCCCGGCTGAAGAGCCGGCCCCGGCGACCGGCAAGGTGATCCCCGGCAGCGAGCAGGTTGCGGCTGTCGCCCTCGAGCAGGCCGCCCTCTCGGCCGAGCAGACCACATGGGCCGATGCGATGCTCTCGGCCGAGCCTGCTGCCTTCAAGCTCTTCCCGGTAGCGGACGGCATGATCGTCGGGATCGCTGGGGGCTTGCAGCCCTCCGGCGGCTACACGATCGAGCTGCTCGGCGGGGGCGCCCGCCTCGTCGACGGCACCTGGTACATCGATGCCAAGGTCGTCCCGCCGACCGGCATGGCCACGATGGCGCTGACCAATCCGGTCGCCTTCTTCCACCTGCCCGGCGTCAGCGGCACCGTGACGGTCAACTTCTGGACCAACGGCGCGACCCCGTAAGCAGATCCGCTCGATGAAGCAAAGGGCGCCAGCGTGTGTGCTGGCGCCCTTTGTGATGCCGACGGCAGACTAGCGTTCCTGCGGGAACTGTCCCGTGGCGATGGCGATCCGGTTCCAACTGTTGATCTGGTTGATCACCAGCACAAGCTCAACGTACTGACTCTCAGTAAAGTGGGCCCGAACCCGCTCGTAGAGCTCCGCCGGCACGCCCCCCGTGGCGATCAGCGTGACCGCCTCCGTCAGTTCCAAGGCCACTCGCTCGGCCTCCGTGTAGAACGGGCACTCCCGCCAGGCGCTGACGCAGTCGAGCCGCTGCTGGCTCTCGCCGAGCGCGCGGGCCTCGTGGGTGTGCATATCCAGGCAGTAGGCACAGCCGTTGAGCTGCGAGGCCCGGACCTTGATCAGCTTCTGCAGGAGGGGGCTGATCGACGTCGTCTTCAGGTAGGTCTCCTGCTGGAACATCTGCTTGAGGCCCTCCGGGGCCGCTTGGTGGTAGTTGAGACGGACCTGCATGCGCCATTCCTCCGTTGTGATCGTGGTTTGACAAATATTTTACTCTTGTGTATTATTTCATATAGTATGAACAGTTGCAATGAGGGGGCATGGTGCTGATGGCTTGGCAGTTGGGGATCCACGTAATCGACGTCGGTCAAGGGGAGAGCTCGCTCATTCACGCGTGGGACGCTACCGGGACTGCGGTCAGGAGCATGCTAGTCGATGGTGGTCTAGCCTCGTGTGCCAGTACCGTCTACGCCTACCTACAGAACCGCGTCACCGCGATCGATCGCATCGTCATCAGCCACTATGACGCGGATCATTCGGGCGGGATCATCTCCCTGTTGCTGGCCGACAACCTCTACAACTTGGCCGACACCGTCGCTGATATCCTGGTGCAAGGCGCCCAGACGGGCAACCGCGCCCAGCGAATCGCTGGCGCGGCCGCTGCCGCCACCGCCGCGGTGATGGGGGCGCACGGGACCCGGCTCGCGGTCGCCCTCGCGGCATCGGCCCACGCGCGCAACAAGGTCTCGCCGACGGCGGACGACGGGGACGCTGCCCGCGCCGGGCTCGACGATGGGCTTGAGTACGTACAGGACAACGCAATCTGGCGCACCCTGAACGAGAAGTTTTGCCAGAGCTACCAGGATCTCGAGCAGGTCGTCTGGCCAGCCGTCCAGTCAGCAGTCGATGCCTTACACGGGGGCGCCGACGCCCGCGCGGCTGCGCGCAACGAGCTCTTCACCGTCTTCGCCGCCATGCAGAACGATGCCAACGCCCGGTTCCAGACCGGCGGCTACTTTCATGCCACCACGATCATCGACTTGGGGGACTCCAAGGTCGATCAGTACGCAAAGATCTGTGCCGGCGGCATCCTGATGCGCGGGAATCGCTGGATCACGGCGCCCGGGATCGATCGCACCCGCAACAGCGTGCCTGACTTGGGCGAGGAGGTCCTGTGGGGCGAGGATCCGTATCCAGGGGGCGCCGCCCCGCTCGTCTACGTGCTGGCACGCGGGAAGCGTGTCTGGCGCAAACAAGGGGAGATCTCGGGCTCTCAGCCGGACAACAACGTCAGCATCGGCCTGGTCCTGCGCTTCAATCACTTCTACTACTACACCGGTGGCGACCTGCCCAGTGACGGCGAGAAGATGATCGCCGAGACGATCATGGCCAATGGGCTCCCCAATCCAGATGATGAGGACGATCCCTTCGACACCCCGGATCGCATCGCCTGTTTTAAGTGCGGGCATCACGGAGCGGAGACCTCCACCGGTGACGACTTCCTCACGAAGGCGAAGCCGCGGGCGGCCTTCATCTCCTGTGGCAAGCACGAGTCGTTCGAGCATCCCCGGCCCGAGGTGCTGAAACGACTGCACGACAGCACGTCGATTCAGTGGTACTACCTGACCAACTGTAACTTCGTGACCGACTACGTACCGGCGTCACGGCGCCAGAACCAGCTCACCACGGGTGGCAACAAGTCACGGGTCGCTGGCGACAACAACCAGGATAATCTGGCGGTGGGACGGAACCGGGGTGATATCGAGCTCAGCATCACCGAGGCGGAGTCCCTCTATGCCGCGAATCATCACCTGCGGCAGTTTCACGTCCGTTACTACGATGAGGACGCGACTCCAGCGGGCTATCGCACCGAGGATATCACGTTCTAGCGGGGCGCCGGGTGCTTGAAACAGGTGACCGGATGATCGTTCACCATGCCGGTAGCCTGCATGAAGGCGTAGCAGATCGTCGAGCCCACGAAGGTAAAGCCCCGCTTTCGGAGATCCTTGCTCATGGCGTCGGACTCTTTGGTCGTAGCCGGGTTCTCCTTGGAGGAGGCCCAGTGGTTGATGATCGGCGTGCCGCCGACGAAGCGCCAGATGTAGGCGTCAAAGGAGCCGAACTCGGCCTGGACCTTTAGGAAGGCCCGGGCGTTGGTGACGGCGGCGTTCACCTTCAGGCGGTTGCGGATGATGCCGGGATCGGCCAGCAGGGCCTCGATCTTCGCCGCATCGTACTGGGCGATCACCACGGGATCGAAGTTGTCGAAGGCCTGGCGGTAGTTCACCCGGCGCTGGAGGATCGTCTGCCAGGAGAGGCCCGCCTGGGCGCCCTCTAGGAGGAGGAACTCGAAGAGCGTCCGGTCGTCATGGAGGGGGACGCCCCACTCCTCGTCGTGGTACTGCTTCATCAGATCAGAGATGGCCCAGGAGCAGCGGGTGGGTTCCGTAGGGGTCACGTCCTTTCAGCAAGGCTCGGACTATACGTTCGGCATCCGGCGGCAGGTACCCTGCGTCTGTCGTGCTAGGGCCGGTCCATCTCTCCCTGCTCTACATACCATGGGAGCGTGGAGGTGTGATCAGCTTGTTCCTGTTCAGCCCCACGGCCCTGCAACAGGCGGTGATGAGCCGGGTGGTTCCACGTGCTGTGACGGAGACCGTCCCCGACCTGCTCCCGGTCGCCCGGCGTGACGGCGGGGCGGGCGCCCCGGCCGAATCCTTCTGCGATGTCGACCCCAAGACCGGCGAACTGCTGGTGCGGGTCCGCAACCAGGGCAACGGGTCCAGCCTCCGGCCAACGGTCACCCGGGTGATCCTCTTTCCCGGTCTCGTCCCTGGGCGTTCGAGCGGACCGGAGGTCGCGGAGCAGCTAACACCCGTGCTAGAGCCGGGGCAGGAGACGCTGCTCCGCTTTCCCCTCGCGGTCACCGGGCGGATCTTTAGCATCACCGTTGATGCAAACCTGACTCTCCCGGAGGAGCGCAATAAGGGGAACAATACGGTGACGGGCTTCTGCCCGCCACCGCCGGGTGGACCGAGTCTACCGAGACGGTGCTGAATGGCCTAGCACAGCTGCCGTGGGCAGCCAAGCGGATAGAGATCAAGCGACCCAGTCGACAAACGCGGACCGTTTGTGCGACTGGGTTTCGTTATGGCTAGAGCGTGGCAGGGAGTGGCTCTCGCTTACGGAAACTGCGCCGTCACCGCCTGGGCAAAGGCGCTTGCCGTTGCAGAAGGCGCCTCGCTGCGCACCAGGATCCAACTCTCGGCGATCGGGAGTTCGAGCCCAGGCGTGGGCACCTCCAAGAGCCGACCCTCGACCAGCTCACGCCAGACAGCGGAGTGGGGCAAGAACGAGAGCCCTAAGCCCTCCTCGATCAGCTTCTTCGTCACATCGACCTGCCCGACGCGCATCGTGCGGGTGCGGATCGAGCGCTGGTAGAGGGCGATCAGGAGATCATCCCAGTAGCCGGGATGGTTGTGCGTCAGGAGGCGGTTGGTGGCCAGGAGCTCACGCCAGTCGGGGGGAGGGGTATCCAGGTCGCCGCCATCCTGATCAGCG
>DATGYC010000188.1:0-8409 GCA_035298385.1 Symbiobacteriaceae bacterium | reverse complement strand
ACCGCTTCGGTCGTGTGCTTCATCGCCACCTCGGAGGCGAAGAGCTTCGCCATCGAGATCCACATCCCGACCTCCTTGGTCGGCTTGTCGCTCGTGCCCATCATGAAGGCGGCCCGGTAGAGCATCAGGCGGGCGGCCTCCAGGTCGGTCGCCATCTCGGCGATCTTGAAGGCGATCGCCTGGTGCTCGGCGATCGGCTTGCCGAAGGTCTTGCGCTCCTTCGAGTACTTGATCGACTCCTCCAGGGCGGCGGCGGTGATGCCGACCGCCTGCGCAGCGATGCCGACGCGGCCCCGGTCCAGGATCGACATGGCGATCTTGAAGCCCTCGCCCTCCTGGCCGAGCAGGTTCGCGGCCGGGATGCGGCAGTCCTCAAAGTGCAGCGTGGTGGTGTGGGAGGCGTGCAACCCCATCTTGTTCATCGGGCGGCCGACGGTGAAGCCTTCGGTGCCAGCCTCGACGAGGAAGGCCGAGATGCCCTTGTGGCCGGCAGCGGGGTCCGAGTTGGTGCGGGCAAAGACGACGTAGAGGCCCGCCTGTCCGCCGTTGGTGATGAAGGTCTTCTCGCCGTTGAGGACGTACTCGTCGCCCTCGCGGCGGGCGGCGGTGCGCAGGGCGGCGGCATCGGAACCGGCGCCGGGCTCGGTCAGGGCGTAGGCGCCCAGGAGCTCGCCGCTGGTCAGCTTGGGCAGGTACTTCTGCTTCAGGTGCTCGCTGCCGAAGTGGTAGATCGCCTCGGAGTGGAGCGAGCAGTGGACCTCGAAGATGACCGAGGTGACGGCGCAGGCCTTGGCGAGCTCCTCGATGACGATCGCATAGGAGACCCAGTCCAGGCCGCTGCCGTAGGGCTCGGGCAGGTGCATGTTGAGGTAGCCGTTCTCGGCGAGCAGCTTGAAGTTGCGCCAGGGGAACTCGTGCTGTTCGTTAAAGTGGGCGGAGCGGGGGGCGAACTCGGTCTCGGCGAGCTCACGGATCGCCTGGCGGATCATCTTCTGGTCTTCAGTCAGGAAGAAATCCATGCTTTTATATCTCCTTCGTAGGTGATTAGCGTAGGTGTTTAGCCAAGATGGCTTGAGCGGCCGTAAGGGGATCGATCAGCCGGTTGGCGAGCTGGTCGGTCATCATCTGCAGGTCGCCTGACTCCTCAGCGCGGGCGAGGATGATCCGGGCGACCTCCTGGCTGATCCGCTCGCGGAGCTTTGACTTGGCCTCGGCGGCGCGCAGGCGCTCGATCCGGCCGGTCTCGGCGAGGAACTGGTGGTGCTCGTTCAGCCGGGCGACGAGGTCGCCGACGCCCTGGGCGTCCTTGGCGACGGTCTTGAGGACGGGCGGGCGCCAGGAGATATCGCCGGGGTTGGCGGTGCCGTGGCGCTCGGCGGCGTGCCGGGCGGCGTTGGTCAGGCCCTTGACGTCGGCCAGTTCGTCAGCGGCGTGGTGGCCGGTCCGGTCGAGCCGGGCGAGGGCGCCCGAGTTGGGTTGGACCGCCTCCCACCGATTGATCCCGGCCTCGCCCATGTGGCCGAGGTCGAGCATCATCTCGATCTCCATGACGGCCCGGTCGGCGCCATCCCGGTCCGCCTTGTTGACGGCGAAGAGGTCGCCGATCTCCAAGATACCGGCCTTGATCGCCTGGATCTCATCGCCCATACCGGGAATCAGGACGACGAGGGTGGTCTGGGCCAGACCCATCACCTCGACCTCCGACTGGCCCGCCCCGACCGTCTCGACCAGGATCACGTCGAAGCCGAAGGCGTCCAGCAGGGCGATCACCTCAGCGGTCGCCGCCGAGAGGCCGCCCAGGTGGCCCCGGGAGGCGAGAGAACGCATGAAGACGCCGGGGTCAGCCAGGGTCCGGCCCATCCGGATCCGGTCGCCCAGGATCGCCCCGCCCGAGAAGGGCGAGGTCGGGTCGACGGCCAGGATGCCGACGGACTTCCCCTGCGTACGGAACTCCCCGGCGAGCCGGTCGACCAGGGTCGACTTGCCCGCCCCGGGTGGCCCGGTGATGCCGATCACGTGGGACTTGCCGGTCCGCGACCAAAGGTGGCGGAGGAGTTCAGCCGCCTCGGGCGCCCCGTTCTCGACGAGGGAGATCGCCCGAGCAAGGGCCCGCCGCTCGCCCGTACGGAAGCGGGCGAGAAGGTCGTCCAGTGGGCGGGCCGCAGTTCCCGCCGCATCCGTGACCGTCGACGCCGGGTTGGCGGCGCCCGGCGCCGGCGCAGCGCTAGGGGTCAACTCCTCACTCATGCGCGCCTCACGTTCGCCTGGGTGAACTGAATGATCTCGTCCAGGTCCGAACCAGGGCCGAAGACCGCAGCCACACCGGCTGCCTTCAGATCCTCGGCATCCTCCTCGGGAATCACCCCGCCGGCCAGGAAGAGGATGTCATCCGCCCCCTGGGCCTTTAGGAGCTCGATCAACTGCGGGATCAGGACGGTATGGGCCCCCGCCAGGGAGGAGATGGCGACGACGTCCACGTCCTCCTGGATGGCGGCGTCCGCCACCCCTTCGGGGCGCTGGTAGATGCCGGTGTAGATCACTTCAAAGCCCGCGTCTCGATAGGCGCGGGCGACGACCTTGGCGCCCCGGTCGTGGGCGTCAAGGCCGAGCTTCGCAACAAGGACTCGCAACTTGCGTTCCATAACTGCCTCCTAGTAGACGGACTCCTCGCGGTACTCGCCCCAGAGTTCACGCCAGACCCCGCAGATCTCGCCCTCCGTACAGTAAGCCTTGACGCACTCGATGATGTAGGGCATCAGGTTCTCACTGGTCTGGGAGGCACGGTGTAGCTCGGCGAGGGCGCCCGCCGCACGGGCCCCGTCACGGGAGGCCTTGACCGAGGCGATTCGGTCGATCTGACGACGTTGCACAGCCTTATCGACCCGCAGGATCTGCGTGTTGATCTGCTCGTCCGAATCGGCGTAGGCGTTGACCCCGACCACCTTGTAGTCGCCGCTCATCTGGCGGCGCTGGAAGCGGTAGGCCGAGTCGGCGATCTCCCGCTGGAAGAGGTTCCGCTCGATCGCCTTGACCACGCCGCCCATCGATTCGATCTTATCGAAGTAGGCGAGGGCCTCCTGCTCAAGCTGGTTGGTGAGCGACTCGACGTAGTACGATCCGGCCAGCGGGTCGACGACGTTGGCGACACCTGACTCCTCAGCGATGATCTGCTGGGTCCGCAGGGCGATCTTCACGGCCTCCTCGGTCGGGAGAGCGAGCGCCTCATCATACGAGTTCGTGTGGAGCGACTGGGTACCGCCCAGGACGGCGGCGAGGGCCTGCAGAGCGACACGGATCGTATTATTAACCGGTTGCTGGGCGGTCAGGGAGACGCCAGCGGTCTGCGCATGGGTGCGAAGCATCCAGGAGCGGGGATCCTTGGCGCCATACTTCTCCCGCATCAGCCGGGCCCAAAGGCGGCGGGCCGCCCGGAACTTGGCGATCTCTTCGAAGAAGTCATTGTGCACATCGAAGAAGAAGGAGAGGCGCGGGGCGAACTCGTCCACGTCGAGCCCGGCCTTCATCGCCGCCTCGACGTAGCAGCAGCCGTCCGCTAGGGTGAAGGCGAGTTCCTGGGCGGCGGTGGCGCCCGCCTCGCGAATGTGATAGCCCGAGATCGAGATCGTATTCCACTTCGGCACATGCTTGGCCGCGAAGGTCATGACGTCCGTGATCACCCGGAGCGAGGGCTCGGGCGGATAGATATAGGTCTTCTGGGCGATGTAATCCTTCAGGATATCGTTCTGGATGGTGCCTTGGACCTGACTCCACGGCACGCCCTGCTGCTCGGCCACGGCGAGGTACATCGCCAGCATGATCGAGGCAGGCGGGTTGATCGTCATCGAGGTGGAGACCTGGCCGAGCGGGATCCCGTCCATCAGGACCTCAAAGTCCTTTAGGGAGTCGATCGCCACGCCGAGCTTGCCGACCTCGCCGGCGGCGTACGGATGATCCGAGTCGTAGCCGAGGAGCGTGGGCATATCAAAGGCGACCGAAAGACCGGTCTGCCCCTGCTGCAGGAGGAACTTGAAGCGGGCGTTCGTCTCCTCCGCTGAGCCAAAGCCAGCGAACTGGCGCATCGTCCAGAGGCGGCCGCGATACATGGTGCCGTGGATGCCGCGGGTGAACGGGTACTGGCCAGGCTCACCGAGGTCACGCTCGGGGTCCCAGCCGCTTAGATCTTCGGGGCCGTAGACGCGCTGAACGGGCCGGTCAGAGACGCCGGCAAAGCGCTCCTTCCGCTCCCTCTCATTCGCCATAGTGGAGCTCCCCCTCCCAAACCAACCAAACGTTTGGTTCATAGTTTTCCTATGAATGAAACTGAAACAAAGATTCTCTCCTGTGTGGCAAGGTTCCTGCTTCAGTCTACGTCGGGCGTCTCCTGGGAATGAGCTAGCGACTGACCCGGCCCCGTGGGATCTTGGCGGGGTTGAAGCCGCTGAAGGCGAGGAGCGCGGCCCGGGGATTGATCGCCGGGTTGAAGGTCCGCAGGATGGGTGAGAGGGCGGCGAGGGCGGCCTGGGGCGAGAGGGCGGCCAGGGCGCAGATCGGGCAGAGGGCCGCTAGCTGTACGATTGGATCGGTGAATACATCCTGAGCGGTGCTCTCATGTCGGTCTTGCACTCTCCTCCCTCCTTGGACAAGGTGTAGATAAATGAAGGGGGGCTTTGCCCCCCTTCTCAGTACTAAATCTTGCCGAAGCCCTTGCCGCCCTTACCACCCTTACCGAAGCCCTTGCCAAATCCCTTGCCAAAGCCCTTGCCGAGCTTGCCAAACGGCAGGGTTGCTGGGCCCTGGACAGAGCCAAGCGCCAGCGTCGGCGCAGAGGCCGGGTTGAACGCCAAGAAGGCGGCGTTCGGATTGATGGCCGGGTTAAAGATGTTCAGTGACGGGCTAAGCGCGGTCAGAGCGGCGAACGGGTTGAGGGCCGCCAGCGAGCCGAACGGGCTCAGCGGTGCCAACTGTACGGCGGGATTCGTAAGGGTACTCAGCGGCGAGGTGGCAGCTGTCTGCGGAGTGATGTTCACGGAACGGTCACCTCCAGAGGACTAGATTCCGCAGCCCCCACCGCCGCACCCCTTGCCAAAGCCCTTGCCGAAGGGCTTGCCGAAGCCCTTACCGAAACCGCCCTTGCCAAAGCCCTTGCCGAGCTTGCCAAAGGGCAAGGTGGCGGGACCCTGGACCGAGCCGAGGGCGAGCGTCGGGGCGGAGGCCGGGTTGAAGGCGAGGAAGGCAGCGTTTGGGTTGATGGCCGGGTTGAAGATATTCAGGGACGGGCTGAGCGCCGTCAGGGCGGCGTTCGGATCGGCGGCTGCCAGGGCCGCGAACGGATTCAGGGCGGCCAACTGGGTGACCGGGTTGGTAAAGACATCCTGCGGGGCGTTTAGGCCCGGCACGGTCTGCGATACACCCAGCGTTGCCGTCGGCGCGGTGGGCGTGGGCGATGTAGCCGTCACCGGGCAGGCGATCGTCACGGGCGATCCGGTGTTCGCCGGACAGGCCGTTGAGATCACGTTCTGTCTGCGCCTTCTGCTCACGAAAGGGACCCCCTCTCCGACTGTGAGACCGGGCTCCACGGCGAGAGTGGAACGTCTCCACTACAGCTTATGTTACGGGCGGGAACGGGTGCATGGGCGGAAGAGGCTCAGGCGAACTGCTTCCGGTTAATCACGCCCTCACGGACGTAGCCGGTCGTCTCGCCCAACCGGACGACGGCCTCGTTCGACAGCGGGGTCCAGAGCTTCACCTTCCGGACATCACAGCAGCCAAAGAGCGCCTCCGTCACCTGGAGGAGCCCCTTGGCCACGCCCTGTCGCCGCCGGGCGGGATCGACCCAGAGGGAGAGGATGAGGCCGTTCGGCTCGCCAGTCGAGGTGTCCGGGGCGAGGGCGCCCAGGGCGAAGCCGACGGGGCGCCCGTCCGTCTCAGCGATCACAGCGTTGCCCGTGGGTCCACCAAGGACGTCACGCAGCTGCTCCACAGCGCTCTCCTGCAAGAAGTTGGGATCGACCTCCGCCTGCTCCGCCGGCGTCAGCCCCTCCCAACTGGCGACCGTGGCAGCCTGGGCAAGCCAGGGGAGATCCTCCCTCTGCCAGGTACGAAAGGTGATCATCGGGACCGCCTCCCTCTATCCAAGATCGGGCGGTCTATCGTATGAAGGGAGGGCGCAGGGCGGTGACCCTGCGGACCCGGCTGACGTACCTTGGAGCAACACGTGCAAGGGGGATGAAGCAATGGCGACGGTCCGCTTCTGGCAGCCGAATGATCTGCCCTACCTACTCCAGATGGCGGCGGAGACCGCTTGGCAGATCACCCCAGATGGCGATCGGGCTCGCAGTCACCCCGAGATCATCCGGCGGGCAGCCCACGAGAACCTCGCCGGTTGCCTCTCCAGTCCCGGGGGAACGGCGGTGGTCGCGGAGGAGAACGGGCGCCCGGTCGGCTATCTGGTGATCACCCTGCAACCAAATGAGCGCACAGGCGAGATGCAGGGCTATCTGGCCGACATCTACGTCGAGCCCTCACACCGGCGCAGCGGGCTAGCGAAGGATCTACACCAGGTGGGCGAGGCGTATCTGCAGGGGCTGGGCATCGAGACGGTGACAAACTGGGTCCATGCTGGGAACGAGAAGGGGCAGAAGGCAGGCGAGTACTTCGGACTCAAACCGTGGGGCGTCATGATGGCAAAGAAGATCCGGTGATGGGCATAGGCGGGCACCCCCAGGGGAGACTGAACCTGGGGGTGTCTTCTGTATGCGGCGACTCCATGCAGCGATTCGAATTGCGGCGGCGCCTGGGCGGGTCCAGGATCTGGTAGCAGAGGGCTGGTCCCCCCACCTTCCCTGGATGCGGGTGACCGACCTGGAGGTGAACGTCCAGTCTACCGACGGCTCCGCCGTATGGCAGTCTGTACCGGAACCTGGGAGTCGGCTCGCCGTCAGCGTGGTGCTCCGGGCGCCCCTCCCCTTCCTGGAGCCGCTCCTCGAGCCCTTCGTGCCCGACTGGCTCCTCGGGGAACTCTGGGCGCTCAAGCAAGTGGCCGAGCAGACTCCCGTAGAGTAGCGGCAGGGAGGTGATCACCCGTGTGGCAGTTCCCCTTGACCATCCGGGGCGAGCCGGTCAGCTCGATCGTGGAGCTGCTCGGGGTGATGCGGCGACAGCTCCGCCAATGGGATGCGGCCCGGGATAACCGAGCCGCCTTTCTGCGCGTCTACGCAGCGATGACCGCCGGGGTCGAGGAGCGACGAAGCCAGGGGTTCTTCCTCGATCCGGCCTGGATCGAGCGGGTCGCCGTCCGCTTTGGCTGGTACTACTTTCACGCCTTGGGCGAGTGGGAGGCCGCTCGGAGGGCGCCCCCCGCCTGGACCTACGCCTTTGAGCAGGCCAAGCGCCGGCGCACCTTTGTCCTGCAGGATATCCTGCTTGGCATGAACGCCCACATCAACAACGACCTGCCATTGGTGGTCTGGGAACTCCTGGTCGGGGAGGGCGATGCGGCAGACCGGGAGCGCAGCATCCGCCGCCGCTTCGATCATGACCAGATCAACCGAGTGCTGGAGTTGGTGATCCCCGGTGTGGAGCGAGAGGTGGCGAGCCACTACGGGCGAGGGATTCGACCGCTCAGTTGGGTCCTGGGCGACCTGGACGAGGCGCTCACCCTCTTTGGGCTGATCACCTACCGCGACAAGGTCTGGCAGAATGCACAGTTCCTCCTGGCCGCCACAGAGGCTGAGCGGGCGACGGTGATCCACTGGATCGAGCAGGACGCCCTCCATGTGGCCGAGCTAATCGCCCGCTTTGGCCCACTGCGAGCCTTCCGGCCGCTCGCCTCCCTCACCCGGCGGCTGCGCCTCTTCTAGCTGAGATGGCAGAGGGCGTTCAGCACGGAGAGGACGAAGAAGGGCAGAAAGGTGAGGGCGCCCAGGAGCGCCGTCCAGAGCCAGCGCAGGCTCGGCGTGCTCCGCCAGTTCAGCCCTACCAGGCCCCCTGCCGCCCCACCCAGGTAGAGCAGATTGGCCAGGCGGCCCGAGAGGCCCGGCCAGGGCTGGACACAGTCAATCAGTAGCAAGAGGGCGACCCCGATGCCCCAGAGGAAGCCACCGAGCGCCCAGCGGTCGAGCTGGGGGCGGCGCCCAGTGACCGCTGCGGCACCGGCGACGCTGCCGGCCATCCAGAGGCCGACGACCAGGATCAACAGACCAAGTCGAAAGGCCACGTGCAAACACCTCCTATGGAGAATAGACGCCGGAAGGGGCGCCCGGATGAGCGGGGCGCCCCTTCTTTCCTGGTGGCTCACGGTTGCACCGCGCCGGTCTGCTTGTCGTAGGCCTTCTGGAGGGCGTCATAGGTGGCGGGACCGACTACACCGTCCACGGTCAGGCCCTGATCCTGCTGGAACCGCCGGATCGA
>DATGYC010000187.1:0-3198 GCA_035298385.1 Symbiobacteriaceae bacterium | reverse complement strand
CAGGGCGCCCACTCCGAGTGGAGTGGGCGCCCTCTCATCTCCCTATGGCAGCCGCTTGAAGGAGCGGAGGATCGGATCTGCCGCCCCTGAGTCGACGAAGGTCACCTCGACCTGATCCCCAGCGGCCGTTACCGCCAGTTGGTTCGAGACGCCGGCTGGCGCCAGGAAGAGCCGGCTCTGCCCCGTCAGCTGGAGCACGAAGGTGGTCTGCCCCTCCTGCATGAAGGAGCCGATTCGCTCCACCTTCGCCTTGACGGTCTGCATCTCAGCGCCGCCCGAGAGGTTGGCGCCCGCCTGGCGGGTCAGGGCGGTCCGGTAGGCGTTGACCGCCTCCTGGAGAGACTTACCGCGCCCCACCGCCGTCGCCTGGCCGTTGACCAGGACGACCCCGGTGAAGGTGTTGGTCACGCCATCCCCGCCCTTGGCGAGCATCGGTACAATCCAGGTCTCCTCACCGAAGAGGCGGTAGAGGAGGGGGTAGCCCGGCGTGAAGGACTCGGCCTTGAAGGCGGCCTTGGCGGCCTCCTGGGCGGCATCCTCCGTGCCGAGGCCGTCGAGCGGGACGAAGCGGCCCGCGTTGGTGCGGGCATCGATCATGACGTAGCCGATCAGGCTGGCATCCGTCGCAGAGGGCGAGGTAACGCCGGAGAACCACTGCAGCCGGCCCTTCTCATCGCTGACGAGGAGCATCCCATCCGTCCCGGAGGTGGCATCGGTCAGTTGGCGCACGCCGGTCTGGCTGGTGACGGTGTTCCACCAGCCGCCGGAGAGGGCGCCCCAGTCGGTCACCCGCTGGGCAGCGATGGCGGCGGGGATCACCTGATCGACCCACTCCGGGGTAGCGGCAAGAGGGTACTCCTTGGCTGCGCCCGATTGGGCGTCGATGAGGAGGACCCGATCGATCGTCAGGCCCTGGGCCATGACGCCCACGGTCCGCTCGCCGAGGCTGACTGCCCAGTAGGGGTGGCCCGTCTCGTCCAGCTCAAAGCTGGCCTCTTCGATGAGGGCGGTCGGGTCCTGGCTACGGACGACCCGGTCGAGGCGGCGCCCGAAGAAGCCCTCCGGGGTGGCGGCCAGGTGCATCGAGTGGAAGGTGGCCGGGCGGGTCGGGTCGGTGGCGGAGAGGGTGACGTAGCCGCAGGCGGCGTCACGCTTGAAGAAGGACATCGGCTCGAGGACGCCCGCCCAGACGAAATCGTTGGCGGAGCGGCTCAGGAAGAGCTTGCCGAGGCTGCACTGGGCGCCCACCTGCCCGATCGACTGGGCGGCCCGGCTCCGGGCGACGCTCTCTGGCACCAGGACGATCTGGTTCAGGGCGATCTCGGGGCGTTCGGCATCTACCGTCTGGATGTTGCCCAGGTGAGCGTAGGCGGCGGCGTGGAAGGGTTCGGCGGAGCTGACCAGGGCGACGAGGTAGATCCCTAAAGCGAGGAGCACCTTGAGCGCCATCGGGCGCCAGCGGAGGCGCTTCGTCTGGGCGACGGCGGTCACGTCGACCGCGAGTGAGGCCAGCAGGCCGAAGGCAAAGAGGAAGAGCGAACCCCAGAGATCAAGCGGGGGCAGGACCAGGAGGAACAGGCCGAGCGTGACCAGGTAGACGAGCAGGGCCGTTCCGATCCGCACCCGCCAGGTAGCGGCGGTCAGGAAGGGCAGGGCGATCAGGAGCGCTCCCAGGGCGTAAAACATTGTGGCGCCTCCTACGTTACAGTTCCGTTCTTATGATGATAGCACGGGCGAGAAAGGTTCGCGCTTCTTTGGTGACGAACATTTCAGCAAAGCAAGTCAATGCGCCGGGCTGCGTATGGTTGAAGAGGTCACTGCGATGGGAGTGGGTCTCCATCTGGTTGTACGAGCTAGGAAGGCTGTTGACTGAGCGCCGGGCGGGCAGTGTGCAGGTGAGTGTGGCAGGCCCCACCCTAGGCGCCCGTTACCTCTCACCCATACCGATCGACGTACCGGGGCTGATCCACGATCCGGAGCGGGGCGAAGTTTGGGCGGAGCCACTCCAGCCGGCGCCCCGGCTGATCCTGCTGGGCGCCGGGCATATCGCCAGCCCGCTGGCGGCGGGCGCCCAGCTCCTGGGTTGGTCGGTCGTCGTGATCGATGATCGACCGGCCCTGCTGACCCCGGAGCGCTTTCCGGGCGCCCAGTTGCAGACCGGGGAGTGGGCCGAGGCGCTGGCGGCTGTTGACCCTGGTCCAACGGATCTCGTCTTCCTGGCGACGCGGGCGCACGGGCATGACCTGGCTTGCCTGCGCTGGCTCTACCGGGCAATCGCCGAGGGCGCACGGGGTGCGGCCCTGCAGGTGGTTGGCTACGCCTGGCTCGGGATGATCGGCTCCCACCGGCGGGTGGCGCAGATTCGGACACAGCTCATGGCGGAGGGGGTCGATGCGGACTGGCTCACCCAGTTGCGGACCCCCGTTGGGCTTGACATTGGGGCGGAGACGCCGGCGGAGATCGCCATCGCCGTCCTGGCTGAACTCGTCCTCGCCCGCCGGGGCGGGAGCGGGGCGCCCCTCTCCACGAATGGAGGGCCGCGCATCCATCCGGGGCGCCGGTTCGAGGAGACCGACTGGGCCGCCCTGATCGAGATGGTCACCGCTGGCGGTCCCTCCGGTGGGCAATCTCCTGCGGAGCTAAACTCGCACGGTCCTCGGAGATTGCCCACCGTGGCTCTGGCAACGGTGGTCCGGTCCTGGGGGCACTCGCCCCGGGCGCCCGGCGCCAAGATGCTGGTCTGGCGGGATGGCCGGACCTGGGGCTCGATCGGTGGCGGCTGCGGCGAGGCGGAGGTGCGGCGGGCGGCGCTTGACGCCCTGGATGAGGGGCGCCCGCAACTCTATGAGGTCGATCTGCTCGACCATCCGGAAGAGCTTGAAGGGGCGATCTGTGGCGGCCGGTATCTGGTCCTGATCGAACCGTTGGAGGTGACTCGATGACGCTCTGGCTAAATGGCAAGGAGACCCCGATCGCGGAGCCCCAGGAGCCGCTCCTGCAACTCCTGCGCCGGTGCGGCCTGACGGCAGCGAAGGAGGGCTGCGGCGAGGGCGAGTGCGGCGCCTGCCTGGTCGTCGTGCAGCACCAGGGTGAGGATGGACGGCCCCGCTTTACCCCGGTCAACGCCTGCCTGCTGCCGGCAGGGGCGCTTGAGGGGGAGCGGATCATCACGGTGGAGGGGCTGGCCGGGGATGGCGA
>DATGYC010000186.1:0-6424 GCA_035298385.1 Symbiobacteriaceae bacterium | reverse complement strand
CCCCGGCCAGATCGGGGCGGGCTCCCAGGGTGATATGGGCGTCGGGCCCGCTGGGCAGTCGTTGCCGGGTGCCTTGCGCCCCTACGACCAAGTCCTCGGGGAGTACGGCGCCCAGGCCCGTCAACACCTCGCCCAGAACCCCGTCCCGGATGAGATGGCAGCCCTGGTTGAGGCCTACTTTACAGACCTAGCCGGCGGTTCGCGCTAACCCTCAAGGAGGAGAATTTAGATGGAAGTCACGATTGAGGAACTCCGCGAGGGCGTTGCCGAGCTCGAACGGGCCGTCGAGGCCGCTGTGATCGGCCAGACTGAGGTCGTTCGTCAGGTGATCATCGCCCTGGTGGCGGGCGGGCATGTCCTGCTCGAGGGCGTTCCCGGGCTTGGCAAGACCCTGTTGGTGCGCTCCCTCTCGGAGGCGCTGGGGATCGCCCATGCGCGCGTCCAGTTTACGCCGGACTTGATGCCGGCCGATATCACCGGCACCAACCTGCTCGTCGAGGAGGGGAACGGGCGGGCCTTCCGCTTCATGCCCGGACCGCTCTTCACTAACTTGCTCCTGGCGGATGAGATCAACCGGGCGACGCCGAAGACCCAGGCCGCATTGCTCGAGGCGATGCAGGAGCGCCAGGTGACGGCGGGCGACGCCACTCGTCCGCTGCCGAAGCCGTTCTTCGTCCTGGCGACGCAGAACCCGGTCGAGCAGGAGGGCACCTACCCACTGCCGGAGGCGCAGCTCGATCGCTTCTTCTTCAAGATCCAGGTGCCGTTCCCGACGGCGTCGGAGCTGGGGCGCATCCTGGATCTGACCCTGCGGCCGGAGCCGCCCAAGATCGAGCACGTGACGCGGGCCTCATCTGTCGTTGGCGCGACGGCGCTCGTGCGCTCGGTGCCGATCGCTTCGCATCTGAAGGCGTTGGCCGTGCGGCTGATCCTCTGCTCGCACCCAGACCAGCCCGATGCGCCTTCGGCGGTTCGCCAGTATGTGCGCTTTGGCTGCTCCCCTCGTGCATTGCAATCACTAGTCCTAGCGGCGCAGGTGCGGGCGCTCCTCGAGGGGCGCCTGAACGTGGCGGCGGAGGATCTCGAGGCGGTTGCTAAGCCGGCGATGCGCCATCGCGTGGGCCTTAACTTTGAGGCGGGTGCCGATGGGGTGACACCGGATCAGATCGTGGAGGCGATCTGGGCCGGCGCTGTCGCCCTGGAGGGAGCCGCGGCCAGATGAGCGGACCGGCGGCCCTGAACGAGTTAGGCCTGACGCCAGAGCTGCTGGAGCGGCTGCGTGCGCTTGTGATGCAGAGCCGGGCGCCCCTGCCCGGGCCAGGCGCCGGCCGGCGCCGCTCGCCCCGCTCGGGCGCCTCGGTGGAGCTGCTCGACTACCGCAACTACGTCCCCGGCGACGACCTGCGCCGGCTGGACTGGAACGTCTACGCCCGCCTGGATTCGCTCTTTACCCGGGTCTTTCGGGCGGAGGAGAACCTGGCGGTCCATCTATTGCTTGACCGGACCGCCTCGATGGCGTGGGATCCGCCTAAGTGGCAGACCGGGCGAGGCCTGGTGGCCGCGCTTGGAGCCACCGCCCTCTTTGGCGGGGACCGCTTGGCCGTCAGCGCCCTTGGTGGGGAGCGCCTGCAGGCCCTGCCCCCGACGGGTGGGGAGGGCGGGCTTCACCGGGTGGCGGCCTTCCTAGGCGCGCTTCAGCCGGACGGCCGGGGCCCGCTTGAGCGCCACCTGGCGGAGGCGCTGGGCGCCCGCCGGGAGCGCGGCCTCGCCATCCTGGTCAGCGATGGGCTACTAGAGGGCGGGGCGATCCCGCTCTTGAAGCGCCTGCTCGCCGCTGGCCACCAGGTCACCTTCCTCCAGGTCCTGAGCCCCGCCGAGCGTGAGCCGGAGGGCGAGGGAGACTGGCGGCTGACCGACGTCGAGGGGCATGGCGCCGAGATCGAGGTCAGCCTTGGTCCGGCGACGCTTCGCTTGTACAAGGAGCGGCTGGGCGCGGAGCTGGACGCCGTCGCCTCCTTCTGCCGGCGGCATGGGGTCGGCTACTGGCTGGTCCCGGCTGAACTGGGGGTCGCAGATAGCGCCCTGCTTCTGCTACGGGGACGCCTCTTGGTCTAGTTGATGGTCTAGTTGTAAAGGAGGGCGCCCCCGTGGGTCTCTTAGCACCGCTTGGACTGCTCGGGCTGCTCGCCCTACCGGCGATCATTGCTCTCTACTTCCTGAAGTATCGGCGCCCGGAGCGCCAGGTGACGGCGCCCTGGCTCTGGACGGCGCTGCACCTAGATCGGGCGGCGAACGCTTGGCGCCAGCCCTTCAGGCCCAGCCTGCTCATGCTCCTGCAACTGCTCGTCGCACTCGCCCTGGCACTGGCCCTGGCGCGGCCCTTTATCCCGGCGCCGACGCGGACTGCGGCCAATCTGGTGATCCTCCTTGATGGCTCGGGGACGATGCAGGCGACCGACCTGGCGCCGAACCGCTTCGCCAAGGCGGTGGCGGAGGCGGAGGAGCTGGTGGCCGACCTACCCGCGGGCGGGCGGGCCTCCGTCATCCTGCTGACCCGCTCCCCCGAGATTCTGATCGCTGCGGAGGCGGATCGCGGGCGAGTCCGCAAGGTGCTTCGTGAGGCACGCCCCAGCGCTGGCGAGGCCGACCTGGGCGAGGGGCTCGCCCTCGCAACGGCGCTGCTGGGCGGGCGCCCCGATGGGCAGATCGCCGTGATCGGCAGCGGCCACTTCCGCGGGGCGGAGGGGTTGGCGCCCAGTCCCGTGCCGGTGACCTACATACCGGTGGGCGGTCCCGCCCCGAACCTAGCGGTCGCGCTCCTGACGGCCCGCCAGGTGGGCGGGGCCTGGTCCGCCTTCGCCTTGATCCAGAACGGTGGCCCAACGGAGGCGTCCGGGGCCGTCGAGCTTTGGCTCGACCAGAAGCTGGCGGCGGTCGAGACCGTCACGGTCCCCGCTGGCGAGAGCCGCGCGGTCAGTTGGCCGATTCCGGGCGCCGCCAAGCTGCTCTCCGTCCGAATCCCCGGTGGCGACGCCCTCGCCCTGGATAATCAGGCCTGGTTGCCCGTCACGGGCGCCACGGGTGGACGGGTCCTCCTGGTGAGCGAGGGGAACCCGTTCTTGGAGCGGGCGCTCAAGCTGATCCCCGGCGTGACGCTAACGCAGGTGAAGCCCGCCGACTTCAAGGCGGGCGGGCAGGACCTCTACATCTTTGATCGCTTTACGCCGACCGCACTCCCCGCGGGCGGCCACTTCCTGCTGATCGACCCGCCGGGGACGGGTGAGGTCCGCCCGGTCGGACCGGTCACGGGGCGGACGGACGATCCGCTGCTCGCCAACGTGGACAGCAGTGAGGTCCTCGTCGCCCAGGCCCGGAGACATGAGCTCCCGACGGGCGCCCGCGTCCTCTGGACCGGTCCTGACGGACTGCCGCTTCTTTGGTTGGAGGGCGAGTCGAAGGCGGTCTTCAGCTTCTCCCTGCAGGCCTCAGACCTGCCCCTGCGGACCGCCTTCCCGATCCTGATGAACCGACTGGTCGATACCCTGCTGCCGGGCGCCCCGGTCCCACCGGGAGGGCTCCAGCCGGGTGAGGCGGTCCGGGTGCGCCCGTGGCCCTCGGCGACGGCGCTGGAATGGCTCGGTCCGAACGGGGAGCGCCAGCGGTTCGAGCTTGGTCCGGACTCGCCGCCGCCGACGCTGGTGGCGGGGCGCCCGGGGCTCTGGACGGTGCGCCAGGAGACGCCGGACGGCGAGCGGCTCACCCCGGTGGCGGTCAACCTCTTCGCCGGGTTGGTCTCGGAGATGGCCCCGGCGGCGGCGCTAAAGGTCCCGGTCCTGCCGGAGGCGGGATCGGTCCCGACAGAGGCGCCGCTACCGCTCTGGCGGTGGCTGGGTTGGCTGGCGCTCGGTGTCGCCCTCTTCGAGTGGTGGGCTTGGCGGGGCTTCCCACGGCCCCGTTGGCACGGTGGCCAGGCTGATCTCCGCCAGGGGTTGCGGCGTCTGGCCCAGGGGGCTGGCGCCCTCGCACAGCGACTCCATCCAGCCAACCGCCGCAGCCGTGGCGATCGTCGTCCCACACCGGGACTGGTCTCACGGCGGCGCCCGGGCCTCTTCCGGTTGGCCTTCATCACCCTGCTCCTGCTGGCGATCCTCGCCCCGGCGCTGCCCTATCCGGCGCGCCACCAGGCGGTCCTCTTCGTGGCTGACCTCTCAGCCTCTACCCGCTCGGCTCGTCCGGCGATGGAGCGCTTTATCCGGTCCGCCATCGAGTCCAAGGGACCGGACGACCTGGCCGGCGTCCTGGTGATCGGCGAGGATGCCGCACTGGAGGCGCCCATCTCGACCGCACCGCAGTTCACGGGCTTTACGACCGTCCTGCGGCCCGACTGGTCCGATCTGGCCCGGGGTCTGCGCCTCGGGGCGGCTTTGCTTCCGGCTGGCTACCGCCCCCGGATCGTCCTGCTCTCCGATGGGCAGGAGAACCTGGGCAACGCCGCCCTGGAGGCCGAGCGGTTACGGGCGAAGGGGATCCGGGTCGATGTGGTCGATCTGCCGCTGGAGACGGGGCCGGAGGCGCTGATCCGCTCGCTGGCGGGGCCGACGGCCCTCCGACAGGGCGAGAAGCTGCAACTGACCGCCCACCTGGCGGCTACTGTCCAGACCACCGCGACCCTGCGGCTCTATCGCGAGTCCGACCTGATCCAGACCCGGTCGCTCCAGCTTCAAGCGGGCGACCAGTCGCTGCCGCTGGATCTGGGCGAACTGCCGCCGGGGCTGCACCGCATCTGGGCGACGCTCGACGCTGAGCCCGATGGGCTGAACCAGAACAACGAGGCCGCCCTGATGGTGCAGGTGGGGGGCGCCCCCAGCATCCTGATCGTCGAAGGGCGCCCCGGCGCTGGTGAGAACCTCGCCCGGGCGCTGACCGCCAGCGGCATGCAGGTGGAGCGGCGCGGCCCGAGCGGCCTGCCGACCCATGCAACCCAACTCGTGCGGTACGCCTCCGTCGTCCTGGTCGATGTGCAGGCCCAGTCGATGGGCCTAGCGGCGATGGACGCCCTCGCCACCTACGTGCGCCAGTCCGGCCACGGCCTCGTGACCGTCGGTGGTGAGCAGTCCTACGCCCTGGGCGGGTGGAGCGGGACGCCGCTGGAGACGATTCTTCCGGTTACGATGGAGGCGCCCCAGCGCAAGGAGCTCCCGCCGGTAGCCGTCGCCTTGCTGATCGAGAACTTCGAGTCGCAGGAGAAGATCAATACCTCGAAGGAGGCCGGTAAGGCACTCGTCGACCTCTTGACCCCGCGCGACACGATCCTGGTCGGCGACGCGACCCTCGTGGGGGGTTGGGTGGTCAAACCGACGCTTGTGGCCGACAAGGCGGCGATCAAGGCACAGATCGACGGGATGGCGCCCGGTGACCCGCCCGACTATATGGGGCACCTGGAGGCGGCAGCCGCAGAGCTTGAGAAGGTCGATGCGAAGCTGAAGCATATCGTCCTCGCTGGTGACGGGGACGCCCAGGGCATCAGCTTTAGCCAGTACGCCACCCGGGTGGCTGCGATCGCTGCCAAGGGGATCACGATCTCGACGGTCCACGTCAACTGGCTCCATCCCGGCGAGGAGAGGCTGATGCAGTTGATCGCCAGCGTGGGCCGTGGGCGCTACTACCTCGCTCAGGACGTCAACGTCGCGCCGCAGATCTTCCTGAAGGAGGCGCAGCAGATCAGCCGCCCGGCGGCGGTGGAGGAGCGGTTCCAGCCGGCGATTGTCAGCCGGAGTTCGGTCCTGCAGGGCGTCGGCGGACTGCCGCCACTCGATGGCTACGTCGCCACGACGCCAAAGCCGACGGCACAGGTCGTCCTGCAGTCGGCACAGGGTGATCCTGTGCTGGCGATCGGTCAGGCGGGGTTGGGGCGGGTAGCCACCTGGACCTCCGATCTGGATGGGCGCTGGTCGCGCGATCTGGTCGGATCGGCGGCATTCCAGGTGCTGGTGAGCAATCTGGTGGGCTGGTCGCTGCCGCCCGCCGATGGCGGCGCCCTGCGTACCAGGGCCTCCGTAGCGGGGGGCAGAGCGCAGTTGACGGTGCAGTTGCCGGCGGAAGGGCTACCTGGTTTAGCGTCGCTGGGCTTTGGGTCCGGTACGGGCTCTGCGAACAGCACCGGCGCCGCTGGCGGTGCTGGCTCAACGGGCGCCGCAGCCGCATGGCCGCCCAACCTGACCGCGGGCGTCATCCGTCCGGATGGTTCAACCCAGGTCCTCACCCTGCCCGCCACCGGCCCTGGTCAGTACGCCGGATCGATTCCGGCGGAGCAACGTGGCCCCTACGTGGTCAAGCTGAGCGCCGGGACCAAGGTCCAGTCGGTCCAACTTGGTGAGACCTTCCTCGTCGTTCCGTACAGCCCCGAGTTCGCAGCGGCGGGTAC
>DATGYC010000185.1:0-8145 GCA_035298385.1 Symbiobacteriaceae bacterium | reverse complement strand
GTGTAGAGGACGCCAACGCCCCACCAGATGAAGAAGCCCATGCTGAACGACGAGAGCCCGAAGATCCACTGGATGATGATTGGGATCGTCATGGCGTAGAGGGCGATCTGGTAGGCCTGGCCGAAGGGCGCCGGGCGCCCGTTCACCTTGACCGCCAACTGCCCAATCCAGGCCAGGATCACGGCGTCAAACGCCTTGAAGCCCAGTTGGAAGAGGAAGGTCAGGATGCCCAGCACCGGCACGAAGCCGTAGATTCCCTGCACCAAAGCGCTCATGTCCGCCCGGGTGAAGGTGAAGGGTATCTCCGCCAGGTCCAGCTCCTGCATCCGCGGGCTGTTCCAGTTATACATCCGGTCCTGCGTGATCAGGATGCCTTGGCGCATTGTGCGCAACTGCTCGGGGTCGTACTTCCCAGTCGTATCGATGACGATATTCTCTGCCGGGAAGGCCGGCATGGGCCCGTCATAGTGGAACTCACCGTCCACCAGGCCCCAGTCCGGACCGCTGGCCAGCTCCTGGGCGGCCACTTGGCCGAACTCCCGGACTTCCTTCGTCCAGCGGGCCACCCCAACGGCCATCGAGATGAGCAGAACCAGGGTCATGAAGCCGAAGGCCCACCGGCTCCGCCCGAGGCGAGCGTAGCCGGAAAACCCGATCGTCGCATCCTTCAGCCGTTGGAAGAAGCCCATCTGTGATCTACCCCGCTAGGCGCCCCAGGTCGGCCGGGGCGGAGATTAGAGCGGCCATGGCCACCAGCATCGAGTACCGGTTCGTCTTGACCTTCTCGTCATCAGCGTTGACCCGGACGTTGTCCAGGAAGCCATCGACCGCTGCCTTCAGCTGAGGAACGAGGGCGTAGAAGCGTCGGAAGTCACCGTTGCGGAGTGCAGTCTTCATGTCGGGGCGGGCCTCGACGAAGGCGCCCCAAAGCTCGCGCTCCTGGGCCTGCTCGAAGAGCTCCACATCAACCTCACCGACCTTAACGCCGGCCTCGTCGGCCTTGGTCGCCAGGTTGGCGATTCGCTTGAAGGCGCCGGTGACGGCGGCGAAGGACTCCTCGCCTAACATGGCGTTCAGGGCCTCGGCCCGGGCCATCGCATCGGTGGCGTCGGTCGCACCGACGGCCAGGACGGCATCGATCACGTCGTAGCGGAAGGCGGCGCCCTCCATCTGGACCTTGATGCGGGCCTGGAAGAAGGTGAGCAGGTCGGCCAGGGCCTTCATGCCGGCCTCGTCGGCCAGGGTGTAGCCCTCAAGGGCGAGGCCGCAGAGCTGGCGCAGGTCGAGGCGCAGCTTGTTCTCGATGATCGTCTGGATCACGCCCTGGGCCGCTCGCCGAAGGGCGAACGGGTCCTGCGAGCCAGTCGGGATCATACCGATCGAGAAGAAGCCCGCCAGGGTATCCAGCTTGTCGGCCAGGGCGACGGCGATGCCGGGGCCGGACTTGGCGACCGCATCACCGGCGCCGCGGGGCAGGTAGTGCTCCCAGACGGCGGTGGCGACGGCGGGGTCGGCGCCCTCCCGCAGGAGGTACTGCTGGCCCATGTAGCCCTGGACCTCGGGGAACTCGAAGACCATCTTGGTCGCCAGGTCGGCCTTGCAGACCTCAGCGGCAACGACGGCCTGGGCCCGCTCAGCAGCGGGCAACTCCAGCGCCGCAGCGATCCCGGCGGCCAACTTGGCGATGCGGGAGACCCGGACGAACTGGGTGCCGAGCTTCTCCTGGAAGACGACAGACTTCAGCTTCTCGTTGAAGCTGACGAGCGGCTGCTTGCGATCCTCATCCCAGAAGAAGCGGGCGTCCGCAAAGCGGGCGGAGAGGACCTTCTCATTACCACGAATGACGAGCTCCATGCCGTCACGCTCGCCGTTACGGACGGCGATGAAGTAGGGGAGCAGCTCCTCCGAATCCTCGGCCTTGTAGACCGGGAAGTAGCGCTGGTTCTCCTTCATGGTGGTGACCAGGACGCGGGGCGGGACATCGAGGAAGGCCTTGTCGAAGCCACCGGTAAAGGCCGAGGGCTGCTCAACGAGCCAGTTGATCTCTTCCAACAGATCGTCGTCCATTCGGACGACGCCTCCCACCCGCTTCGCCTCGGCCTGGATCTGCTGCCAGGTGACGTTGCGACGGACGTTCTGGTCGACCATGACGTAGCCCTGGGTCGTCACCTTGACGAAGTAGTCGTCAGCGTTATCGACCTTGAGCGCCTCGATCGGGCCGAGGACACGGTGGCCACGGGTGGTCTGGACGGTCTCGATACCATCGACATCAAACGGGACCTTCCGATCGCCGTACATGGCGAGCAGCCACTTGATCGGGCGGGCGTAGCGGATCGTCCGATCGGCCCAGCGCATCGACTTCGGCCAATCGATCGAGGTGACGAGCGAGGCGAGGATCTGCGGCAGCACCTTGGCGACCGACTGCCCCTGCTCGAGGCGGCGGGCGTAGAGGTACTCGCCGCCCTTCTCGTCAGCGATGATCTCCAGCGACTCGACCGGCACGCCCTGGGAGGCGGCGAACTTCTGCGCCGGGATCGTCGGGTTGCCGTTGGCGTCATAGGCGATCTTCTTGGCCGGGCCCTTGGCGGTGATCTCCACGTCGCACTGGACCATGGCAAGGTCCTTGACGTAGAGGACGAGGCGGCGGGGCGAGCCGAAGACGTCGGCCAGGGTATAGTCGAGTCGGGCCTCCTTGAAGGCCTTCTCAGCGTTCGCCTTCAACTGGGGCAGGGCGGTGGCGAAGAAGCGGGCCGGGATCTCCTCGGTGCCGATCTCAAGCAGCAGGTTGCGGGTCTCGGCCATGATTACTTCGCCTCCTCGCGGTCGATCTTGGCGCCGTAGCGCTCCTGCCAGGTCGGGCGCTCAGCCAGCGGCTTCAGGAGCGGGAAGCCCATCAGCTCCCGCTTCTCGACGTAGGCCTTGGCCGCCAAGCGGGCCAGGGTACGGATGCGCAGGATGTAGCCCTGCCGCTCGGAGACCGAGATGCCGCCACGGGCGTCGAGCAGGTTGAAGGCGTGGGAGGCCTTCATGACGTAGTCGTAGCCCGGGTAGGGGAGCGGCGGCACCAGGGTCAGGAGGCGAGTCGCCTCCTTCTCGTACATGGTGAAGAGCTGAAAGAGCATCTCGGCATCCGACTGCTCGAAGTTGTAGGTGGACTGCTCGATCTCCGACTGCTCGAAGATGTCGCCATAGGTCATCTCAGGCGAGTACTGGAGATCGTAGACGTTCTCCTTGCCGAAGATGTAGGAGGCGAGGCGCTCCAGGCCGAGGGTGACCTCGACGGCGACCGGCTTGCACTCGAGGCCGCCGACCTGCTGGAAGTAGGTGAACTGGGTGATCTCCATGCCGTCGCACCAGACCTCCCAGCCGAGGCCCCAGGCGCCCAGGGTCGGGGACTCCCAGTTATCCTCGACGAAGCGGATGTCGTGGACCTTGGGGGAGATGCCGATCTCCTCGAGCATCTCCAGGTAGAGCTCCTGGATGTTCTCGGGGGAGGGCTTCATGATCACCTGGTACTGGTAGTAGTGCTGGAGGCGGTTCGGGTTCTGGGCGTAGCGGCCGTCGGTGGGGCGGCGGCAGGGCTCAATGTAGGCGACGTTGTAGGGCTCGGGGCCAAGGGCGCGGAAGAAGGTGTTAGGGTTGAAGGTGCCGGCGCCCTTCTCCACGTCATAGGGAACCTGGACGGCGCAGCCCTTGCTGGCCCAGAAGGCGTTGATCTTCTGGATCAGGTCTTGGAAGTTCTGCATCTCGGGGGCCCTCCTTTTTGGGGGCCGAAAGACGAAAAGGCTCTCGTCTCCGGCCAAAATGCTTTGGCCAGGGACGAGAGCCTGTTGTGCTCCCGCGGTTCCACCCTGATTGGCGCCTGGGGGCGCCCACCTCTGGTATGCGTTTGTGCCAGCTCCCGGGCGCCTTCTCCCGCTCTCTGCCCGCCCCGCTTGCACCACGTGCAGGGCTCTCTGAAGGGCGATAGGTGGGGTACTCTTCCCGTTCGTCACTAGTTGGAACGGATGATAGCAGAGGTTGGGGCGGATGTCAAGTTACCGCAGTTCGCTGTACAGTTGCTGGAGCAGAGCCTCGCTGGGGTCCTGGCTGATCTCCCAGATCATCGCCCCGGCTAACCCCTTCTGCTTGACATAGCCCGCCTTCAACGCCATGGACTGCGGGTCGTCGTAGCTGACGAAGGAAGCCCCATTCCACAGATATGGCACCTGGGACTTCGCATGCCAGTGGCGCTCAAAACCCCACTTGCCCAAGAGATCCTTCTCCACCACACCATACGGCCGGGAGATTCCCGGACCGGTGTAGGGCTGGAAGAGACCGTTATTGCTCCCCTTGGTCTGCCGGAACTCGTAGCCGTAAAAGGGGACGCCCAAGACCAGCTTGCTCGCCGGCACCCCCTTACTCAGGTAGTTCTCAACGATCTTGGCGACACTGGCGCCCTTGGTGACAGCAGGTTGGAGCGGCGCGTTAAAGCCGGTTACCTTCTCCCACGGGCCACCGAAATCGTAGGCCATGATCTGCACGTAATCGAGGTACGGGGCGACCTCCGCCAGCGGGGTGTTCTCGAGGTAGGTGTCGCTCGCCCCACCCGCGATCGAGAGCTCATACCGCTTCCCGTCCTTCACTCCCTGGGCATCTAGCCGCTGGCGCACCGTTTGCAGGAGAGCGGTGAAGTTCCTGCTGTCGATCGGGCGCCGGACGTTGCCGGGCGCCCCCCCGGCGACCGGGTACTCCCAGTCAAAGTCGACGCCATCGAACCCATATTTGACCAGGAAGTCCACCACGCTGTTAGCGAAGGCCGTCCGCCTGGCGTCGGTCAGCGTCATGTCCGAGAACTTCTGTGACCAGGTGTAACCACCGACGGAGATCACGCTCTTTAGATGCGGGTAGGTCTGCTTCAGCTTCCGCAGCTGATTAAAGTTGCCCTTGTAGGGGTCCGACGCGCTGTCGCCGGGGAAGGCCTTCTCGACGTCGGCGCTCGGGTCGCCTACCTTGAGCTTCAGATCGTCCCCGATGTCGGCAAAGGCGTAGTTGAGATGCGTAATCTTCGATCCATCGATGTCTGACACGTTGAACCCACTGTAGGTGGCCCATTGTGCGTAGTAGGCGCGAATGGTTCGGCTCGGTGGCACGTAAGCGGTCGTGCCCGTGGTCACGGCCAGCTTGTTGCTGGCCGGGGAGCGGTTGCCGGCCGCATCCTTGGCAGTCACGTAGTAGGTAGCGGTGCTGCCCGGCGCCAGCCCGCCCACCACATAGTTGTTGCTGGTGGTCTCGGCGATCATGGTCTGATCCTTGTAGACCTCGTACACGGTGACGCCGTAGTTGTCAGTCGGCACCTTCCACCGCAGGATGGCGGTCCGATCGCTCTGTTCCGGCGCGACAAGCTCATAGGGCGCCGTGGGTGCGCTCGTATCGCGGGCGCCGGTGATGAAGGTGATCGACTTGCTCGCGGGGGAGAGGTTGCCAGCGTTGTCCCTCGCCTTGATGGTGATTGTGTACGTAGTTGAGGGCGCCAGGTTGCTAAGGGTTGTCCGACTCCCGCCTGCAGAGGCCAACTGTGTGGCGCCATTGTAGATGTTGTACCCCGTTACCCCGCTGTTGTCTTGGGCGGGCGCCCACTCGAGCTTGGCACGGGTGTCGGTCGTGGACAGCAGTGCCAGTTCGGCGGGCGCCGAGGGCGCGGTCCGATCGGTGTCAGCCTCGGTCGTCACCGTAACCGTGTTGCTGGCCGCCGAGAAGTGCCAGTCCGCGTCACGCGCCTTCACATTCAGATTGTAGGCCGTGCTGGGCCGCAGGCTCTTCAGCGTCACCGCGTTGGTGGCCGACGTCCCTATGCGGATCAGGCCGTTGTAGATCTCATACTCCGCCACGCCGGTATCGTCCGTGGACGCACTCCACGTGAGCGTAACCGTGCGATCCGTATGCCCGGTACTCGCTAGCGCACTCGGCGTGGTCGGCCCGCCCACGTCGGATTCAGCGGTCGGCGGCGGTGGCGGCGGTGCGGGCACCCGCGGCTTACGACCGAAGAGTGCCCCAAAGATGCCCAACACGAGAACAATTCCCGTCGTGATAAGTAGCATGCGATAGGAGCTCCCCTTCACATCGACCAACTCCCGTTTGCTCCCTCTGCTATGAGTCTCCCTGATTGATGCGCCTCGCTATCCCTCCCAACGAATGAGAGGGCGCCCCCACAGCGGGGCGCCCTCATCGCTTACTTCCACTCCACCGGCTCACCGTTGACCAGCACCTGACTCAGGGCCATGCGCCCGAACCGATCGGCCTTCGCCTTGACCGTGATCCCGCCCCGATTCGCCTCTAAACCGGGCCCCTCGCCCTCCGGCACGTAGAACTCCTCGATCCCGTAGAGCAGGTTGACCTGGCTCTTGAAACCAGTCGGCGGGTTCTGGCTTGGGTCGCCCCACCACTGGACCCAATCGACCCGGGCCTGAACCGCTACCTGGCCGGGCCCCGGCCTGGAGCGCTCCTTACCAACGGCCGTCGCCGACCAGTAAGGGTCACCGTCAGGGTTATACTTCTGCAGAATCACCCAGACCACATCGCCCCGCTGGTAGGGTGGCTCCTCACCAGCCGCTAGCGATAGCGGGAAGGTCGAGATGTTGTACCGTAGCCGGACGTACTGGCCCTTCAGGGGGCTCCACGGATCGATCGGCTCGGACTTCAGAAGGACCTCAGTCCCCGTCGCCAGGGTGTAGGAGTGGCGGCCGACCAGAGTTAAGAGGATGACCACCTGCAGCGCTACCGCCAGCGCAAACCACAGCCCCTTACGCCGCACGGTCATCACCTCCCCGCTCTGTCCAGCGTCGCCGGTTCCGCTCCAACAGGAAGCCGCCGCCGATCAGCAGCAGTCCGCCGAGCACAAAGAAGAGCGAGCGGTCGATCGCCCCCCAGAAGAGGTCAAAGTACCGGGTGATCAGGTGCACGACGAAGCCGACCAGGGCGATGTTGACCAGCAGGGCTGTCCGGCGGGCGACGCCCCACGTGATCAGCCCAATCTCCAGCGCAAAGAGCAACAGGTTGAAGCCGATCAGTCGGGGCAGCAGGCTGAGGGAAGGACTGAGTGCTGTTGCGCCAATCAGCGCGACCGCGCTGATCAGTGGGAGCAGTCGCCCCTTCTCACCGCTGCGCCAGTAAGACCAGGCGGCGGCGCCGCCAGCCACCAGCAGGATCAGTCCAGCCGCGACGCCCGGGTAGCCCTGGGCGAAGAGCGAGGGCGCCGCCTCCGCCCCAAGCTTCATCGTCAGCAGGTAGAGGCCGAAGAGGGTCAGAGTGGCGCCCACCCCCAGGTAGGGACCAGCCGGGGTAGAGCGCCGGCCTGAAGCGCTGGAGAGCCCTTCGAGGAGGGCGCCCACGCCATAGAGCACCGCAGCCTGCGCCACCAGCAGGAGGGCCGAGTCACCCGGTACCCGCAGGTGACCCATGTTCAGCGCGAGCCAGAGGAAGGTCACCAGCAGGGCGCCCGCCTCCGCCCAGCGATCCTTCAACTGCCGGGCCAACGGCACGACCGAGAGGATGAGCAGGAAGGGGAAGGCCAGATTCCAACTCCGGTAGCTATCCTGCGCCTGGACGGTCCAGATGGTTAGGGTTAAACCCGAGAGCCAGAGGATCGGCCGGGACCGGACCACCCATGCGACCGGAAGGGCGCCCAGCCCCCAGAGCAGGAAGCCGGTCGCCTCACCCGAGAGGTGGAAGATCTGCCCCACCAACCAGATCCCCGCGCCGTAGAAGAGGGCGCCCAGGAAGAGCAGGGCCGCTCCGACCCGCGGGAAGCTGCCCTTGATGAACTGGAGATAGTAGCCGGAGCCGTACGCCGCCAGCACGGCGGTCAGAATGGAGGCGACCTTCAGGCCAGAGCCCAACCGGGGCCAGTTGGCGGCAAAGAAGAGGATCACCCCGGTACCGACCAGCAGGGCGCCCAAGATCGACAGGATCAGGATCAAGCGGTCCCGTTCGGCGCCCGGCTCCTCCGGATAGAGGGCCAGGATCGCCGTACGCTGCTCGGGCGTGATCTGCCCGCCAGCGACCCATGCCTGTGACTCGACCTTCAAGTGCGCTGACCATGAACTCGGAAGGGTCCGCCGCTCTGCCACTGCGCCTCACCTCTCCGGAATCAATTCTGGATGATAT